>CAMCXM010000001.1 GCA_945883425.1 Spirosoma fluviale
GATTACGCCAAAAGATTGGACCTCAATCTTTTCTCAAGTCTGGAAATCATTCCGTTCATGGATAAACTCATGGAGCGCAATTTTATGCAGTACGATAACGAGGGCTACCATGCTTCAGGCAGTATGTTGGTAAACAAGCAGGTAATCAAAGCCGTAAGCCGCAACGATGCTGGCCTTCTTCCAAAGAAGCAGGACATCAGCAACTGGAAAAGCCTCGCGAAACAACTCCGAAGCACGTTCCGGGAAATCAGTCGTGCGAATGTTGGTACGGAAGATGCCATGAATTTTTTCCGCTTCGTGCGGGTACGTTCGGAAAACTTCGGCTTCTGGAAAGCAATGGACGCTTACAATGCCGTCGACAAGCTCACGCTGCTTTTCTGCCTAAGAGAATATTTCTTCGAAAGCAACCGCTTTCAGATTTTCCAACCAGAGAACGAGGTTCTTTTTCCAGAGGCTCCCTGCTTTGATACGGATGAAGCCAGAAACTTCGTAGAATGTCTGGAAATCTACAGCGATGGTCTGATTGAAATCGTGGAGGATGAACTCATTCAAGACAACAGCGACAGCCTCATCATTGCACTCACCGAAAAAGGCAAGCACTTCTTCTTTGAAGACCAGGCCGTTTCGCCGGCATCCGTTCAAAACAGGAAAGAGCTCAACCTGTTGCAACCACGGAAAATAAAAGAGGTAAAGCTCTTTTATTCAGGGGAAGCCGAACGCGACATTACGGTTCTGGAGAAGCTCATGCAAAAAGAATCGCTTGAACACTTTTTCAGCAAAATGGAAAAGCGCAATCTGCCCTCCTGTCTATCGATTCTCCTCTCAGGCGGTCCGGGTACCGGAAAAACGGAACTGGCCATGCAGCTCGCCCGCAAAACCAACCGGCAGATTCTGAAAGTTGACCTTAGTGCAGTAAAGGACAAATTTGTTGGTGAGAGCGAAAAGAATGTGCGGGCCATTTTCAAGACCTACGAAGAAGCGGTGCGCAGCAGCAAACTCACTCCGATACTCCTTCTCAATGAAGCCGATGGACTTCTCGGAAAGCGCAGGGAAGTGAACTCGTCGGTTGACCAGATGCTCAACACCATGCAGACCATCTTGCTGGAGCAGATGGAATCGATGAAAGGCATCATCATTGCCACCACCAACCTACGCTCGCATTTTGATGAGGCATTCGACCGCCGGTTTACCTTCAAACTGGAATTTGAAAATCCGGGTGAGAAAGCCCGACAGGAAATTCTGCGCAGCCTCCTGCCCGAAGTTGATGATCAGTGGCTTATTAAACTGGCAGCTGCCCATGAACTCACTGGCGGACAATGGCGGAATGTGGTGTACCGTGCTTTTATTGAGGAGGCCCTTGGGCATGAACTTAGTCTGGAAATGCTGCAAAAACTCGCCGCTTCTGAAGGAGGAGGAGGCAAAAAGAAAAACAGCCTGCCCATCGGATTTCATAATGGACTGCGACAGGTGGCCTAATAAAAAATATTACGACTAAAATATGAATTCCTTTATCAAACAAAACTGGTTCCGCCTCCTCACCGGTACCTCCATGCTGCTCTTTTCAGCAGGCTTCTTTATTCGTTCGGTCATCCCGGCCCAGGCACTTCCTGATTTGCGGACAGGGGCCGGACAAAACTCCGGAAAATACACCTACTGGGTGGTAGCTTCGGAAGGATACGCCTATATTTTCCAGGCATACGACGGAGCAAGCCCGACCTATCAGCGAAAAACCAAATTGTAAACGTTCCGCTTATCGTGTCATGTCGCTGAAGACCTATTTCATTGAAAATTTTCTTGTGGATGCGGAAAGGCTGCAATACGAGCCGGTCAACCATCTGCTTTTGTCTGGCAGAAGAAAACGACTGGTCGATGCAAACACCTATTTCTTCGGAGGGAAAGATTGGAAAAACTGTCACAAGGACCTGCTTTTCGTGGAGCAAAAAGCCGCTTTTGTTTCCTGCGCATTTGCAGCCATCTGCACCGATCTCAATATGAAAATGACCTACCCCGATGAATACCGGCCATGGCGATCAGGGGTGTATATACCCTGTTTCGGCTGGCAGGAATTCCGGCCCTGTTTTGAGTCACCTGAAAAACTACTTTCGGTTCCGGTGCAGCTGGGCCTTATCCGAATGGAAGATCTGGACGCGGAAGAACTGGCCCAAACCTGGTTCGAGAGGCTGAAAAAGTACTTTGAGATTTTTATCATCTATGTGGAGTACCCCGATTTTCTGCAGACCACATTCCGAAAAACCATTTTTAAGGAGGAGCATCCCGTACTTGGCGATTTTCTGATCCGCCTTCGGATGGAAATGGAACGGCTGGCAACTACCCTTTAAGGTTTTAGCATCACACGGGCATTTCGATGCCTTTATCGGGATAAATCCATTCGGTAAATTGGCCGATGAGCAGATTCCAGCTGCTGATTGAAAAAGCCGGATGTGTCAATGCTGTATCATCCAAAATAACAGGTAGACGGTCACGCTGACTACCAGCTGACAAACCAGTGGATTCTACGGTTTGCATGACACGAATAAAAGCAGCTTTTTCTTCCACCTCTCCCGAATCGTCGAACGTCCGATGCTGGTAGCGTGGTTGATCAATGGGCATAAAGAGCTTGACAACCGATTTCCATACTTGCGGGAACGATCTTTTTGCTTCCCTAAAACTTCGCAGATTCATCAGTTCGGCCATTGGGGTGCCGTTATTTCTTGCTATGAAAATGAGAAACAGCAGTACCTGCGACTCATAGCTGCTCAGATACAGTTCGGGATCGGATTGCCAGGCATTTCCCTGTTTTTCCCTCAGCTCGAAGCGGAAACAATTCCGGAAGCTGCAGAGCCGCAGTCGGAATTCACGCTTTTTCACCTCAATGTCATGCAGACTCGGTCTTTCTAAAATCCGGATGTCATCGAAAACCTGGTCTGCCATCCAGAGGCTCCCGAAAAAATTCATGTCCGCCGGATCGTCTGGTTGCCCATAAAACTGCCGGAGACCCAATAATTTTCCATCATAATCGGGCAGTAATTCCCGGCAGGCAAGGCGAAATTGTAAGTCGGGTTGAAAAAAGCAACGCGGTAGATTCCGGATGGCGAGCAGATCAAGGCGGCTTTCGGTATCTGGTAATAGGATGAGGTTCCGAAGCATACCGCAAAAGCGGAATTCGCTGAAATCCTTTGTGGACGGAATGGGCATAATCAGACCGGCCTGCCTTTGTTCAAACATAGCCGGACGAAGGCTGAAGGCCTCCAACATTTCCAGTAGCTTTTCTCGCTCCCTGAAACCGGCAAAGTAGAGGTAGCGGAAGGGTTTGAGCATACCAGCAAGCGGCTGTGGAAAAGAGACGGCTTTACCGGAATGAATTTTCATGGTTTGGAGACCTGGATTTGTAGGATCGGTTATTTTTATTCAAACATAATCAGATGCCAGCAAACCCTCTCAAGGCGGTGGAATGTTATTTTTCTTTTATTCACGGACAGTTTTTACCTCCCACAGACCGCACATAATTTCGGGTTGGTGTGAGTTCAAAGCAGCAAGTTCAAAATTCAAAGAATTAATAGGTTTGATCTACCCCTCCGGCCGCTTTTTTTTCAAAGCCAGACTCGGAATTCGGGTGGTTCGTCAACACACAGACGAAGTAAACACTCTTTGCCCAACAATGCGACTGGTTTCCGGGTTTTATGATTTCAGGAAAGGTTCAAAATTCCTTTTTGCTATGGTGGATGGTGACAATCTCAATGTTTTGAAAATCAGAACGTATGGAATAAACAATCCGATACGAACCTTCAATAAGTTCTCTAATGTGTTCCAATTGAAATTCTGGAACTACACGGCCCAAATACGGTGTGTTCGCCAGGGTTTGGGGCCTGTGGAACAACTTTTAGACTACAATTTTTGCATACCGGACAGAATCATTTGAAATGTAGTCCCCTATTTGTTCAAGGTCTTTGATGGCACGTTCAGACCAGATTATTTCAGCCATTTTGCTAACCTTTCTTTGGCCTCATCCTCCTTCAGCACCCGACCAGCCTTAATATCTTCCAGTCCTTCTTCAACCTTGTTTAAAAAAATAAGCCGATCTAAAAGTTCATCCAACGTAAATTGGCTGGACAGTTGATTGACAGTGAATAAGACTTTTGCTTTGTCTAACATCGTTTTCGTTTTAGCAAAAATAAGAAATGTGAATGAACAACAAAAAAGGTAGACTTCCACTTTTGCTTCTCGTGTTTCGCACAGCCATCCGAAATTGAAATAAACAGCAGGTTTACAACAAAGGTATGGGTCTCGCTACAACAGCACAACCAAGCCGCCAAATCCCTGAATCAATGCGAACCCATAATCAATTTCTTTACCCCCATTCAAACTCTCACCCAGCAGTTCGTTTTTTGACTGGATTCAAGACCCGAATCACAAATCGGAATTCGGCATTCCCATTCATAATTTATAACTCATCGTTCATCATTACTTACTCCTAATCGCCTCCACCGGATTCATGTGCGCTGCACTGATGGCTGGAGCAATCCCTGCAATAAGCCCAATACCCACACTCAGAAGGAGTCCGGTCGTGACGTTTTTGGCCGTGATCACGATGTCGAACATGTCGGATGGAATGAAGGTAAGCAATGAAACCAGCAGCAGACCGGCAATACCACCGATCAAACTAAGGAAAACGGCTTCGAACAAAAACTGGTTGAGAATAAAGGAATTCCGGGCGCCCAGCGATTTCTGAATCCCGATCTGGTTGGTGCGTTCTTTTACGGAAACGAACATGATGTTGGCAATTCCGAAGCCGCCCACCAGAATGGAAAAGCTACCAATGATGGCACCGGCAATGCTCACGGCATCGAAAATATTGGTAATCGCACTGGCGATGAGTTCGGGACGGTTCACCGCAAAATTGTCTTCTTCAAACGATTTAAGTCCCCGCCGGCTGCGCATCAGTCCCCGCACTTCGCCTTCAAGCCACTGCAGTTTGGGATCGGTGGCCTTTCCTTTGATGGCAATCACCGGTTCCACCCAGCCGTTTTTGATTTTGTACAATTCTGTAAAGGTGCTGTACGGAATCATGCAGGTAACATCATTGCTGGGCATCCCGATCAGGTTGGCACCCTGGTGAATCATCACGCCCACGACGGTGAGCTTCTTGCCTTTCACCGATACCGTCTTTCCGATCGGACTCTGACCTGGAAACAGCGTTTGGGCCATATCGTCGCCAATGAGAGCCGTCTGACTGTTGCCATCCAGTTCGCGGGGCGTAAAGTACCGTCCTTCAGCCAGTCGTACATCGTTGACCAGATTGAAGGAATAGGTAATGCCCATCACATTAATTCCCTCGATGGAGTTGTTTTCGTGTTTTACAAGACGGTCTCCTTTGGAAGCATAAAGGGCTACGGCTTCGGCATTCTGGAGATTCTTTTCCAGAAACCGAAAGTCGTTGACTGAGGAAACAGGACGGTTGACGTATTTGTACCAGGGGTAACTCTTCTCAAAAATCCAGGGCCATTTCTGCACATAAATCACCCGGTCTCCAAAAAACGACATGCTTTGGCGGATGTTGAGTTCAAGGGAATCGACGAGCGTAAAAACGGCAATGATGGCAAAAATACCCACCGTTACACCCAGCAGGGAAAGCAGTGTCCGGAGCAGATTGGCCCGAAGGGCACCGAGCGCAAAGGCGGTGCTTTCAAAGAAGAGGATGAATATCTTTCTCAACCGATGGAGTAAAAATCAAATCTACACCGACCCGTTTCAAATTCACAAGAAAGGTGGAAAAAGAACCGCAATCCATTACTGAAAGGCATGATTTGAGGATAAAAGATTGATTTGAAGTTGGATGGTATTGTCCGACATTACCGAAATCAGAATTCCTGTATTTACTTGCAGCGAAATGGCACAATCTCCGCAGAACATTCTCGACGAACTGGCGAAAGGTATTCTCCGCCCACTGTATTTTTTGCAGGGGGAAGAGCCATACTACATCGACCGGATCATCGATTATCTGGAAGAAAATGCACTGGAACCTTCAGAGCGTGGTTTCAATCAGCTCATTATCTACGGGAAAGACACCACCATGGGCAATGTGATTGTGCAGGCCCGGCGTTTCCCGATGATGGCCCAACGACAACTGGTTCTTGTGAAAGAAGCCCAGGAAATCGGCGACCTCAATCGCAAAGAAGGACAGGAACTTCTTGAAAAATATGCTGCCAATCCGGTGCCGAGTACAATTCTGGTGTTTGGATACAAATACAAAAAACTGGATGGCCGCAAATCGCTTTCAGGTGTGCTCGACAAAAAAGCCATTCTGGTGAATTCGGATAAGTTTCCGGACTACAAGCTCAACGACTGGATTACGAGTCATTTGAAATCCGTCGGGATTCCGTCCTCTTCATCCGCTGTTCAGATGCTGGCCGACCACATCGGCAACGATTTATCCCGCATTGCCAATGAGCTGGAAAAAGTGAAGCTCAGTCTGGGGCCAGGTACTGAACTGACGAAGGAGATCATCCATCAAAAAATCGGGATCAGTAAGGAGTTCAACGGATTTGAATTTCAGAATGCCCTGGCAAGCCGGAATCTGGCCAAGGCACTTCAGATTGCGGAGTATTTTGTGGCCAATCCCAAGTCCACCAGCCTGATTCAGATTACGGCTTTGTTGTTTACCTATTTCACGAAAGTGCTGCAGACGCATGTGCATTCGAACATGACCGACAAAGATCTGGCTTCCCTACTTGGTGTGAATCCGTTTTTTGTGAAGGACTACAAAATCGCCAAAAGCCGGTTTACCACACAGCAGATTCTGCACATTCTCCACCAGATTCGTCTCGCAGACGGGTACGCCAAAGGCATCGATGCAGGAGATCGGGAGGAAATCTCCATTTACCAGGATCTGATTTTGCAGATTGTGAAGTGTTGATGCAATTGCTTTAATCGCAATCCGCCCATTCAATATTTCGTACTGAACTGCCTTCAGGTGTTTATATCTTCAATGTTTAAAAAAGTGCCTAAAATTTACATCAGAACCTGTCTGTACTATTTCTCTGTGAAAGCCCAGCGTGTTTGAGAAGTAAGGGTAGCGAAGTGACTCATTTTCAAACTACCTCTGAATTTCTTGGATAGAAACTCAACGCCAAATTGAGCAGGATTCTTTTTATCAAATATGCTTAATATGCACAGGTCGTCAGTCTGTTAAGGTCGTAACGGATGAATTTTGGCATCAGGTTGAGCTCTTCGATTCGAATTTGCCGAAGTAGGCTTACGTTCCAATTTACGTTGTTTGAAAAAATCACTCAATGCTTTTTCTTCTGTCGCTGTCAAGCCAACCTGGTCACCAATGAAGTCAACGTCCAATTCTATTTTTTTTGTTTTCATACTATTGGTTGGGAAAATATCGATTGATAAGTCTTAAGGCTGATTGTGTTTCGATAATCATAAGTCGTCCACCAAAATGATAGGCCCCCAATGTTTTTTCGTAGTGCTCAATCAGCTGTGTTTTAGAAATAGTTTCCGTCGCATAGATTACCCGATGAGTTCCCTGAACTGACGGAACAGATAGCGGGAATCGTGTGGACCGGGATTGGCTTCCGGATGGTACTGAACCGAAAAGCCCTGTCCATTTTTGAGTTGGATGCCTTCTACCGTCTGGTCATTGAGGTTTTGGTGCGACAGGATCAGGTCAGGATGCTGCATCAGTTTTTCCATATCCACCGCAAAGCCATGGTTCTGACTCGTGATTTCGCAATGGCCCGTAATCAGGTTTTTCACCGGATGATTGAGACCGCGGTGCCCGTTTTTCATTTTGTAGGTGGAAAGTCCAAACGCTCTGGCCAGCAGCTGGTGTCCCAGACAGATGCCAAACACGGGTTTTCCGGTTGCCAGTATTTTCTGGATGGTCTCCACCGCATCGTTCATACTGGCTGGGTCGCCGGGGCCGTTTGAAAGAAAATAGGCTTCGGGCTCAAAGGCGGCGATTTCGTCCATCGGACTGTTTCCTGGCAGAACCAGACAGTTGAGATCCTGCTCTGCGAGTTGCCGGACGATGTTGAGCTTGATGCCGAAATCCAGAACTGCCACACGCCGTCCGTCTTCCGGCCCCATTTTCCATGGTTTACTTGTCATCACCTGCGAGGCCAGCTCGAGCGATTCCATGTCGGGAAGTTCGGCCAGTTTCTGGTTCAGCTCCAGGCCAGCGGTAAATTCAGATGAAATGACGGCGTTCATGGCGCCTTTATCGCGAATGTGCCGTACCAGTTTCCGGGTGTCGATTTCAGCAATTCCGACAATTCCATTTTCCGCCAGGTATGTATCGAGATTGTCATCAGCCCCACCTCTGGAATAAATGGTGGAAAACCCATCGCAGATCATCCCCGAAATTTTGACAGAATCAGATTCTACTTCATCCTTTTTCACACCATAATTCCCAATATGGGCCATGGTGTGGATCACAATCTGCCCGAAATAGGACGGGTCTGTGTAAATCTCCTGGTAACCGGTCATGCCGGTATTGAAGCAAAGTTCACCACCAGAGGTTCCCTTTTTGCCCAACGCTTTGCCATGAAAAATCGTCCCGTCTGCCAATAGAAGAATGGCATCGGGTCGTTGGGAGATTCGTATCATATCGGATGTAAAGAGTTAGGTGTTAAAAGGTTCCGGATGTGCCGACTGTTGAGCCTGGTACGCCAGAGCATAAAACTTCATTTGTTTGACCATCGAAAGAAGGCCATTGGAGCGGGTCTGAGCCAGATGGCGGGTCATGCCGATTTTCTCAATAAAGAATAAATCAGCCGACGAAATTTCCTGTGGGGTGTGTCCGGAAAGTACGCGGATCAGAAGGCTGACCAGCCCTTTCACTATGATGGCATCGCTGTCACCATAAAAAATAACCTGTCCGTTTTCAATTTTCGAAACCAGCCAAACCTGCGACTGGCAACCTTTGATCAGGTTGGATTCGAGCTTGTCGGTGTCAGGAAGTCCGGGATTTTTTTTGCCCAGGTCGATGATGTATTCGTACCGGTCGGTCCAGTCATCAAATAATTCAAACTCTTCTACGATTTCGTGCTGAATATCTTCGATGGAGTTTGTGGACATGGTGGTGCAAAAAAACCAGTCCGGCCTCAGTTCACCAAACTTTTCGGAAGGAAAATTGGAAATAGATTTCGAACAGGTCCGGAACCTAGCGATTCTTCTCCAACTGATGAATCAACGCAGCCATATCTTTGGGATACGGAGCTTCCACCTGCTGGCGTTCATCGTTCATCAATCCAAAGTTTAATGCTCTGGCATGCAGTGCGACACGTGAAATCAATGGAAGTTCTTCGGTGTCTTTCGCCAGATTGAATTTCCGTTTGATGTCAGACAAAAAAATCTTTTCTCCACCATACAATTCATCCATAACTATCGACGCCTTCAGGCATTGGAGATGAATCCGGATCTGGTGCATCCGACCTGTGAACGGCATGCACTCAATCAGGGTGTGCGACTTGTACACATCGAGTGTGTTGAAAACAGTTTCGGCCTCTTTTCCTTCCGCTTTGTCTATCCTGACGACCCCGGTTTTCAAAGGAAAAATGGGCAGATTGACCAGGACACCTTCAAAATCGTGAATGCCGGACGAAACCGCGTGGTATATTTTGGTGACCTGCCGATGCTCGAACTGCATGGAAATATGACGGTATGCCGCCGGGTGTTTGGCAAAAATGAGAACGCCGGACGTTTCTTTATCCAGACGGTGACCAACCTGAGCATCGGGCCAGTAGGCCTTGGCCTGACGAAGCATGCTGTCGCCTTTATCGTCGTGCCGTTCGTCGAGAGTGGCGGTATGAGGAGGTTTGTTGATGAGAAAGAAATCGTCGTTCTCGAACAGAATCAGATCTGTAAATGCCTGTTTTTTCAATCGGAAGTGTGTCCGGAATCACCCTTCCGGAACGGGCGCAAATCTACACCCGCTTTTGGACCGGACCGAATTTGATTTTTTCCTGAAAGGAAGAACTATTTCTCTTTGCGGAGCTTTTCTACTTCGTTCCAGTTGATGAGCTGGTAAAATGCGGCCACATAGTCGGCCCGCTTATTGAAGTATTTGAGGTAATAGGCATGTTCCCAAACGTCTATTCCAGCGAGGGGCTTTCCTTGAACGATTCCGTCAATTTTCATGAGGGGATTGTCCTGATTGGCAGTTGATGTGATAAACAACCTGCCATCGGGTGCTTTGCACAGCCATGCCCAGCCGGAACCAAAACGATCAACGGCCGTTTTCTGAAAATTCACCATAAAGCCTTCCACTGAATCGAAATAGGTGATGATCTCAATCTCCAGTTCCGGTGGCATTTTGGATGTTCCCGGTTTGGTGAGAGTTTTCCACATCAGGCTGTGGTTGAAATGACCGCCACCATTGTTCCGGATGGTTTTGTTTTCACCGGCATACTTGGCCAGAAGGTCTTCCAGATTCTTGTACTCAAACTTTCCCTTCGCCAATTCCGCATTCAGTTTTTCCACATAGGCCGCATGGTGTTTCGAATAGTGAATCTCCATCGTCCTTGCATCAATCATCGGCTCCAGATCGGAATAGGCATAGGGCAGTTTGGGAAGAACAAAGGGTTCAACAGCAGCCAATGTCTGAATCGATTGAGCGGGATTGATCAGACTAAGGCCCGCAAGGCCAAGTCCGGATTTGAGGAAGTCACGTTTTTTCATCTGGAAAGGATAAGTGAAGCCGTAAAAGTAGGAAAGCAGACGGATCAACCCACTTTGATGAAATATTTTTGTAAAAATGGTAAGGATTTCTGCCGCCAAAAGTGCATTTGGCTATTCTCCCAAAGAAAGAAACACCTCCTGGCCCTCCTCTGATGAGCAAATAATCAGACAAGGAATTCCGGAAGAAAACGGCATCTGTATTTCCCCGGGCGGCATGTCGAAGAACGGTATCATTTCTTTACCGGCCAGGTCGCTGATCCGGATCCGGAGGGGACTTTGGCTGGGCGAAATCCTTTCGATGCGGAGACTTTGACCCGCCCTTCCGACCCGGAGCTGCGGGTTTTGACCGGACTTTTTTTTTACAGCGGTGGTTGTCCCGAACAACCATTTGATACCGTCCTTCACCTGGGCACTCCAGAATCCTTCGCTGTGGGTTCCGCCGGTGACCACTTTTTTGAACATCTGAGAGGAAGGCATTCCGTCATTGAGCAGATCCTGGTAACAGGCATTCATATCCGGTACCATATCGGGATCGCCTTCGTTGGTTCCACAGACCCAATAGATGCGACTGTTTACAGGCTGTGGCTGAGCAAGACAAAACTGACGGAGACTGTCAGAAAACCAAAGAGAAGGACTAAAAATCAGGGCTTTTGAAAAGATGTTCGGATACGCGTAGGCCATGAACAGACTTTCCACACCACCGAGCGAACTTCCCCCGATTCCGGTATTGGCCACATCGGACAGTGTGCGAAAACGTGAGTCGATCAGAGGTTTGACGGTTTCGACAACGGCCTGGGCATAATTTTCGCCGGTTCCTCCGCCATAGGTTGGGTGCCGGAAAGGCGTGAGTTCCGTGAGCCGGTCTCCGCCGCCGTTGTCAATACCGACCGCAATGATGGGTTGCCATCCGGCCAGTTGTTCGAGTTGCAAAAGGGCTTCGTCCACTTTCCATTCGCCGGCAAATGATGTGGCGGCATCGAATACGTTCTGTCCGTCGTGCATGTACAAAACGGGGTAGCGTTCGGATCCGTTGGGATCGTACTGTGATGGCAGGCAGACCCAGATGCGACGGTATCGTTTGAGGGCTTTGAGCCAGACCTGCGACGACAATATCTGAACGCCGGCAGTTCCGGTGTGGGTGCCTTTGGTGTCGGCCCAGTCGGCCACCTGAATGGTGACTTCACTGCCTGCTGTATTGGAACTGGTGCGGTTGGCGATGTCGAGTCCGGAAGCGGAAACTTCTACGGAGGCCCAGTTGCCACGGGTTACTTTGTATTGAAGTTCGGCGAGGGAGGTTTGAATGCGTGCCTGCCATTGTCCGCCTGCATTTTTGCGAAAACGGAAAGCGGTGTCTCTGGGATTCCAGTTGTTGAAATTTCCTGCGAGGAAAATTGTGTCGAGTTCGGGTGTGTATTTGGCCGGAAGGGATTGGAGAGAGATCAAAACCTGTGAACTTCCCTTCAGGGAGAAAAGACAGATAAGAAAACAGGTAAGGAATATCCGCATACAGTCCGATGGTTGAAACGGTGGTAAAGGTACCCACCCGCCGGAAATGAAAAAACTCCCGTGAGAGGGAGTTTGCAGAATCTGACAGGAACCTGAGCCTGAAACCAAAATGGTTTCAAGGTCTTTTGTATCCGATTAGTGTTGTTTCAGAATAACCGGCTTCAAAAACTTTAGTGCCGAATAGGCCCAAACGACCGTTTTCGAACCTGTTTTCTGCGCCATTGGTTGATCTTCCTGTGTGAATGATCCATAGACCAACACCGTACAGCAGGTGGCCAGAACCAGGATCAGAAGGAAAAGGAACTTTTTCATGTGAGCGATCATAGTGCAGCAAAGTAGAAATTTTTAGCGACACCGTCCTTGTAAAAGGTTGCCGGACCGTCGGATTTTTCCCTTGAGATGCGCTTACACGGAAGTGAACTGCAAAAGGTTTCGGAGGATTATGGATTTTTTACGAAAATTCTGATTTGTCATCCACCGGTCATTTCCTTTGACTTTTTAGTTTTCACTTCCTCCTTTTTCTGATCTCTCCGACCTGCACTCATCTGCGAATATAAAATCCCATATTCGCAGGAAATCGATTTGCTGCGAATATAAATTTTTATATTTGCAGCAATGATGGAATTCTGAATACTTCAAAATGGATATACGAAGCTTTAAATCAGGCGTTTTCAGAAAACAATATGAGTATAGAAGCTTTACTCCGGAGCTGATTGATCATCAATGGATCATCAGTGAGCCAAAAGTGAATCAGTTGTTAAGTCAGGCCGACCGGAAGTTGGGAGAACTGAATGCATTTTCCTTTCTGATACCGGATGTTGATTTTTTCATCAAAATGCACATCGCCAAAGAAGCGACGCTGAGCAGCCGAATTGAAGGGACCCAAACCAGCTTTGATGAGGCCATCCAAAAAGAAGATTATATCAACCCGGAGAAAAAAGATGATTGGCAGGAAGTTCACAATTACATCGATGCCATGAACTTTGCGATTCAACAATTGGATTCCCTTCCATTGAGTAATCGTTTGCTAAAAGATACACACCGGAAGTTGCTCTCTGGAGTTCGTGGAACACATAAACAACCGGGTGATTTCCGGCTGAGTCAAAACTGGATTGGAGGTGCATCTCTCAAAGATGCTGCTTTTATTCCTCCCCATTTCTCTGAAATTCCGGACCTGATGAGTGATCTGGAAAAATTCCTGAACAACGAAGATTTATATGTACCTCCACTTATTAAGGTAGCGCTCGCACATTACCAGTTCGAAACCATCCACCCTTTTTTGGATGGGAATGGTCGACTGGGCAGGCTTCTGATCACCTTATATCTGGTGAGCAACCAAATCCTAAGCAAGCCCACCTTGTATCTATCCGATTTTTTCGAACGAAACCGAAATCTGTACTATGACAATCTGATGTTGGTAAGAACACGTGATGATTTGACTCAATGGATCACCTTTTTCCTCGTTGGAGTTTTGGAGACCGCTCAGAATTCAATCAATACATTTCATTCTATCCTTGCTTTACGAAAAGCAGTAGAAGAAGGCAAAATCATCACTCTGGGTAAAAGAGCTCCTCTTGCGATGAAACTATTGAAGTATCTGTACACAAAACCGATCGTCGATGCCAATGAAGTGTCGGAATACCTGGAGGTAACCATCTCAACTTCGCATCGGCTGATTCAAGACTTACAACGACTGGAAATCCTTCAGGAGCAGACAGGCTTTAAGCGAAACCGGATTTTCATTTTTGAAGACTACCTTAAGCTATTCAGATAATCTTCCGGCAAGCGGATCACCTTTTTCTGATCTCCCCAAACCTGCACTCATCTGCGAATATAAAATCCCATATTCGCAGGAAATCGATTTGCTGCGAATATAAATTTTTATGTTCGCAGCAAAACCCCAATTCTGAGCCAGAATCGTACTTTCCGAAAAACCCACTTTATCCGGAATGATCCGAAAACCAGCAAGCCACCCCAACCCAAAAATCATCCCTTTGAACGTCGAACCTTCAACTTTACACCACCTCCCATTATTTTTCTTCCAAACCTTCGGATTCGGTCCGGCCCTTCCTATTTTTGCCGGTTCGTCGTCGTATTAACAAACACCGGTCCATGAAATCGTACTTAGATCAACTGAATGAGGTCCAGAGAAAAGCCGTAACCCACAGCCAGGGTCCCATTATGATCATTGCCGGAGCCGGTTCCGGTAAAACAAGGGTTCTTACGTACCGGATTGCTCACCTGCTTTCGCTTGGTGTGGAGCCGTACAACGTGCTGGCCCTCACCTTTACCAACAAAGCCGCCAAAGAAATGCGCAACCGGATCGAGGCCCTCGTCGGTTCGCAGGCCCGGAGTTTATGGATGGGAACATTCCACTCGGTGTTTGCCAAAATCCTGCGGTCCGAAGCCCCGAAAATCAACTACCCTTCCAACTTCACCATTTACGACAGCGACGATTCCAAGTCCCTCATCCGTGGCATTCTCAAGGAGATGGGGCTGGATGACAAAACCTACAAACCCAACCAGATTCTGGCCCGGATTTCGTCCGCCAAAAACCGACTGATCGGCTGGGAACAATATTCCAAAGACGCCGAACTGGTGCTCGAAGACGAAGCCAGCGGCCGGCCGCAGACCGCCAAAATCTACCAGATGTACCAGACCCGGGCCTTCCGTTCCGGTGCGATGGATTTTGATGATCTGTTGTTCAACACCAATGTGCTCTTTCGTGACCACATCGATGTGCTCAACAAGTATCAACAGAAGTTCCATTATGTGCTGGTGGATGAGTATCAGGATACCAACCTTTCGCAGTACCTCATTGCCCGAAAACTGGCAGCGGTTCGTCGCAACATCTGCGTGGTGGGCGATGATGCGCAGAGTATTTACGCCTTCCGGGGCGCCGACATTCAGAACATCCTCAATTTTGAAAAGGATTACCCCGATGTGGAGATTTTCCGCCTCGAGCAAAACTACCGCTCCACCGGAAACATTGTGGAAGTAGCCAACTCGGTGATCCGCCACAACAAGGCCCAGCTGAAGAAAAATGTGTGGACTTCCAACGTAACCGGCGAGCCGATCGACCTGCTCAAAGCCGAAAGCGACAACGAAGAAGCCCGCATGGTGGCCTCGTCTATTTTTGAGGAAAAAGTTTCCAACAGTTTAAAGAACAAGGACTTCGCCATTCTATACCGGACCAACGCCCAGTCCCGTCCGCTGGAAGAGGCCTTACGAAAACTGAACCTCCGCTACCGGATCATCGGTGGGTTGTCGTTTTACGAGCGGAAGGAAGTGAAAGATCTGATGGCCTATCTCCGGTTGGCGGTGAACCCCAACGACGAGGAGGCATTCAAGCGGGTAATCAACTATCCCAAGCGTGGAATCGGCGATACCACACTGGCCAAGATCATGGTGATTGCCAATGAAAATGGCGTGCCTGTCTGGGATGTGGTGTCGAACATCAAGCACGCGTTGCAGGGAAAAATCGTAGGTGAAATTGAATCGTTCGCCAACCTGATCAAGAGTTTTTCACTTCTGGCGACGGCGAAAAATGCCTTTGAAGTGGTGGACCATGTGGCCAAAGCATCGGGCATTGTGAGGGAACTGACGGCGGACAAAACCATCGAAGGCATTGGCCGCTACGAAAACATCCAGAGTTTGCTGTCGGGCGTGCAGCAGTTTGTAAACGACCCGGAAGTGGAGGACAAAAGTCTGGCTTTGTACCTGCAGGATGTAGCCTTGCTGACAGACGAAGACCGGAATAAAAACGACGACGATTCCATCACCCTGATGACCATACACGGAAGCAAAGGGCTGGAGTTTAAGAACGTGTTCATTGTAGGGCTGGAAGAAGAATTGTTTCCATCGATGATGATGACCGGAAGCCGGGAAGACCTGGAAGAAGAGCGCCGTCTGTTTTATGTGGCAGTAACCCGGGCCGAGAAAAAACTGACCTTATCGTATGCCGTGAGCCGGTTCCGATTCGGGACGGTGCGGATGATGGAGCCCAGCCGGTTTATCAACGAAGTGGACCCGAAATACCTCAATGTGGCCAGCAAGTTTAAGGTGGAAGAGCAGCCCAACTTCAAGTTTGCTGACCAGTTTAAGCGGCCAACGGCGAAGAACGCACCGCCTGTTCCTCAGATTGTGAGCCATACGCCTTCGCCCGATTTTAAGGCCACCGATGTATCGCAGCTCCGTCAGGGCCAACGGGTGGAGCACCAGAAATTCGGCTTTGGCACGATTGCGGAACTGGACATTGCGAGTCCGGATAAAAAGGCCCGGATTCAGTTCGACAAAAACGGGGAGAAAACGCTGATCCTCAGTTTTGCCAAGCTGATGGTGCTGAATTAGAACCGGCATTCTTCTTTCGTTTCTTTTCCATCCGCGGAAACAGCCTACACAATCTTCAACCAAAACAGCGACAGCCTACATTCGCAGGTGGCATGTTTGGGATCAGTAGAAAAACCTGGGAATTGGATTCTATTGGTGCCTGAGCAGGAATCCAACTACATAACTTGAAATATCCGGATAAGGTAGTTGCTGGTTTTGCGAACGAACATCGTTTCAAATAATTTTTACCCCAGCGGGGTATCATGTCAATAGAGCAGACCAACCGCACAATCATCGGCTCCAGTGGAGCCATATGTTTTATTTCCCAATTCAAATGGTCAATACCTATTCCCAACTCTATCACCATTTGGTTTTTGCGGCAGATGGAAACCAATGCCTTATTCAAACCAGAATATTTGTTTGAACCTGTAACATGACGCACCTACGGAGCTTGTTATCTTGTTTTTATTCTCTACTGACATTGGGCACCGCTGGTGCCAAAAAAGTAAATCAATTCTCTTCCATCCCCAGAAAAATCTTGTGACCCCATGTTTGCAGGATTTGCATGAGGGACAGCAGCGGTAGCCCGGACGGAGCGCAGCGACGGAGGACTACAAGCGAATGGCCCGACGGCGACGACAGGAGCCGGCATGCCCGACGACTCTTTACCTGGCGCTGAAGACGACAGGCATTTAGCCCCTGCCTGGCCGGATTTTCAACAAGTTTTGGATGGTTCCGCTGAATTCTGAATTCCTAATTCCTAATTCCTAATTTTTAATTCTTAATTCTTAATTCCCCCAAACGTCTTTTCCCACATCCCTCCGATACTGCATTCCCCGGAAACGGACGGCCTCCACGAGCGCATAGGCCTGAGACAGCGCTTCTTCCGGACGGGCACCCATTCCGGTACAAGACGCTACCCGACCGCCGGATGTCACCAGGATTCCGTCCTTTTGAACGGCGCCGGCGAGGTAGATTTTTCCGTTGGCGGCTGATTCGGAGATTTCCATCGCATCGCCTTTGGCTGGCGTGTCTGGATAATGTTCGGCACACAATACGATGGTGGCCACCGCCATATTTTTTACCTGAATGGGATGCTGATCCAGGGTTTGGTCACGGACAGAAAGAAAGGCGGGAACCAGATCGCCTTCGATTCTATTGAGAATGGTCTGCGTTTCCGGATCGCCGAGGCGTGCATTGAATTCGATCACGAAGGGTTCATCGCCCACCTTCATCAATCCCACAAACAAAAAGCCTTTGTAGTGCAATCCTCTTTTCTGTAAGGTTTGAAACAAGGGTTTCAGCACCCGGTCTTCCACCTTTTGCCGGAACACATTGTCCACAAACGGAACCGGTGAAACGGAACCCATTCCACCCGTATTCGGACCCTTGTCGCCATCAAAAATACGTTTATAGTCTTTCGCTTCGGGCAGCAACTGGTAGTGGATGCCATCGCACAGCGCAAACATCGACACCTCGATTCCGTCGAGAAACTCTTCCACCAGCACCGACGAATTTTGGTCGCCAAATACACTGTCCTTCAACACCGAAGCCGAAAAATCAATCGCTTCCTGGTGCGAGGTGCACACGGCCACGCCTTTTCCGGCCGCCAGTCCATCGGCTTTGATCACCACCGGCAAGGCATGCTGCTGAATATAGTGTTCCAGTTCTTCCCAATCTGCAACAGTAAAAACCCTCGCTCCGGCTGTGGGAATGCCGGCTTCCTGCATGATCTGCTTGCTGAAATCCTTGCTTCCTTCCAGTGCTGCACAGGCCTGATCGGGTCCGATCACGTGCACCGTCCGGAAAAACGGATCGGCATGGTGCTGCAGAAAATCCACAAATCCATCCACCAGTGGCTGTTCCGGACCCACCACCACCAGCTCCAGATTTCGTTCGAGGATGTTGCTGGCCAGTGTTTCAAAGTCGGACAGAGAAATGGGCAGATTCTCAAATTCGCGTTCGGTGCCACCGTTGCCCGGAGCGACAAACAGCTTCGAGATCAGTGGACTTTCAGACAGTTTATGGGCCAGGGCATGTTCACGTGCGCCGGAACCCAGAATGAGTGCGTTCAAAAGGAAGGGATCTTATCGGTGAGAACTGTAATTCGGCGCTTCCCGCATAATCACCACATCGTGCGGGTGACTTTCACGCACACCAGCCGAAGTGATTTTCACAAACCGGGCTTTGAGCAGATCGGGAATGGTTGCGGTTCCGCAATAGCCCATCCCGGCTTTGAGTCCGCCCACCAGCTGAAAGATCACTTCGGATACCTTGCCCTTAAACGGAACGCGTCCCACAATGCCTTCGGGCACCAGCTTTTTGGCGTCTTCTTCGCCCGCCTGAAAATACCGGTCTTTGGAACCGGTCTCCATGGCTTCGAGGCTGCCCATTCCACGGTAGGTTTTGAATTTTCGTCCTTCGGCAATCACCATTTCACCCGGGGCCTCTTCGGTTCCGGCAAACATGGAGCCGATCATCACCGACTGTGCACCGGCGGCCAGGGCCTTGGTGATGTCACCCGAAAACCGGATACCACCATCGGCAATAATGGGCACACCGTATTTCCGGGCCCCTTCGGCTGCTTCCATCACAGCGGAGAGCTGTGGCACGCCAATTCCGGCAATCACCCTTGTGGTGCAGATACTTCCCGGCCCGACACCGACTTTAATTCCATCGGCTCCGGCCTGGGCCAGGGCTTCGGCGGCTTCACGTGTCGCTATGTTTCCGGCCACCACCTGAAGGTCCGGCCAGATGTTCTTTATGAGACGGACGGCATCGAGCACGCCTTTGGAATGTCCGTGAGCGGTATCTACCCCGATCACATCCACATTGGCTTTGTACAGCGCTTCGATTCGTTCCATGAAATCGTAGGTCACGCCCACGGCAGCTCCCACCCGAAGTCGACCGAAGGCATCTTTGCAGGCATTGGGCCGGAACTTCCGTTTGATAATATCTTTAAAGGTAATGAGCCCCACCAGCCGGTTGTCTTTGTCCAGAATGGGGAGTTTTTCGATTTTGTATTCCTTGAGCACCTGCTCGGCCTCTTCCATCGAGATTCCTTCCCGGGCGGTGATGAGGTTTTCCCGGGTCATAGTGGCCGTAACCGATTTGGTGTAGTCTTTCTCAAAACGCATATCCCGGTTGGTGATGATGCCTTTGAGAATCTGGTTTCCGTCGACCACCGGCACACCGCCGATGCCCAGATCTACCATGATTTTGTTCACATCACCCAGATTCGCACTTTCGGAAACGGTGATCGGGTCGATGATCATGCCACTTTCGGAACGCTTCACTTTGCGCACCTGCTCGGCCTGCTGCTCGATGGTCATGTTTTTGTGGATGAACCCGATGCCGCCTTCCTGCGCAATGGCGATGGCCAGTTCATATTCCGTCACCGTATCCATGGCTGAGGCAACCAATGGAATGTTGAGGATGATGGACTTCGTAAGTAGTGTTTGCGTGCTGGTTTCTTTCGGAAGGACCTCAGAATATCCCGGAAGAAGAAGGACATCGTCGTAGGTAAGAGCTTCAAAAGCGAAGCGGTCCTGGAGAGTGCTCATGTGCAAATGACGGAACGTTATTTGCCGGGCAATATTACGGCAATTCTCCGGAACGGGAGGGGGAAAGTTTCGGGGTGTGGGTTACGGAAATGTTATTTATGCATCTTCAGAGACAGTTCAATAAACTGAGTCAAAGAAATAAATTGGCACCGTGAAAAAAGGGACATTTGTTTTTAGGAAATATTCATCAAATTGCTACCTGAACCGACAAGCCGAATCCGGCTACTTTTTATCAAGACCATGATTACAAAAGAAAAGTTGATCGAAACGATTCAACATTTACCAACCAATTTTTCTATGGAAGAAGTGTATGAGAGTCTTCTGCTTCTGGAGAAAATAGAAAAAGGGCTCCAGGATAGTGCCGAGGGTAAAGTGATTGCAGAGATCGAATTGGACTCACATTTACCGGCATGGTTGGTATAAATTGGACGGAGAACGCAAAGAATGACCTGATATCAATCGCTGAGTTCATTGCAAAAGACTCAATAAAATTTGCCCGCATCACGGTCAGAGAAATCAGACTGGCTACCCATAATTTAAAAAACCTGCCAAACCTGGGCAGGATTGTTCCGGAGGTAAACGATCAACGCATCAGGGAGATAATCCATAAAAATTACCGGATCATTTATTGGGTCAAAAATGCGGAAACGATTGAGATTCTGACCGTTCACCATTCCGCTAAAATCCTATTCACCGAAACCTTTCGCAAATTCTGAAAAAGGTGGAGAAAGCAATAACAGGAACAGAATCACCCTTGTTCGTTGTGTTCCGAAGGGTCACTACGAACTTATTGTAAAAAGTAGGGACTCCATGCCTTCGGCTTAGCATGCCGTCCCGGTAGGCCCAGAGCAAAGTCGAAAGTCGATTACAACTTCCAAATAATGGAAATGTTGATCAATTCGTTCTGGTTATCCCTGTACTCGCTAGCCAATCAAAGAAATTGTAAACAAAGGCAAATCCGGTTTTGATGCAACATTCTATTCAACTTGTAACAGTGTATTCCTCTACCGGGACGGAGTCCCATGCCGATGGCTTGGTTTACAACCTACAGTTTATTCTCAGTTCGTAGTCTCGCTTTGCTAAGACTCCTAATAAGATACACAAGATATTCAGGAACAACCTCCTTACCTTGATACGATTCGTTAAATCTTCAACTAAAAAAAAGCTTCAGGTCCCGTCTCACCGGTTTCATCAAAATCGGGAATCCCTCATCTCCATATCTTCTCAATAGCCAGTTTCACTTTCCCTCCCGATTTCTCACTAGTCCTTCTATTTTTGCCACCCTTACCATCTGAACAACATTTCATTTATGGATCAGCAGGCCCGCGATTTTCTCTACCAGTACATCAATAATTTTTCTCCCACCGGCTTCGAAGAAAGTGGTCAGCGCATCTGGCTCGACTACATGAAGCCGTATATCGACACCTACATTTCGGATACCTACGGAACCGTCGTTGGTGTGATCAATCCCGATGCGCCCTACAAAGTGGTGATCGAGGCACACGCCGATGAGATCTCCTGGTTTGTAAACTACATTTCAGAGGACGGCTACATTTACGTCCGCCGCAATGGTGGCTCCGATGCCCTCATTGCCCCATCGAAACGGGTGAATCTGTTTGGCGACAAGGGCATTGTGAAAGGTGTGTTCGGCTGGCCGGCCATCCACGTCCGCGAACTCGAAAAAGACGAAGCGCCAAAACTGAAAAACATCTTCATCGACATCGGAGCCTCCAGCAAAAAGGAAGTCCTCGAAATGGGCGTCCATGTGGGTACTGTCGCCACGTTTGACGATGAAGCCTTCGACCTCAATACCAAATACCTCGTGGGCCGTGCGCTCGATAACCGCATCGGAGGGTTCATGATCGCCCAGGTGGCCCGTCGCCTGAAAGAGGCCGGAACCAAATTGCCCTTCGGATTGTATGTGGTAAACGCGGTTCAGGAAGAAATCGGGTTGCGGGGAGCCGAAATGATGGCCCGCCGCCTGCAACCGGATGTGGCCATCATCACCGATGTGTGCCACGACACGCAGTCACCGATGTACAAAAAAGTGGAACAGGGCGACCAGCGATTGGGTGAAGGTCCGGTGCTGACCTACGGACCGGCTGTGCAGAACAATCTCCTCAATTTCATCATCGATGTGGCCACGAAAAACGAAATCAAATTCCAGCGGGCTTCGGCCAGTCGTGCGACCGGAACCGATACCGATGCCTTCGCCTATTCCGGTGTGGGATCGGCTTCGGCACTCATTTCGCTGCCGCTGAAATACATGCACACCACGGTGGAAACCATCAGCTATTCCGACATCGAATCGGTGATTCAGCTGATCCACCAATCGGTACTGGCTTTAGAAAACGGACAGGACTTCCGGTATATCAAGTAGTTCGGCCTTACAAGTCACGTAGAAATTTAACAACACAGAAAAAACGGATGGCATGTACACCATCCGTTTTTTTATGCCCAAACCCGGATTCGTGATACGAATCAGATGCGTGCGAAACAGGATAAATTGTTTAGATGAATATAAAACATAGCGGTAAGCGGGTGGACGGTTTTTTTAGGAAGGCTTTTTTTCTTTCTTGCAACAGAAATGAATCACTGGCAATTCTCACAGGCGCTGAACTGGCATGGCAAAGGTTTTACCCTTCACTGGAATTTTCCGGATGCCTGGCTGGTGCTGGTTCATTACCACAACGGTGAACAAAAAGCCTGGTACCGCAGTACAGAAAGAGGATACCGGTTTCGGCGCTGGTTCCTGAAAAAAGGAAAAGATCAGTTTCAAAACCTGGCCCATTTCAGTCGGCGGGAACTATTTCTTTTCGTTTTCAAAGGCTTTTCTCCTTTTCCGGAAAAGATCCGCATTCCCATGGATGTCCGCATTCTCCGCGTTCAGGAACCGGAGGCGGTGATGTACAGACCATGGGCAAAGCCTCTTGCAAAGCCGGCGCACATAAAATTGCCGGAATTCAACAAGTCGCTTCCTTCTTCCATCAGCACCCTTCCGGAATTGCGCCTTCGGGAATCCGGCATTCAACTAAAACCCGGAATATCAGATTTGCTGGCATCCGGTTTTCAATCGTACCAAGAACAACAAAAGAATTTCCAAACCTAAGATATGGCAACAATTCAAAAACCCGCAGCATCGGTTCATTTTTTTACCCGCTTTCTCTGGTGGTGTGCCGGTGCAGATCAGCGATTCTTATTGCTTTCTCCACATCAGGACCGGGTAAAATATGCCGGCATTGGCGGTATTGTTTTCAGTACCGGATTACTCGCAGCCTTCGCCGGCGGTTTTGCTTTTAGTACCGCTTTCGGACCCAAAACCATGGCAGGCGATGATGTGCATACCACAGCCTGGCAGCTGGTTTCCATCGCCTTCGGCATTTGTTGGGGCCTGCTCATTTTCAACCTCGATCGCTTCATCGTTTCTTCTACCGGTAAAGGCGACGGAACCGACAACATTACCCTGAAAGAATTCGGACAGTCCATTCCCAGGCTCCTCATTGCCTTAATTCTGGGACTTACCATTTCCAAGCCACTGGAATTGAAAATCATTGAAACGGAAATCAATGTAGAACTGAGGAAAAAGCAGCAGGAAAAGCTGGACCTTTTCAATAAAAACACATACGCCAAGTTCAAGGACCAGATTGCCCTGGTTGATGCAGACATCAAAAAACTGGAAACCGACCGGGAAAAACTGAACGAAGAACTGATCAATTCTGAGCAGGAATTCCGAAACCAGATGGAAGGCCGGGGAGGAACCGGTGCAGGATACGGACCATTGGCCAAAAAGCTCGAATCCAAGGCACTGGAAAAGAAAAAGAACCTGGCCGATTTCGATGCGCAGCACCAGACAGAACTTACCGGGCTCAAATCGAGCCGGGAAAAGAAGCTGAAAGAACAGGAAAACGAACTCAACGTGGTGAACAAAAGGCAGGCGGAAAATCTGGATGGCCTTCTGGAGCGCATCAGCATTGCACATGATATTGGTTTCTGGCTGGGCATTGCCCTCACGTTCATTTTCCTTTCCATCGAAATGGGACCCATCTTTTTCAAGATGATGATGAATAAGGGACCCTACGATTACATGGTGGAGAACTACAACTATCGCATGTATGTACAAAACGGCATTGTGAAAGAGGAATATATATTTGAAGGCCGCGACGGCATGAAGCTGATGGAAAAAGTAAACTTCCTCGAAGTAGAAAACGACAGGAAGGAGAAAATTGAGCAGCTCAAAGCCCAGGAGGTGCTGAGCAAACAAATCATCGGTGCCTGGTCTGGAATCAAGCAAAAGGAGATTGATTCCAATCCGGAAAACTATTTCGAAGAAGGCAGCAGCGGCAAATCTTAATCATTCATGCTGCAAACACTTTTGGGTTTCGATTCGGATATTCTGGCCAAAACCAGTCTGAAAGAGCAAGCGGGATACCGGCTGGCTGGTTGGCTTTTTGCCCTGGTTTCTTTCACTATGGTGCTGGCCGATGCCTGGTTTGGTCACCTTTTTTACGCAGGCTGGGCCGGAATTCTGCTTTCTGGTCTTTTTCTGGGCTACATCCATTTTGCGGTTTACCGCCTGGCCATGATTACCCTCACTACAAGGCCGCTGAAGGAAAAAGAAATCGCCCCGGTTTCAGGCACTTTTGCCCGGGTAAAATCGTGGATCAAACCGGATGCCGCGTCTCTTTTCAGGTTGCTTTTTGTTGGTTTGATTGCCCTGGCGGTTTCTTTTCCGGGTGCATCTCTTGTTTACTACCGGCAGGCAGAACAAATCCAGACAGCGCAAAGAGAATTGCTGAGATCTGAAATGGACGGCGGAATCGGGCAGAAACTGTATAACCCGGAGGCCAGGTTTCCATTTCTGGTATTCAAAACACTCTGGCAAAGTCCGGGCTACCGACTTCTGACGCTCTGTTGGGTGGTCTGGATTTTCACGCCTCTTTTTATCCTCTCACGCCTTCGGCATGGATTGGATATGCAATACAGTCGACAGGTAGCATTGCTCCATCGCGAAATGGCAGAACGGGATTTTTACAGCAATCTTCTGGAAGCACAGCAGGAAATGGATGACCGCTTTCAGGGAAAAGTAATTCTGAAAGATCTGATCCGCTACAATGACCCTCCTTTCAATACAGAATTCAGAAACCGGAAAAACAGGCAGTTCGGTGATCACCGTGATTTTGCGGCCCATTTAAATTCGCTTTAAAGAGATGAACGAAGTGCGGTTCCGGTATTTCAAAGGCAGGCTTACTTCCCAGTTTCTGGTCGAAAATGTGAAGGATGGCAAGGGGCACCGTTTCGGAAATCTAACACTTCAGCCAAGGCATTATCTGGCCGGATTTATTGAGGTCGGGGAAGAGGAATATTCAACTGCACTGGCGTCCCGACTTTCGGAAGATTCCCTTTCCTGGCAGCGGCGGTTTCTGCTTGCCGATGAAAAAAGTGCCGATTCTCCGCTTCAGATTCATCCCCACATTTTGCAGAAAGGTGAAACGGTGGTGGAATTTGAAGCCCCGGGACAGGTCCCATTCGCGGAGCTGGTCAATGAAATTTATGCTGAATTCCCGGAGGCAAGTCCGGATACCGGCTACCAGGGTTGGGAATTCATCGCAGGAAAAGACGGAAAATACCATGGCAGGATCAGCGGCCATGCGTATTGCCGGGTATTGGAACTGGGTCCGGAAGAAAAACAACAAAAACTTCAGGCCCTTTCAAGAAAGGAAAATTTCTTTACCGGAAATGGAAACAAGGGCTGCCTTCCCACGCTGATTCCGTCTGCCGGAGGGCTGAATCCGATTTCCCTATTCACAGGTGGGGGTTGTCTGAACGGAGGTTGTTCGCAGATGGGTTGCGGACTCCTTTCCTTACTGGCCTTGCTGGCTGGAATTTTGTCTCTGTTTCGTTCCTGCACAAAAGACGCAGTACAAAACAGCTCTCCAAGGGTGGTGCACGATACCGTTTATATTAAAGATGGGATGCAGGTGAAAGAATTCGTTGATTCCACCCTCGTAAATAAAACCGACGCCATCCTGCTCCCCAATGTACAGTTTTACAGCAACTCAGCCCGACTTCTCCCCTATTCCATCCGGCCCATTCAGGAGCTGGCGGCTTACCTCGATTCACATCCGCAACTGAATGCCGTAATCAAAGGCTACACCGATGATGTTGGAGAGGAAGAAGCGAACCTTCAATTGTCGCAGGCACGAGCGGAGGCAGTGCGAGCTGTACTGATTTCCCTTGGCATCAGTCCAGACAGAGTGAAAGCCATTGGTTACGGAGAATCAATGCCGAAGGTACGTGGTCAGTCGGTGGAAGCCCGGGCACTCAACCGTAGGGTAGAAGTGGAATTATTCAATACCGAAACGGCGGAAACCCGGCTAACGGAAAAACAAAAGGCAAAACCATGACCGAATTCCGCCACTTTACCGGAGAATACAGGGCCTGGTTTAAAATCAGTGCGGCTCAGTTAGTGCATACCCATTCCTTTCAGGGTTTGCAGCTGGATGCTCTGGAAATCCGAAATCTGCGTCCGGTAGAAAACAGGCTGGTGGAAACAGAAAGAGCAGGAGATTATCTGTACTTTCCTATAATCCGGGCAAAGAAAAAGTCTTCTGTTGCCCGCCTTTTTCAAAGCGAAGCTGTTGACATTGTCATCATTGCCGATGAAAGTCTCGCTTTTTCTGAAGATCTGGAACAGGTGATCCTGCGATCCCACAGCGGCGAGCGAAAAAATGCCGGAAGCCAGATCCGGGAGGCACGCTTTGGGCGGATCTCCCCGGATTTTATCCAAATGGAAGGAAGCATTTCCTTTACAGTTCCCGCAGAACCCTTGACGGTAGCCGCCAGCACGGTAAATCCGGTGATCGAATCTCCGGTTCCAGTTGTCCTCAATGAAAATCCGGGAGGGGGGATCATTAAAATTCCAGACATGGTTTTAAACCAGATAACAGAGCCAATCCGTACGATTCCACAACAGGCCGGAGGTTGTTTTATGCAGCTTTTCAGCCTCGCAAAATGGGCCATCTACATGATTTTATTTCTGGCCTTTCTCGGCTGGATTGGCAGCTGGCTGAAAGACAGCGGCAGTACAGAGCGAAGCGATGGTGGAGAAGGAAAGGTGGAAGCAGATAAGCCAAGACTCAATCCGAAGCAGGACACCCTGGCACCCATGCCCTGGGATTATCTCACCGATCATAGGATTGGCTGGAATGATTTTATTGAGCATTCCTATTTAGCCCGGTATTCCACATCATCCAAACAATTCGAAGACTCCAGAAGCATGCATCCCGCTTTTGCGAACCCTCAGGTTTCAGAAGCCATGCAATACTGGAATGCCGTATACACAGAATTTGCCCATCGCGATGCTCCCAAGCTGGATTCCCTTCTGCTGTATTTTCAGAATGAGCAAAAAGAGAAGAACCTCAACCCAGTGCAAACGGCCGAAATGGTGGTGACCTTCATTCAGGAAATTCCCTATTGCCTCGTGCATGAGGGAAGCTGCCTGGAAGCCAGCAAGCAAGCTGGCTTTATCGGCGACTACCACCGCTCCGGTAAAATCTGCCTGCCGGACATCATCGGCGGGGTTCAGTCGCCCTATGAATTTCTCCACAACCTCAAAGGCGACTGCGATACCCGCAGCCTTCTCGGTTTTTCGATACTCAGCCAGATGGGCATTCCGGCCAGCGTTTGGGTGAGTGAGGCTTACGGACATTCTGTTCTGGGAGTAGGACTGGGTTCAGGAGGATCGTACTACAAAATGGTGGGTGGCATTCGGCATTCGGCGGTAGAACTCACCGCAAAAGGTTTTCGTCTGGGGATGATCAGTGCCGAACAAGGCGATATGAATAATTGGGAAATAGCACTTTATAAAAATTAATTCAATATGGATAATCTGATTTTGATTCAATCGGCCGTGGCCTTCCTTACTGGAATTGTCAGCCTTTTTCTCATGTACCGTCTGCTTCATGCTTACCTGCAGCGGGTATTCAAACTGGAGACCATGAACACCGCCTACGCTACTTTTAAGGCGGGAGTTTTGATCGCTACTTCCATGCTGATGGCCTCCGTAATCGGGCCAGGCATCAATGCCATCCGGTTTCTGAACCAGGCCGGTGTGAATACAAGCACGATCAGCAGTAGTGTGGGTTATGTGCTGATATTTATGCTCATCGGCATGCTTTTCTCCTTTATGGTGATTGCAGCCGGGATCGTGGTTTTATTTCAGCTTACGCAGGTAAACGAGTGGGAGGAAATCCGGAAAAACAATGTGCCCACCGCCATTATTTCCGCTGCGCTTATACTCGGACTGGCCTTTATAATGAAAGACCATGTGGCCAGCGTTTGTGAAATGCTGATTCCTTATCCTGCCCTGATGCAGATACGCTGATCTTTCCATAAGGGGCCGCTTTTTTCAAAGTTCAACCCGGATTATGTAATAGGAAATGAGAAGCATCTCAACGCCTGGATTCGGTTTCTTTTCGATCCTAAAAACCGAAAAGAATTTATTAATTGTGAACCAAGGCGCTTTAAACCAATTGAATAATCCAGATTTATGACTGACAACTAGTCTTCCAGAATACCGCCGAGACCTCCAAGGTTTCCAAGGATTCCGCCCCGTTCTTTGCTGGCATTGGCACCACCGACACTCAGAGCCCCAATGAGTTTGCCAATCGGCATCGATTGCAACCAGACACGTCCGGTTCCTCTCAAAGTGGCGAGAAACAATCCTTCACCGCCAAATACCATGGATTTCAAACCACCCGCCCGCTGGATGTCGAAATCAATTGTGTTTTCGAATCCTACTACACAACCTGTATCAACACGCAGCGTTTCATTGTTGAGTGTCCGCTCAATGAGGGTACCACCGGCATGAATAAAGGCCTTGCCGTCGCCTGAGATTTTCTGAAGAATAAAACCTTCGCCACCAAAAATACCCGCACCGAATTTCTTGTTGAAGTGCATGGCCAGTTTGGTTCCCAAAGCCGCACAGAGAAACGCATCTTTCTGAACGATGAGCTCGTTCCCTCTCATCGTGGCCAGATCCACCGGAATGATGGTGCCCGGATACGGAGCGGAAAATGCCACATGCCCTTTGCCATATCCATGATGCGTAAAGTGTGTCATAAAAAGCGACTCTCCGGTGAACACCCGGCTTCCGGCCGAAAGGAGCTTGTCAAAAAAACCAGCGTTGGGATTCGACCCATCGCCCATCTTGGTTTCAAACTGAATGCCTTCTTCCATGTACAACATGGCACCGGCTTCGGCAATCACGGTTTCACCTGGATCCAGTTCAATTTCTACGATCTGGATATCATCACCTATAATTTTGTAATCGACTTCGTGAGATTTTATCATTTGTATTTCAACATTGTAAGCCCAAAGTCCCGGAAGAAATCATCCCCAAAACTCAAAGCCAAATTTTAATTCTTAATTCCTAATTCTCAATTCCTAATTATCCCTAATATGCTCGCACCAGTTTGTTTTCCATAAAATTGATAAACGCCTGATTCACCACCCTGTTTCCACCCGGTGTTGGATAGTTGCCTGTAAAGTACCAGTCACCCGTATGATTCGGACACGCAACGTGCAGTCCTTCGATGGTTTGGTAGACAACTGACACTTCGGCCCGGGTGTTTTTTGGGGTGATGATCTCTGCAATTTTATTGGAAATCTGCGAGGCAGAAAACGGCTTGTACAGCAATTGCACAAAATTGGTTTCACTGTCGGTGCCATTTGCTTTTGCGGCCAGGCATTTTTCGTAGACTTCGTCCAGCAGATTGTCCTGATGGGTATCCTGGATCAATCCTAAAACCGCCCTGAAGGCCACAAACTCTTTCATTTTACTCATGTCGATTCCATAGCAATCGGGATACCGGATTTGCGGAGCAGAAGAAACCACCACAATCTTTTTCGGTTCCAGCCGGTTTAACATGGTGATGATGCTTCGTTCCAGCGTGGTGCCCCGAACAATGGAATCGTCAATCACCACAACGGTATCGATTCCTTTCCGGATCACTTCGTAGGTGGTATCATACACATGACTCACCATTTCATCGCGGTGCTCATCATCGGTGATGAAGGTCCGAAGCTGTGCATCTTTGATCACCAGTTTTTCAACCCGAGGCCTGAAATTCAATGCCTTCCGTAATTCTTCTTTTGACCAGTTCTGGTTGTCAATTGTGGAAAGGCGGACGTCTGCCATGTATTCGTCAATACCGGCCATCAGTCCAAGAAATGAGGTTTCGGCAGTGTTGGGAATGTAGGAAAAAACCGTGTTTTCCAGATCATACCCAACCGATTCCAGTACCTGTTGGGTAAGAGATTCTCCTAATTTTTTTCGCTCCCGGTAGATTTCCGGATCGTTACCTCTCGAGAAATAAATGCGTTCGAACGAACAGGAAGTGCGCTTTAACGGTTCCAGAAACATTTTCTCTTCCACCGTGCAATCCTTCCGGATGATCAAAGCATGGCCAGGTTTGATCTCACGGATCTGGTCGTATTCGGCTTTGAAGGCAGTTTTGATGGCCGGTTTCTCCGAAGCCACCACAATCACCTCATCGTTTTCATAATAATAGGCAGGGCGGATTCCATTCGGGTCCCGGGCCACAAAGGCAGAACCATTTCCGGTTAATCCAGCCATGGCATAGCCGCCGTCGAAATCTTTACAGGAACGTGCCAGCACTTTATGCAGATCCAGTTCATCCTCAATTTTAAGGCTGATTTCCTGGTTATTGAATTCGGATTTATAATAATTGAAGAGCCGCTGCACTTCTTCATCCAGAAAGTGCCCGATCTTTTCCATCACGGTGACGGTGTCGGCTTTTTCGTAGGGATGCTGACCGAGGTCCACCAGCTTGTCAAAAAGCTGGTCCACATTGGTCATATTGAAATTTCCAGCCATCACCAGATTTCGGCTTCTCCAGTTGTTCTGGCGAATCATCGGGTGGCATTTTTCGATGGAATTTCCACCATGGGTACCGTACCGTAAATGCCCGAGCCATAGTTCTCCGGTCCAGTCGACATTGTCTTTCAGCCATTTTTCATTGGTGAAGAGGGCCTTGTTGGCTTCCTGTGCCTTCCGGAATTTCTTTTCAATTTTTGAAAAAATGGAGGTAATGGGGTTCGGATCGATGGATCGCTGCCGGTGGATGTAAGGCTTTCCCGCCTCCATATCCAGTTTGATGTTGGCAACTCCGGCTCCGTCCTGACCACGGTTTCGTTGTTTCTCCATAAGCAGATACAACTTCTGCGCCGCCCAGGACGGGTTATTGTATGTGTCGATGTAATACTGAAGCGGCTTTTTGAGGCGGATTAACGCAACACCGCATTCGTGTTTGATCGGATCACTCATATTCGTGTAATAACAGATTCCGTTTTGGTTCCAAACGGTGCACAAAAATAGGGGAAATGGGTCGTCGGATACGAAAGAAATGTAAAGAATCGTAATCGGTTTGGCCGCACCGTAAACTGACGGTATCAGAAAGGCTGAACCTGAATCTTCTGTGTTGGATAAGCCAGCCGTATTCCGAGTTCAGCCACAATCGTCAGAATTTCAAAATTGATTTCCTCTCTGATTTTCTGGAACTCATTGAAATCATTGGTGTCCACAAAATAGAGCAACCGGATATTATATCCACTTTCACCAAATAAGAAGAAACGGACCAGACTTTCCTCACTCGTTCTTGGATTTTGCTCCAGCATAGCCTGAAGGCGGACAAGAAAAGTTTCCAGCTCATTTTTGCTTGTACCGTATTCCAGAGTAAGAATAAAATCAGCCCGCCGATGTGTCCGTAACGTATGGTTTTCCAGCGCATTGTCAATCATCAGTTTGTTGGGAAGAGTAAGAAAACTCTTCTCCAGCGTGCGGATCCGGGTGCTTCGGAAGCCAACTTTTTCAATGGTCCCGGTGATGTTGTTTACCGTTACCTGATCGCCCACCGCAAAGGGTTTGTCCAGAAAAATGGTGAAAGATGCAAAGAGGTTTTCCAGCGATTCTTTTGCCGCCAAAGCAAAGGCCAACCCTCCTAAACCAAGACCGGCAATGATGTTGCCTACATTGAGTTCGAAGACAAAACCCAGTCCGAAAAAGAATGCGACAATGACAATGAAGATTTTGAGGAGTTCTTTCACGAAGGGCATGATCTGTTTATCGATCATATACTGTTTGCCTTTGTCTTCTCTTTCGATGAATTCGATGGCGAAAAAATCAAGAAGCCGCAGAATGAGGAAGGTAAACGCCCCGATCAGAGTTAGTTCGAACAATTTGGATAGTAACCGGAGGAGACCGGGCTTCTCCACCGAATCAAGATGCCATGCCGTTGGAATATCGAGCTGGGAAACGCTGAAGTACAGGACCAGCAGCGTGATGAGCCATTCCAGTGGTTTTGTCAGAAGATTTTCAAACGTCCGGACGGCTGAGAGCTCGGGCTTTTTACGAATGATTTTATAGATGAGGCGGGATACCAGAACAGAGATAAACCGCTTCAAAAACAATACACCCAACAGCACCAGTATTACAGTGAGGTACTCGCCTATGGAGTTTTCACCAAGTTCAAAATCCAGCCAATGGGCAGAGGGGGAGAAATTCATATCTAAAACGTGTTGCAACATTACAAGGCATTTTTCACATTTTCAGAACTTGAAGCCAACTATCTGAAAATTCAACGATTAGAGTTGAATCCAATAAAAAAGCCAAAAAATTCAGTTTTAACAGGTTACATGATTCTATTAATCTGTATTCATGTTCACAGAAGAAAAGACTATGAAAGCCCGAACCTATACCGACAGCTCATTTTTCGCCAAAATGGTACTTCTTTTTGCCTTGGTTTACATGGGACATCCGGAGAAAAGAAATGGGCTTGAGGCGTATATGAAAAGTATCTTCGCAAAGGATACAAACACCATCGGGCAGGTACCTTCTGCTAAGGTGGCCGCGACTGCGCATTTGCCACGTTGATTCTTTATTAATGCAAATACAAAAAAGGCACCTTTAAGAGGTGCCTTTTTTTGTTATTCCGATGAATCAGGAAGTTTATCCCAGAAAACGCATTAGAAAATCTATTCCGAGCCTAACCTGCTTCAAATCACAGGCTTCGCCGCCTTTTCTTCTGTATCCGTAGCTCTGCTACGAATTTCGAATAAAAGACGCTGATTTATTGCATGTTAGGCTCTCATAACGAAGTTCTAATGCATTATCTGGGTTTATTTCATATTTGAGATAATAGCTTCGATTTCACGCAATTTGCTCATGGGCAAATTCTTTAATTCCTCAGCAAAATCAAGCTTTTCTACCTTGCGGATGGAATACAAAGGATGATCGGGTCTATCTTCTGATTTGGTATCCGGAGTCCATTCAAACAGATCGTTCGGAACGCAATTAAGAAGAGAACAAAGCTTTTCTAAGTACTCCACCCGGAGGAATTCTACATCTCCTTTTGCAAGCTTAGTAGCCGTGGTGGGAAGGAAGCCATTCTTGACAAGGAACTTGTAGGGTTTGGGGATACCTCTGGCAGCACAAACCCGGTCGATTGAAAATTGTAACATGTTTAAAATTATTAAATCGTTTCTCTGAATGAAAACAGTTGTTCAGCATCAACTATTTATTCGTCCGTCTGTCAATAAAATGAAAGTCGAAGGATTGGGTTGTTATGACCACTGTTTCTTCTGCAAAACTATAAGCAGGATGAATATTATTTCATTACAGGCGAAAATATATGTAACAAATGTGAAAAAAAATTTGCTGAAGCTCTGGAAAAGGGATTTGACAGCGATCTGACGATTCTCATTCACCTATCGTGACCAAATCAAATTCCAGAGAATTCTTGTTGTCATTAAAATCATACCGATGTTTTATTTCAACAACGAACGAAATCCAGAATCCGGCTCAACCCGTAAAAAAAGGATATTGGAAGCAAACTTCAAATCAAATTGGGCACATGCTCAATTGATCTACTTCCATGACGAGCTGGACTAACGACACCAGCATAAGTACCCGAAGGCGTAAAGATGTGAGAAAGGACCAGATCAATATGGAAATGATGATCGTGATATCATCAAAGAGATTTCCAGAACCACTGAGATAAAGGCAAAGATTGAATTTGGAGAACGCCTGCCTGTTATGGCAGACCTGTTTTTATTGAAACATGTAATGATGAACCTGTTATCCAACGCACTTAAATTTTCATCGTAAGAGGAACAGCCCCTTATGAAGATCAATTCCCATAAAGAAAATGGTATGATAATATATTCCATAGAAGACAACGGTGTAGGTTTTAAAATGAACTATCAGCATAAATTATTCAACCTGTTCCAGAGGCTCCATACGGTTGAAGAGTTTCCATGAACAGGTGTTGGTCTATCGATCGTTTAGCGGATCAAACACAAGCACAATGGAAAGGTATGAGGGGGGGTGGAAAAATAAATGAAGGTGCTACTTTTTTCTTTTCTTTGCCTGACACAGAACTTTGCAACCCTTAATTATTATGAACGCTGACATTCAACTTGTTGAAGACAATTCGGGTGATGCAGAACTTACAATCAGGACGTTGCGAAAAAATGGTGCTGCCAACAAAATCACCCATCAGAAAGATGGAGCACAATTACTGGATTACCTGTTTGGTTTCAATCGGGAACCCGCTGGCCACCTCCTGTCTTTAATCCTTCTGGATATCAAAATGCCAAAAGTTGACGGACTTGAAGCTCTTGCCAGAATCCGGCAGGAAGCAAATACGAAAATGATTCCGGTCATCGTTTTTGGACCATCCGAAGATCATCCGGATATTGGCAAGGCACTGATCCTTAGAGCCAATTCGTATATCATCAAACCACTGGATTTATCCGGTTTTTTAAAGGCGTTGGAACGCCTTGATCAAAACTGGCTTTCATTCAGTGTGGTTAAGATTTAAACTCATAAAATTATGTTACGGATACTTCATCTTGAAGACCTACAGCCCGATGCAGAACTGGTAGAGCGGGAACTCAAAAACGGAAACATCGAATGTGAGATCTTTGTGGCAAAAGGAAAACCCGATTTCCAGACAGCCCTCGATGAATTCAATCCGGATATAATATTGTCCGACCATTCGCTCCCGGCCTTTAATTCGGTGGAAGCGTTTGAAATGGTGAAAGCAAAGGATCCTGCCATTCCGTTTATCCTGGTGACGGCCACAGTTTCAGAGGAATTTGCTGTCGCATCCATGCGTTCAGGTGTGTACGATTATATTCTGAAAGACCGCCTTAAGCGCCTTCCGCAATCGGTTATCAATGCTATTAACAAGCGGCGCACAGATATTCAGATGATGAAATATCTGGATGACCTCGCTGCCAGTGAAGCGACATTGAAAAATCTCAATTCATCACTTGAGGTGAAAGTTCGAAAACGAACTGCAGAGCTGGAAAAAGCGAATAAGGATCTGGAATCGTTCGGTTATTCAGTCTCACACGATTTAAAAACTCCGCTCACCGTTATACACACAGCGGCCTCCGTACTTGAATTCAAACTTTCGGGCAAACTTCGGGAAGACGAAGAAAAGTTGATTAAGAACATTGTCCGGAATTCTGTTGCAATGGGAAAACTGATCGATGATCTGATGAGCCTTTCTCATTTTAGTAAAGCAATGAGGATTGAAAAGTTGGAGGTGGACAACCAAAAACTGGTGCTCAATATTGGAGAAGAATTGCGTTCCGATTACCCTAATGTGAAATTAACGATTGGCAACCTGTTGCCTGTAATGGGTAGCCCCGGTCTAATCCGGCAGGTGTGGGTTAATCTGCTCATCAATGCGATGAAGTTTTCCACCCGAAATCAGGACCCACAGGTGGGGATTACGTGTGAAAGGGACGAAAAATGGGTCACATTTTTGGTAAAAGACAATGGGCCGGGTTTCGATCTGGACGATACGAACAAATTGTTCGATGTGTTTTACCGGCACAACAAACATGAAGGTTTTAAAGGCCACGGTATTGGTCTGGCTATAGTAAAGCGGATCATTGACAACCATGATGGCAAAGTTTGGGCCGAATGTAAACCGGGTGAAGGTGCTTCCTTTTATTTCCGGCTTCCTGCAATCTCAAGGTAAACGACTGTTGGCACAATCAAAATCCTTCGTCCGGAAGACCTACCCTGCGATGGCTAACTGGCGAAAAGGGAGACCCTCATTGAATAATTGTTAGAAGAATTTAACCCAGATAATGAATTAGAAAAATCTTTGGGTTGATAAATGATTGATGTTGCTAAAGCTCCAACTTCGTTTTTCACCTTACGTCTTCTACCTTGGTGGACCTGTCCCGAACTGGCTTCGGGAGCATTTAGGCGAGGTTATTAAGCATAGAAAATCAATCATTTAAATCCTATTTCTTGTTCTGGATTAATTGATTCAGACTGTTTCAAACAGAGAATTACTTCCCCTACCGGCACCGGGTCTGGGTCGGTTTGAGTTTACCGTTTCTACAGATCGGTTTTGTAAAAAAGAGCGGGCTGTTCCATTTGAAACTTCTTTGAATCCAAAGAGATAGCTCAGTTTCTGTCCAACGAAAAGGCCAATCCAGCCCTTTCCAACTCCCTTAAACCGGACAGCACTCAGCACCGTAATCAACCTATCGACCAAACATCCAAAGCTGCAGGTCCAGATTTAGTGACAATTGTTTACTCCCTTACTGACATTTCGCAGATCACTTTTTAAAGACAACTTACTGGTTCACACATTCGAAAAAACAAGAGATGTGATTTCTGCCTCTAATGGAAAACACCGAAACTCATTCTGGTCATCTCAAAGGCATATTTTCTCGTTTGGTACTGAAATTAGACATGTAAGAACAAGACCAAAAAGCCATAATTCAGAACAAAAAAGTTAAAAACCCGGAAATTGGAAAAGAAGAACCAATAAGAAACGAGCTGACACTGTTGGGCAATTTTTTACTGCCACATTTGTTTTGCAAAGCGCAAAAGCCCATGGCAAAGCGGACCGTTCAACTCTTCTGACGCTGAACAGTACCGACCGACCATAGGCTTGAATCAGAAAGCAAACCTTTTTAGATAATGAAACGAGCTATACTGTCGTTCATCCGGATTCTGCTGATTTCGTACTGTACCTTTTGGTTATTGTCAGATGCCAATGGTCAGGAAATCCAACAGTTGAAACATGTCCGAATCTCATTTACATCCACACGTAATTGTCCCGAAAACCTTCTGGACAAATCCCCTTCATACGGTAACCGCCGGTTTCTTATTTTAAAAACGGGGTCGTCCTTATCGGAAGTTTCAATGGCCGGAATCCGGTCTGCGGGTGTCGTGCTTGGAGGATCGATTTCTCCAGGTGTGTTTATTGCTTCTATTCCAACCAATTTCCCTTTGGCTCAACTTGAAACACTTGGTTTTCGGGAAGTGGCCCCTGTACATCCATCCTTACGAATGGACGTGGAACTACAGAATTCAACAGCCAGACAATCCACAACTTCTTTCCGTGATTACAATATTCTACCAATGCCCGGCATTAAAGTGTCTGAATTGAAAGAAAGCTGGGATGCATCCTGGGGAAAATTGAATACACTATGGGAAGGAGAAATTTCCCGTTTCACCGTGAGTGCAAATTCTGAACAACTCAACAGCCTGCTCTCCGCCGGCTGGGTACAATGGGTAGAACCTTCAGAAGGTGACATCATCCACTTAAATGGGGTTTCATCGGCGGCCGGCCGTGCAAACTGCATCAAAGCATCCGGCGCCGGAATTCTGAACGGACTGGATGGCAAAGGCGTTACCATTGCGGTTGGTGATGGTGGAATGGTGGAAAGTCATGGCGATCTCGAAAACCATCAGGAAAACCTGGTGTCGACAAAAGTCGCCTCATTCGGCAATCACCAGGACCATGTGACCGGAATCGTTGCTGGTAGCGGTTTGCTTTTCGCTGACAAAGAAGGAATGGCGCCTGGTGCAAACATCCTGAACACAACCACCTCATCGGTTATTTCAACCGGCGTTGATCTGCGGGTAAAACGAAATGTGCTTCTGACCAACAATTCCTATGGTCTTACGTTGACCTGTAACCGGGCCGGCATCTATAATTCTACCTGTTCTTTTATCGACGACCAGCTCGTTAAATTTCCAGATTTACTCCACGTATTTGCAGCAGGAAACCAAGGGAATATCAATTGCGGAACCTACCCAACCGGTTACCGGACAATCTCCGAAGGCTATCCGGTATCGAAAAATGTGCTCACAGTAGGAGCCGTTCTCGAACAGGATCAGTTTGCCTGGTTCAGTTCGTCGGGGCCGGCTATGGATGGCAGGGTGAAACCTGAAATTGTGGCCAATGGAAACAATGTGGTTTCAACCGTTCCATTTGACGCGTACGATGTAAAAGGTGGCACCTCTCAGGCAGCCCCCATGGTCACAGGAACGCTGGCTCTTCTCATTCAGCGATACCGTCAGCTAAACGGTGGTACCAATCCGGAAAGCGCTTTACTCAAAGGCTTGGTTTGCAACACTGCCGATGATCTGGGACTCGCTAATGTGGATTTTACCTATGGTTATGGCCGTATCAATGCCCGGAAAGCCAAGAAGGTACTGGACAACAACGGGTACAAATCCGGAACGGTGAATTCACTTGAAAGTAATGTCGAGTCGATGGTGGTTCCGGCCAATGCGATTGGGCTGAAAATCATGCTGGCCTGGGTTGATCCTGCTGGTGTGGTTGGAACAACAAAAGCACTCGTCAACAATCTCGATCTGAAAGTCCTCAATGGAGCAGGCCAGACTTTTTTGCCCTGGGTAATGAATTCGGCACCGTCCGGTGTTGGTTTAGCTGCTACCCGTAAGGTGGATACCCTGAATAATATGGAACAGGTAACCCTCAATGTTACACCCGGTGAAAATCTGGAGGTGATGGTGAGTTCCGGCATGCTGGCGGGTGTAAGTCAGAAATACTGGTTGGTGTACCAGTGGGTTTATCCGGAATTGGTAATGACCCAACCGCTGGAAGGTCAGTTGCGGAAATCGGGAACCAGAATGCCAGTGCGCTGGGATTTATCCGGAATGACACTCACATCCATGAAACTGGAAACAAGCCTGGATTCAGGAGCCACCTGGAGTCAGGCCATTGCCATTGCCAATCCGCTTTCTCAGTATGGAGAATATACAGTGCCGGCCGGGGACTTTCAGAAACGCTGGTTTCGTCTGAGTGGTGTGAGCAATGGTGTTACCGTAACCAGTAGTCTTATAAAAACGCTGGTTTCTGTTCAGCCCGTTGTAACCGTACAAGCCTGTAACCAAACCCTGAGATTGAACTGGACCTATGCGACAGGTGTTTCAAGATACGAAGTAATGGTACTAAACCGTGAAATGGGCCGCTGGGATACACGGGGATTTGCTACCACAGGTACTTACTATTTAAATCAGCTGGATAACGGAAAAGTCACCATTGTTTCTGTGAAACCATGGAAAAACGGTTTGTCCGGACTTCGTTCGGATGCGGTGAAAGGAACGCCTATTGTGGGGACTTGTGCATGGACTCCCGACCTTGGGATCGTATCGCTGGAATCCCCAAAATCCGGCCGACGACTAACCGGATCGGATCCGGGAACCAACGCAACCGTTCAGGTTAGAATCCAGAATTTCGGAAATGTCACCCTCACCAACCAGGCCGTCCGCATCAACATGAGTGCGCCCGACGGGACGGTTTCATTCAGCGACATCACCGTCTCCCTTGCTTCTCAGGCATCTCAGATTGTGACCTTGCCTTCCACTCTTTCCATGCCTTCCGCTGGTGCGTATCCGGTAAAATTCTGGACAACCTATGTAGCCGACATCAACAAAGGAAATGATACTCTTTCCTCAACCGTCAATGTATATGCAAATCCAGCCGTTGGTTTTCCATGGCAATACCAGGCCGAAAATCTGGGTCCGGCCGGAACCAATTTTCTGCAAACCACTACAGCAGCAAATCTCAGTTCCAGCTTCGGAATGGATTTCAACTCCACCAACGGAGCCCGTTTGTCAACAGAACTGGCAACTCGTCCTTCTTATTTTGGTTCAAAATGCATCGTGCTGGACAAAAGGAAAATCGACGGCACAACCGGAACCGGTGAACTGATTTTTACATTGAATCTGGCGGGTAATGCGCCAGGCAGTCCACTTTATCTTGACTTCGACTTTCTTCCTCTGGGATCTATGACTTCAGGAAACAGCGTATTTATGAGGCCCAATGATCAGTCAGCGTGGATTGAAGTAGTCAACTTTTTCACGGCCGGCAATGTGATTGGAACGGTGAGGAATTACAGGATGATCAATCTGATCCCTTTGATGGGTGGCCAGCCATTGTCTTCTTCTTTTCAGCTCCGGTTTACCCAATCCGGCACAAGACCGTCTACGGTTGCCAGCGGACATGGATACGCCATCGACAATGTGCTGATCAGCATGCCGGGAAAAGATTTCTCAATGAAAAAACTTGTAACGCCTTTGAACGAATGCCACGACAATCTGGTACGGAAAGTAAAAGTGCGGATTCAAAACCGCTCATTACAGACGGCCTCCAATATGAAAGTGGGTTACATGCTACCGGGACAAGCAGCAGTGGAAGAAACCATTGCCTCTGTTTCAGCTGCCGATTCAATGGAGTATGAGTTTTCGGCTCCCATTCCATTCAATTCAGTGGGTAGGCTGGACTTCAAAGTGTGGGTTTCTCTGGCGGCCGATGGATATCCGGGAAACGATACTCTCCGTAATCAACTGGTTTTCATTGCTCCCAACGTTTCAACTCTTCCGTATTCAGAAGGTTTCGAATCAACCGATGGCAACTGGAGAGCCTATGGCACCAACTCAAGCTGGCAGTGGGGAACGCCCTCCAAAACCATGTCGGTGATCGACACCGCTGCCAATGGAACCCGCATCTGGACCAACGGAATGACTGGATTGTATGCAAACAGACAAGTATCCTATCTGGAATCTCCATGCTTCAACATGTCTGCTCAACCGGGCGATATCCAGTTCAGCTTCAACTCCAATTTCAGTACCGAACAAGACTATGACCATGCCTGGCTTGAAATGTCTGTTGATGGCGTCAATTGGAGTAAGATCGGCGCCAAAGACAGCGGTACCAATTGGTACAACCATGCATCCAACAGCTGGAATGGCGTCCGTGATCCATGGGTAGTGACCAGCATCCGGGTGGCCAAGGCCCGATTTGGAAGCAACACAAAAGTACGGTTCCGCTATGGATTCAGTTCCGATGCGAGCATCAATTCCGAAGGATTTGGTTTGGATGATGTGCAGATCGAACCGGCATCCGACATTCTGAATGATACATTGTTTTCTCAGACACAACCGGAAGTAAGCGGCACCAGCTGGACAGATTTTGGTAATGTGCCCAATATGGTGGCTTCAGTGGAAAAGAAAAATATTGGTCCGGTTTTGCTTGAGATGAAGCGACATACCGGTGCCATCCGAACTGCCTGGGGCGTGCCCTACCTAAACCGCAGCTACCATATCCACCCCTCAACAGAGCCGACCGGAAAAGTGAAAGTCCGGCTTTACATCACCGATGCCGAAGTAAAACAACTATCCGCTGCTGATCCGAGCATCCGTTCGTTTCAGGAACTGGGCGTATACAAATATGATGGTTCCTTCCAGGATCTGAGCATTGACAACAACGATGATATTGCCGGCAACCACGAGTTTATTCCGGCCGCCAAAGTGCAAAAAACACCGACTTCGGGTGGTTATTTCCTGGAGTTTCTGGTGTCTGGATTTTCAGAATTCTATATCGCCGGACAATCGCTTGCCGGGCCCGATGAGCCGTTGGGTATTTCACTAACCGATTTTTCGGCCGACAAAAAGGCACATGTGAATGAAGTGGAAGTGAACTGGACCACCGAATCAGAAGTGAACACAGACCGGTTTGTGTTGAGTTATTCCACTGACGGGAAAAACTATGAAACGCTGCTCGTGGTAAAAGGTGAAGGAGAACCGGGAATCGGATATGAATATTCGTTCAAACACACTCCGAAAATCACGTCTGCTACCAGCTTCCGTTACCGGCTGCAGCAATACGATAATGGTGCTGAGAAACCTACTGTCTTTTATGCTTCCTGTATAAACGACGGTGCGAACAAAATTCAGATCTGGGTCACCAATCCGATGGTGGACAATCTTGAAATCCACAATCTGCCGGGAGAAACCGAACTCAAATTGTTTGATTCCGGCGGCCGGGAGGTGTTGAACACCAAAACGACAAATCCAGAATTGAAGTTGCCGGTTGGCATGTTACCGAATGGAAAGTACCATTTACATGCCATCACCGATTCGGAACGAAAAACCATTCCAGTGATTAAGGTTTGGTAATGAAAAACTGGCAGATATAAAGAGAAGTGAAAAAATGAGGCAAGCAAAATCCGTTGAAAAGATTGCGTATTCACCCAACAACGGGTTCTGTTTCCTTATTGCTTTCCTCCCAAAACCCGAATAAGTGATTCGGTGGCAGTTCCGGCCATTTGCGCCAGTTCTTCCCTGGTAAAATAGGTACTTACCCCATCGAGGTTATTTTGGTCGAGACGGGTTTCGAGATCTTTGATCAGATGTTCGACCCGGTCACGCATCGGAGTATACGCCATATCAAGAAGCTGGGCCTGCTTTTGCATGATTTCATTTCCCAGAAAATGAACCACCATGTCTGCCTCTTTTGGATATTGTTTGAAGTATTCTTCCAGATCATTCTGAGAAACCACTGCCAGTTCGGCATCCGTTACAGCCTCGGATGAGGTCGTGTAGGTTTGGTTCACCAATAAATCGGACAAGCCAATGATGTCGCCTTTGAAGTGAAGTTCGGTTATCAGGACTTTGCTCAGGTTGTGAACGCAGGACGATTTCACGATTCCTTTCTCCACCAGTACCAGCTGCTGGGCGAGATTTCCTTCCTGACTGATGGTGCTTTTTTTCTTTACAGAGAACCGTTTCACCTGAGGAATGGCAAACAGATTGCGGATCCATTCTTTCTTTTCTTTGTCTCCGATTTTTCGGGAAAAAGTTCCCTTTGCATGAGCGTTCGCTACTTTAGTGAGCCGGGTTTCCACCGCCGAAAGCAACTCTGTGATTTCAAAAGGCTTGCTCAGAAAATCATCGGCTCCCATTTCCATTCCTTTTCGCTGATCGGCACGGTCGGATTTAGCTGTAAGAAAAATGAAGGGAATGTTCTGAAAGCGGGGATCTTTCTGCAGCATGTGAAGCATTCCGAATCCATCGAGAACCGGCATCATCACATCACATACAATCAGATCGGGCATTGCTCTCCTGGCTTCGTCGATTCCATCCATTCCGTTTTCGGCTGTGTACACTTCGTAACCGGCCATTTGCAGAATGCTGGCCGTATTTTCTCGAATATCAGGATGGTCTTCGACTAGAAGGATTTTTTTCATTTTGGCTTTTAACTAAAAGGCGAATATAACCAATAGACCAACCCTATAGCCATGATATATTCCGGTGGTGCTGTTGATGATGGTAAGGTTTGGATGATAAAAAAGCCGAAACGAATACGATTTAATTGTTCCTCAATTCCAGCAGGGCCACATTTTCCACATGGTGGGTATGCGGAAACATATCCACCGGCTGGATTTCCTTCACTTCATACACCTCCGTCATCAGGGCCAGATCGCGGGCCTGCGTGGCCGGATTGCAACTCACATACACTATCCGCTGCGGCCTCATTTTGAGGATCGATTCCACCACATCGGGATGCATCCCCGCTCTTGGAGGATCGGTTATGAGCACATCCGGAACCCCGTTTTCTTCCACAAACTTTTCGTTGAGCACTTTGGCCATATCGCCGGCGAAAAACAAAGTATTCGTCAAACCATTCATTTCGGCGTTTACACGGGCATCTTCGACTGCGGCCTCCACATATTCGATACCGACCACAAAGCCGGCTTTGCGGGCCAGAAACTGCGCAATGGTTCCGGTTCCGGTGTATAAATCGTAAACCAGATCGTTTTCACGAATTCCCGCCAGTTTGTCCACCAGTTGATATAAAACCAAGGCCTGGTCGGCATTGGTCTGATAGAAGGAAGTTGGCCCTACGCGAAATTTCAGGTCTTCCATTACCTCCATCACCACATCGGTTCCCGAAAAAACGCGGGCCTTCAGATCGGAATAGGCATCGTTGCGCTTCTGATTGAGAATGGTTTGGAGAGAAGTGATCTGTGGAAAGGCTTCCTGCATCGCTGTGAGCATGGCCTTTAGTTCTTCGGGATGGTTTTCAGCGATCAGAAGTAGAACCATCAGTTCGCCGGAAGCCGTCGTCCGGATCATCAGGTTGCGCAGCATCCCCGTTTGTGCCCGGAGATTGAAAAAGCTGAGCTTGTGTTTTTCGGCGTAGGCTTTGGTCCACAAACGGATGGCATTGCTGGGTTCGGGTTGCAGAAAGCACTCTTTTACGTCCAGAATTTTGTCGAAACGCTTGGGAATATGGAAGCCCAGACCATTCAGATCGGGACGGTTTTCACGGTCCATGTCCGATTCGTCGAGCCACCGCTGGTCGGAGAAGGTGTACTCAAGTTTGTTGCGGTAGTAGGTGGTTTTGGAAGAAGCCACGATCGGATGCCAGTTGCCTTCCCTGATTTTGCCGATCCGTTCGAAGGCATCTTTTACCTGCTTGGTTTTGAGCTCCAGCTGTTTGTTGTAGTCGAGGTTCTGCCATTTACAACCGCCGCACACACCGAAGTGGGAGCAAAAGGCTTCCTGACGGTCGGGAGACGGTTCTTTCATCCGGTACACCCGGGCTTCGGCATAGGATTTTTTATCCTTTTCCACCAGAATATCCACCAGGTCGCCGGGCACTCCGCCTTCTACGAAATAGACTTTATCCTCAATCCGGGCGACGCATTTTCCTTCGGCGGCGATGTCCAGAAGGCGTACATTTTCCTTGACCTTGTTGCGTGGTTTTCTGTTTTTCATGGAAGGGCAAAACTAGGGTGTTTTTTCTGAACGGAAATGGGGCAGTCTGATTGACCTTCCTGGAGCGCCGCCGGGATTCGTGTGTCGCCAAGGCTGCTGATGGAGAAAAATATTCTATTTATCATTTGGCGCTGTTGGCACCACTGAAAACATCACGAATCATTCATGATTGAATGGTCAGCTATTCCCCAAAACGCCGTCCTCAAATTACATAAATCCTGTCCTTCTTACGGTTTTGTATACGTTCGGATCAAATCCCAGGTGGAACGATCGCCTTCATAAATGCTGTTCAGTCCTTGTTCTTCCACACCCGGGTCGCCGCGAAAAGGTTCGCCGGATTTCCACAGGCTACCGTCCTTTGGAAAGGCAGTAAATCCTCCGAACGTCCAGAACGCCAGACCACCGAATTGCGGATGCTCATTCTTTTTCCAAATGTCCATCGCCCAGTTGTAGTACTGGTCCCGGCTGGTCGTGGTGCTTTCGGCTGTGTAAAGATGACCATCACGGGGAAGGCCAAATTCTTCCAGAACGAGGGGCTTTTTCAATTCTTTGGCTACCTCCAGATGCCGGTTGAGCATCGCTCCTGACTTCTCCAGCACCTTGTACATGTTGGCCGAAATGCTGGTGTCGGGAAACCACTTCCAGTTTTTGGGCCAGATGTGGAGAGTAAGGTAATCAACCGTGGAATTGCGGTGCGCTTTTTTATACTCGCTCATGTCAAAATCATAGGCCACATCGCCTTCGATACCGGTTGCCACCATGTGGTTCTGGTCCAGTTTTTTGATCAGGAGTGAGGTTTCCTGTACCCATTTCTGGTAGGCTTCGTTGGCGGCAGGTCTCATCGGACGGGGTTCATTGGCCAGTTCCCAGGAAAAAATCGCAGGATCAGACTTATAGGGCTTTCCCGTAATGGAATTGACCCGTGTAACGACTTTTGAGATCAGTTCATTTACCTGATGGATGCAGTCTTTACAGGTGTAAAATTGGGAAATGTAATCGCGGTACCCGTCCCAGGTCCAGCCTTCACTTTTTGGAAGAGGCGTCTTTCCGGTGCCATTCCATTCCAGATACTGACCAAAACCGCCGCTCCATTCCCAGTTGTTGGTGAAGAACAAAACGAGTTTGAGGTCACGCTTTCCACATTCCACCAAAAGAAAATCGAGGCCCTTCAGCACGTCTTCATTGAACATTCCTTTCTGTGGTTGATAAGAAGGCGAAACCCGAAGTGGAAACGAACTGTCTCCTTCCGACGAAACAAGAACGCGAATGTTGCGAACGCCTTGTTCCTTCAGAAAATCCAGCTCCTTCAACAACCGGGCCTGATCTCCGGGACCGGATTTCATGCCCAGATGCGCTGCCGGCCAATAGTTGACACCAATAAATTTGTATGGCCTTTTGTCCATTTCAAACCGACCGTTTTTTACTTTTACGATGCCTCTTTTTCCTCCCTGATCAGAGGAAGCGATTGCAGGCATAAAGACCAGTAAGAAGAAACAGAATGATGTGAAATGAATGGAAAATCGCATGGATGACTGGTTTAACAACTGGAACCTATAGAAAAATAAAGGTAAAAGGAAGAAGTCAAAAGTCAAATGAGGATTCAGGATTCAGTAATCAGGATTCAGTAACCAGGATTCAGTAACCAGGATTCAGGTGAAGAATTCAAACCCCAAAGGCACCACAACCACGAACTAAAAACTACTCAACCCGGTAAGCGGGCTGTCCACATATCGGGCTACCTGCATTCTATTTATAATTCATCCTTCATAACTCATAATTCCCCAGTCAGCTAACCGAAAAAAGCCCCCCAACCAATAACCACAAACCACTAATCATTAACCCCTCGCCCTATTCGTATCTCAGACTTTCAATCGGATTGGCGCCTGCCGCTTTGCGGGCTGGGAAAATGCCGAACACAAGACCCACCGTGATGGCGACGCCGAAGGACAGCACCACCGAAAAGCCGGTGATGAAGGTTTGGATGCCGGCCAGTTTTTCCACACTGAAACAGATTACAATGCCCAGCACGATGCCCGCCAGGCCGCCCGAAAAACTGATGGCCACCGCCTCGGCGATGAACTGCCACACGATGTCTTTCTTCTGAGCGCCAATCGCCAGACGGAGTCCGATTTCTTTCACCCGCTCCATCACCGAGGCCAGCATGATGTTCATAATCCCGATTCCACCCACCAGCAGCGAAATGGAGGCAATCACACCCAGCACAATATTGAACAGCTTTTTGGTTTTCTGCTCCTGCTTGAGCAACAGTTCGGGCACCACAATTTCCACATCTTCCACCCCGTTGTGCCGCCGGTTGAGGATTTTACTGATCAGGTCCACCGACGATTCCATGTGCTCACTTTCCTTGATGTTGACCACCAGCCGGTCGATCTGGTGGTAGTTTTCGGTGTTCTTTTTCTTGTCGTCGTTGTCTTCCCAGGGCCGGCGTTTCATGCTCGAAGGCGTGGTGAGGCCCCGGTTGTTGTACCGCAAAAGCACGGTTTTAATGGGGGTATAAATATCGGAATTGTAGTTCCGGATGGAGAGCTTCTCAATGTTTTTGTCGCTCAGCAGTCCGCCTTCGAGCACGCCCACCACCTGAAGCCAGACGTTGCCGCACTTAATAAACTGCCCGATGGGATTGATTTTGGAGAAATACGTGGCCTTGATCTGGCGGCCAATGATGCAGACGGCATCGGCGTTGTCGAGTTGTTTGGGTGAGAAATATTTGCCTTCGCCCACATTCACACCGGCCATCTGAAAATAGGCATTGCTCACGCCGATTAACCGGCCAGGCTGGCGGATACCGTCCCGCATAAACGGTGTTTTGATCTCAATTTCGGGACTGATCGCACCGGCATGTTCAACAGTGGCCAGGATGTTTTCGGCGTCTTTGAGGTTGAGTCCGGGCGAAAATTTGGGCTTGTCTTTGTTGTCTTTTTCTTCCTGCTTTTTCGCCGGATCAGGAGGAAGGGCTTTGATGATGAGGTTATTCGATCCCACCAGACGGATTTGTTCGAGAATTTCCCGTTCGGCCCCGGCCCCAATCGCCAGCATGGCAATCACGGCCGCCACACCAAAAATGATGCCCAGCGAAGTAAGAAAGGCCCGGAACCGGTTGGTCGCCAGGGCTTCCAGACCCATTTTAAAATTCATCAGTAACCGCTCCATTTCCTTTATCCGGAATTATTTGCCTTCAGTGGCTATGGCGGGCTTAAATTCTGATTTCGGTGCCTGGTGCAGACTCTGGAAATCGGCCCAGCGTTTTTTCCAGGTGGCGTTTTCACTCTGAACCGGCGCCAGTGGCTTTTGAACCAGTTTTTTAAACTCCAGCCCCGATGTGTCCGTCGGAGTAGAAAGCAGAATCCGATCTTCTTTTTTCAACCCTCCGTAGATAATGCCATGGGTTTCGTTCACCGCTCCCACCAGAACCTGCTGGCGAACCAGACTTGTTCCATCTTTTTTGTAGACAAATGAGTGCCCGTTTGTATTGTTGAGGGCCTCGAGAGGAATGCTCAACACGTTGGTATACAGACCGGCGTGGATTTTACAACTGGTGGTCATGGCAGGGCGCAGCGACGGATCCTGTGTAAGTACATCAATCAGTACCTCAAATACTTTGGCATCGGAATTGGGTTTCTGCTCACCCACATTGGCCACCTGCACCACGCCCCCTTCCAGCTTTTTACCCGGTTCGGCATCGAGTCCGATTTCAACATACTGGCCTACTTTTACTTTCTGAATATCCACTTCATTGATGTAGGTAATCACCTGCATCTGGGTAAGATCGGGAAGCGTGGCCACACTTGGATCCCAGCTGTTTACGGTGGATCCCACTATTTTTTTGGCCCCGTTCCAGTTGCGGCTGTAGATCACCATCCCGGCTTTGGGTGCCATAATGGTGAGTTTGCCAATGAGGTCGCTCAGGCGTTTTTGCTTGCTTTGGGCCAGACTCAGATCCGACTGAATGATCTGTACTTTGGTGACGGCCTGCTTTACCTTGGTTATATAGTTTTCGGTTTTAACGGTGAAGCTTTTCATCGCCTTCTCCAGCTCGATTTCTTTCTGGCGGATGGCGGCAGGTGCCTCAAACCGGCTCTGTTCTTTTTCGAGTCTTGCCTGTTCGACGGCATATTTCTGGTTGTAGAGATCATCACGGGCTTCACGCAAAGTGAGAGTGGTATCGAGGCGGGCCTGGTTGAATTCGGATGTTTTTTTGTCTACCTCCAGATTGGCATCGCCCAGTTTACTGAGGATCGGATTTTTTTCGATGGAGGCTACATAGTCGCCTGCTTTCACCACGGTTCCTTCCTGAATGAGGTCTTCAATTTTCAATTCAGAATAAATCCCGGATTGCTGGAGTTCGGGACCGGGAGCCATAATTTCAGTCTGGTTTTTTGCCTTGAGTTCGCCGGTGGAGGTGACAAAAATCTCAAAAGGACCTTTTCGAACCGTCGCTTCGAGCACCACACTTGCCTCTCCTTTGGCAGGATTGTACATAAAATAAGCCAGTGCGCCAGCAACTACGGCGATGATAAGTCCGATCAGCAGGTTTTTAAATTTCATTCAATGGTTGATCTGAATGCCAAAACTTAGAAATTCCATCAGTCCATCCAATTTTTTGGGATGAATGGTTCAATTCGATGCCCAGCAAAACGGAGAAGAATGGGAATTTATTTCGGATCTCCTGTTTTTTGAAACAGTTGGTTATGGATCAGACCTTGTCGGTAATACTGCACCCGGCTGATGAGAACCGTCCGTAACCCTGTCGGTTTGGGTCTGTTATTTACCGCCTGCCAGAGCCAGCCTTCTACCGGGTCGATTGCGCTCCAGCTCAGGTTTCCGTCGGGATGAAACAAATGGTATTTCTGATCCTGAAATACGATCGGATAGCCGGGATTCGTTGCCCGCAAAGAATTACCCAGTTTGTTTTCATACAATGACTTCGATCCAACCAGATCGGAGATACCGGGCGCCAGATCGAGATGCTGCACCCAACGACTGGTATCGGCCTTCAGTTGAACGGAAGGCGAAAAGAGCACCAGTGGAACATCGTAAGAACCAACCAGTCCGGCATAGTTTGGATCGATGCTGGCCTGTGTATGATCGGCCGTGAGGACAAACAAGGTGTTGGCAAACCAGGGTTTGGTCCGGGCAGTTTCAAAAAACCGGCGGAGGGCAAAATCGGAATAGGAAATAGCTTCGTGCACCGGAAGCGGACCTTTTTTGAACCGTCCTTTATACCGATCGGGAATGGTATAGGGCTGGTGCGAGCTGAGGGTAAAAATGCCGGCGGCAAAGGGTTGTTTGAAACCATCCAGCCGGTTGGAAACAAACTGAAGGAAAGGCTCATCAAAAATGCCCCAGTTGCCATCGAAATCCTTCTGATCGGGATATTCGTTCATCCCGTAATAGGCATCAAAACCAGCCACTTTACTGAACAGATCAAAGGCCATGGTGCCGTTTTTTCCGCCGTGGAAAAAGGCTGTCTGGTATCCGTCCTTTTTCAAACGGGTTCCTAAACCTTCCATCCGGATGGAGAGATAGGGCGAGGTGGCAAAGGCTTCGTCCATCCAGGCAGGAACGGATGCGAGAATGGAAGGCAGAGCATCTCTCGACGTCCTGCCATTGGCAAAATGATGGGGAAAGTAAATTCCAGTCCGTGCCAGAGAATCGAGGAAGGGTGTGTAGCTGGTGACGTTTCCTTCGAGCCCGGTGTATTCGGTGGCAAAACTTTCGAGGATGATGAGCACCACATTGTGTCCTTTCAGCGGAGCCGTACCCGGTTGATTTTGTGGAAACAAAGAGGCACTCTCCGATTCGCTCAACCACTTCTGATCCGGAAGGGGTTTGAATTCCGTCGATTTAAAAAGAAGAAAAGGCGTAGTGAGAACGGCATGACCTGCTTCGGATTGGGGAAGTGTAAATGCTTCGCCCGGAAGCATAGGTTTTACCTGGAACGAATTCCGGATCATCATTACCCCTAAACCAACGCAGACCAGAACCTGAAAAAAGGCGGTCAAAGGTTTTGAATGTTCTCCGGAAGGACGGGACGGAAAGGAGCGGTACAATCCAAAAATCATCAGCCCGAAAACCGGAACCATGGGCCAGTAATGCACCATCAGTTGCGGAAGTTGCCGAAGCGAATCGGCCAGTAGAAACTCGAGTGTGGTGTAGGAAGTCCGCCGGTTGTTGAATGCAAAAAACGGCACGTCAATGGCATTGAGGAGAAGGAACAAGCTGTTGGCAACCACAAATATCCATTTCAGAATTCCGTACACATTCCGGTGAAAGTGGAACGGAAGCAGGAGGATCACCCAAAAAACTAAATCGATGCTGGCAATGGTGGAGGCATCAAAACGAAGCGACAGAATGACGAATGAAAACCAGTCTGATACAGTCAGCTTTGCGAACATTTCGGGGTACATCACCACAAACGCCACCCGGCAAAGCCAGTAGAATACCAGCACCATGATGGTTGGAAGGCCGATCCAACGTAGGTTTGCAGGAAATATCCAGTGAGGTAGCAATCCGGTATGCAGAATGAAGCCGCAAAAATGGGGGAAAATGTTGGGGAATGGCCCTTCGTATCTGTTTTTGTCGCCGCCCGCAACGAAGAACACAACCTCGAAGCCTGTCTGCGTTCCCTCCAAACCCAGCAATACCCCGGAAATTTTGAAGTCTGGATCGGAGACGATCATTCAACGGACGGAACCGCATTGATTGGAAATGCGTTTTCTCAGCGAGACAGCCGGTTTCATTTTCTTTCGGTCCCCGACCCAAACAGCCATGTAAAGGGCAAAGCTTTGGCACTGGCCTGCATGGCGAAAGAAGCGAAAGGCGAAATCTTTCTGGTCTGTGATGCCGATATGACCATGCCTCCGACCTGGATGCAGGCCATGATTTCGGGAATGCAGCGGGAAAATGTGGACATGGTAAACGGCACCACGGCCACAAAAGGCGACACCATTTTTTCGGCTCTACAGGCCATCGACTGGCTCATTCCCCAGGCGACGTTTTCCTGGCTGAGCCGGTTTGACATCACTTACACGGCGATGGGCAACAACATGGGCATCACCCTGAAAGCCTATGAAGCCACGGGAGGATACTTCGAACTGCCCTTTTCCCTGACGGAAGATTTCGAGTTGTTCCAGAAGGCCCGGTCGCTGGGTTTCCGGCTCCGTCATTTGTACCGCACCGACGTGTTCGGCATCTCGGCTCCCCAGAAAAAACCATCCGACTGGCTGCAGCAACACGTCCGCTGGATGGTGGGTTTCGACCAGCTTCCCTTCCGGCAACAGTGGGTTTTTTATGCCCAGCTGCTGTTTTATCCCGTTTTGATACTGTCCTTTTTTATGGGGCTTCCGGTGTTAAGAGACAGCCTGATGCTGATGTGGTTGGGTAAATTTTTGTACAATGGTTACCTGCTGGTGGGCATCCGTCAGTTTCATTTACTGACCTGGCTTCCGTTGTATGAAATTCTGTTTTGGCCTGCCTATATATCCTGTTGGGTGAAGTATCGGTTTTCAAAAGAAATTCATTGGAAAGGACGGAGCTGGAAATCCGGTTAAAGAAATCCGGATGGTAGGGAGATGTCCTTGAAAGTATTGTTTGGTTCCTGTATGTTTGTATCCTGTGAATCCGCCAGCACATCCAACCTTCGCTGCGGATCACAATCCTGATATGATGCACCAATTCCGTTCTGCCCGCTGGCTGGCCGTACTATTTTTTGCTTGTCTGATTCATTTGTGTGATACGCAATCCGTGCAGGCCCAGTATGGCAAGAAAAAAGCAAGTGGCAAAAAGAAACCAGCAGGCAAATCGGCGCCCAAAACATCGAAACCGGCAGCCAAAACAGAGGCTGCTTCAACGCCTGCCCCTTCCGGTCAAGCGATGAAATTCATTTACGGCGATGTGTTTGTGGGTCCATCCATGAACTTCGCCAGTGGTGACTACATCGATTATCAGAAACTCTACTACGGCACCGCCAATCCAAATTTTTCGATCACCGGGACATTCAAAAACCAAACTTTTTTTACAGCCGGAGCTCAGGCCCGAATCTTTCCGTTTCGTAAACCGGAATCAGCTTTATCCGCTTTATCGTTTACTGCCGGGTTGTCTTTTCTGCAAAAAGGATTCACCCACGATGTTTTGCTGGTGAATAAAAGTCTGGATTATCTGGATGAAACACGTTTGAAGGAAGAATTCAACGCATCTTTCCTTGCAAGCCATTTGATGGTTCGGTATGGAAAACGATTGTATGCCGAAGCCGGAATTTCCATTGACTGGTTTTTAAGCGGTGTCCGGAATCAGGAATTGCTGCGAAAATCATCGGGTGCCAATGCCTTTGAAGGTGCATTTGAAACCACTGCCAATGTAGACTATAATCTCACCACCAAAACGATGAACAGCCAAAGTTTAAGCTGGGTTTTCGGAGTGGGGTATCAGATCACGGATATGTTTGGAGTCCGGTTTTTCAATAACCTCAATACCGGATTCTTTAAAGATTCCAAACTTCAGAATTATCAGCCCTCTCTTCAGGTCACCGTTTCATTTCCATAATACCAGCTATGAAAAATTATATTTGGATTCTCCTGATTGTGTTGTTCTCTTGCAAAAAGGGAAGTGTGGAAATGGAATCAGCCGACATTGGCATTGATCCGGTTGGAAACATCAACGCTTTAAACCGGGCACTTCAATTGAAAGGCCATTTTGAGGAAGGCACCTTCCCAACCCAAACCGTGGGTGCTCCGGTGCAGATAAAGCTGGTCGCCTCTCAGGATACCATTGAAATTGGAAATGAAACCCGGGCGTTTATCCCACTTTCCATTCCGGATCAGGACCGCCGACTTAAGTTATGTGGAATGAATATGAAAGTGTCAGGCTCAACTGGTTTCTGGAGTGTCGCCACTGTGAATGATTCCGTTTCTTCCGACTATTTTGTTGAAGTCACCATTCCAAGCCTGATTAAGTCAGGAACAATCCGTGTGGTGTTCAGTGCGAAACTTTGCTTCAACGGACAAAGCATTGTAACAGACACCGCATCCGTGGTTTTGAGTATCCGTCCTTCTTTACCCTGTGGCTCAGAAATTAAAGGCCGGAATGGTCTCACCATCCGGAAATTTGACATGGGTGAAAAAAAGGGGAAAGTAAAAATCGGACTCATCACCTACACCATTGGCGACAGGCTCGATGTCAAATACAACGGTGAATATGTGATCAGCACATGCTATTCTCCGAAGAAAGGATCGTATCCGAAATGCAACAGTCCGGCAGAATGCTTTCCGATCACCGCCCAGGAGAAAAGGTATTTTTACATGAATTACGATCCGGCGATTAGTCGGTTTATTGAAGTGTATGTTCTGGGATATTGTGAACTTCCGGATACCAAATGGATTGTGGATGTCGGTTGCCCGGAATAAATTCTGCATCTGAATCCCCAACAATCCTAAACGATTGTTAATCCTTTTTCTTTAATTCACCAATCAACGGTTCACTTTGCCGTTGTTTGCAGCACTACTTATTGTCTTTCCTATGGCAAAAAATCGTTTCACACTTCCGGTCCTCATTTCCTCGCTCACTTTCTTTCTCGTCTTCTTTCTGTGGATGGATTCCTCGTTTTCCATCACCCGGGTTTTTCAGATCCGGCAGAAAGACAGCCTTCGTCAGAAATACGCCGCCTGGCATAAAACATGGCCCATGGAACGGCTTTTCCTTCAGACCGACAAGCCTTTGTATAACCCAGGCGAAACCATCTGGTTCTCGGTTTTCATGGCCGAAGAATCAAAGTTGAGCAAACCCTCGCTCAGCGATATTGTCTATGTGGAAATCCTCAATCCGAAAGGAAGCATTGAGAAAACGTTCACCCTCATTGGAAAAGGTGGAAAGGCCAACGGCGATTTTCAGCTGTCTGCCGATGCACCCGGTGGCGTTTACAAACTGAAAACCCACACCCGATACATGCAGAATGCCGGACGGGAAACCATCCGGGAAATTCAGGTACAGGAAACGGTTCTTCCCCAACTCAAACTCACACTCGAACTCGACCGGCAGGCATACAAAGCCGGAGATCCGGTGTCGGCCGTCTTCACGGGTTCATCTCTCGACAACAAACCAATGGCTGGTTCGGATATCGACATCAGCATCGTAGCCGGTTCTCAAACCCTTTTCAATCAGCAGGCTCAAACCGATGCTGAAGGTAAATTCAAAATTCTGTGTGCTTCTCTTCCGGCTTTTCCGGCAGGCAGCAGTCCGGTTCTCAATGTGTTGATTCAATTCAACGGAGAAACCGAATCCATCACCAAAACCATTCCGACGGTTGACAAAGACCTGCTCGTCTATTTCTTCCCGGAAGGCGGAGATTTTGTGCAGAACCAACCCGGCCGGATTGCCTTCAAAGTCCTCAAACCCGATTCCACCTCTGCCGATGCGGAAGGTTGGCTCGTTAATCAGAAGGGAGAAAAACTGAAATCTGTCAAGACCCTGCACCGTGGAATGGGCAGCTTTGAAATCACACCAAAAGCGGGCGAACAATACCGAATCGAATGGACGAGTCCGCTTGCCTACACTTCCGCACTGCCGGAAGCACTGGAAAAAGGATACAGTTTGTCGGCCAGAGCGGAGAAAGATGCCGTCCGTTTATCGGCGGGCGCACCCGTATCGGACAACCTTTTACTGGTAGCCGAAATGAGAGGTCGCTGGCTCTGGGACCAAACATTGAAATCCGTAACCCGTCCGGAAGATGTGCGGATTCTGGTCGATAAATGGCCGGCCGGTGTGGTCAAATTCAGTCTTTTCGACGGACGGGGCCTTCTTCGTTGCGAACGAATGGTATTTGTGAATGCCGATAAGCAGTTAAAAATCAGCGTAAAAACCGATAAAGAGCGATACCAGACACGGGATAAAGTGACGGTCAATGTCCGGGCTTCCGACCAGAGAGGAATTCCGGTACCGGGACAGATTTCACTTTCGGTTGTGAGCGATGCGCTGTTGGGCTATGCCGATGATAAACAGGGAAATCTGGTTTCAGGCATGTTGCTGGAACAGGATCTCAACACCAAACTCGAACATCCGACGTTCTATTTTTCCAAAGATGTGAAAGCCAATGCGGCTTTAGATCTTGTGATGATGACCTACGGCTGGCGGGGACTTTCCTGGAAACGCATCATCGAAGATCCATTGGAGAAACCCGGGATGCAGCCCGAAAAAGCGGTGATTTCCGGAACGCTGATGAACAGCATGGAAAACAAAGCATTGAGAGGGGCAAAAATGGAAATCGGGAAAACCGTGGTGTACACCGATTCCAATGGTGCCTTCCGTTTTCCGTTTATCGATCTCACCAAACCGGTTACGGTCAAAATTTCAAAAGGCAAGGAAGGAGTGGATGAGCAGTTCATCAGCCGCTACAGCGATCAGATGGTGTTGTATTACAATCCCTATCCTGTTGTATACGACCGCATGGTTCCGATGGCAGCCATGGCCGATAACAATGTGATGGAGGGGGCCGTCCTTGAAAAAGGTGGTGAAAGAGTAATGCGACGAAACCCGGTTCCGGGAAAACCAAAAGGCAATGCGGCCAAAGCGAAAGCAGAAGAAGTGGCCGTCAGAAAAGACATGAAAGGCTTTGCTATGGATGCTGAAGCTGCACCTCCAATGCGGGAGCCCCAATTGAAAAGACGTCCCGGTAGAATGGCTCCAGTTCCGCCACCGGTTGAAGAATCGCCTTACCATCTGGTCCGGAATTTCCCGAATCTTCCTCCCGCCAAAACCACCGAACGAACCGATTTCAAAACCACCTTGTACTGGTCAGGAATTGTGGACCTTGATCCCAACGGACGGGGCAGCTATTCGTTTTACACCGGAGGCGACATTACGTCCTACAAAGCATTGGTTCAGGGCATGGGTCCGGATGGATTGCTGGGAACTGGCCAGACGCTTTTCTACACCGAACTGCCGTTTTCCATTTCCACCAAAATTCCGGTGGAACTTTCCATTGGCGATCAGGCAAATCTTCCGGTGATGGTGAAAAACAAAACCAACCAGACACGCACTTTTACTCTTCAGGCTGAAATGGGTTCAGGAATCAAAGCAGGGCAAACACTTCCTGCTTCCGTTTCCTTGAAGCCCGGAGAATCCAGAGAACTTCCATTTCCGGTTTCAGCTGTGAAAGCGATGGATTCCTGCAAAGTACGCCTGGCGATTTCGTCCGGAGAAGATGTGGATACCTGGGAAAAACACATCCGGATTGTGCCGAAAGGATACCCGGTTTCGGTGTCGGTTTCCGGAAGGGAAATGACCAAATACTTCAATGCTGAAGTCCGGAATCTGGTACCGGGAAGTCTGGATGTTCACGTTACCGCTTTCCCGGATGTAACCAGCGATCTGCTCAAAGGTGTGGAAAGTATCCTCTCTGAACCCTTCGGCTGTTTCGAACAAACCAGTATGACAAGCTATCCCAACGTACTGGTTCTGAACTATCTCAAACAATCGTCCAATCCCAATCCTGCCCTTGTCAGTAATGCAGAAGTGTTGTTGGAAAAAGGATACAAACGCCTCACCAGTTTCGAAACCAAACAAAAAGGTTATGAATGGTTTGGGGGAACTCCGGCCCACGAGGCACTAACCGCCTATGGTCTGATGCAGTTCAAGGAAATGCAGAAAATAGCGCCGTATGTGGATGGAAGCATGATCGACCGCACGGCAGCCTGGCTCATGAGTCGCCGGGATGGAAAAGGCGGATTTATGCGATCGTCTCAGGCACTCGACAATTTCGGACGGGCCAGCGACGACATCACCAATGCCTACATTGTGTACAGTCTGGCCGAAGCCGGATCTCAGCAATTGGATCTGGAAATAAAGAAAACTACACAGGTGGCACTGGAGAAGAAAGATCCTTACCTACTCGCACTGTCAGCCAACACGTTGTGGCTCCTTAAGCAACCGGAAAAGGCAAGGGAAGTAACCAAAGTCCTGCTCAGTCTCCAGACAAACGACGGCAGCTGGACCGGACTCACCCATTCCATCACCTATTCCACCGGGCAAGCACTAACCGTGGAGACAACCGGTTTTTCGATTCTGGCCTTAATACGATCCGAGGAAGCCGACAAAGCCATCATAGACAAAGCCGTTCAGTTCCTGTGTTCGCAGCGGGCCGGCAGCGGTGGTTTTGGAAACAGCCAGGCCACGATTGTGGCGCTGAAAGCGCTGACTGCCTATGTTGTTTTCTCAAAACGAGCTGTCGAGGACGGTGCCTTTACACTAATGGTCAACGAGAAAGAAGCGGCCAAAGCCGACTGGAAAGCGGGTGTTCAGAAATCAATTTCCGTGAAGGGCTGGGAGAACACACTGAAAGAAGGACAAAACAAACTCGAGTTTACGTACTCAGTTTTGAAAGACCCCCTTCCGTTTACAGTTGGCATCGATTATTTCACATCTCTCCCTCCTTCTGATGCGAATTGCAAAGTATCGCTGACTACCAAGCTGACAGCCTCGAAAGTGGCCGTTGGAAAACCGGTTCAGATGGAAATTCAGCTGAAGAATAATACGAAGGACGGACTTCCGATGACCATGGCCTGTGTGTCGGTTCCGGGAGGCTGCGTGGTTTCACCGGTTCAGTTCCGTGAACTGATGGATGCGAAAAAGGTGGATTTCTACGAAGTGAAAGGCAACAAAGTCTTTTTGTACTACCGCCAGATGATACCGTCAGAAATTAAAAACATTGTCCTGACGCTGACTCCGGTGATCAAAGGAACGTACGAATCCTCTGCTTCTTCCGCCTATTTGTACTACACGGCTGAGCACAAAATCTGGTCAGCCGGATTGCCGCTTGTGATTGAGTAAAAGGAAGGAAAGGTTGGTTTGCCTGGATTAATCTTTCAGACAGCGAACGGTATAACCCACTCCGCTGGTGGCAGAACCAGAAAACGCTTCATCATCAAAATTTGTCATCTTGATGGCAAAAGGAGATGCTGATTTCATCCACCAATAACCCAGGTTATCAGACTGCAGAACCACTCCGGCTTCATTTTTATATCCGGAAGGATCGGCATTAAAAGAGCTGGTTCCCTGAGTTTCAATGGTGCTTCCCCAGCTGTTTTTAGCTTTCAGTTTCAGGCCGGCTACCTGCCAGCCACCCAATCGGTTAAAAAGGCTGTCCCATTCCGTACGGTTGGGAATGTGCCAGCCAGCCGGACAAAGATTACGGGACTCTGTAATGGCATAGTGATTGTAAAATTTTCCAAGGGCAGAATTTGTGGCTGATACCTGAGCAAATGAGGCATTTGTGGTTGTATCCCAATCCAGATTCGAATTAGTGGCTTTAAGGCTTTCACCGTTGGAAAAACGGCTGGTGTTCAGATTCTGCTGCATCCAGAGCTGATTACCAATTTTGATGGTGGTGTATAAGTATTGCTCGGAATCCCGGAAAGAAGTAGAATAGGCATAATTTTCACCATACGCTGTGTCGGCTCCATTCACGGCAAAGGCTCTGAAATAATAAATGGTCGCTGGTAAAAGTCCGGTTGCCGCCCCGCTGAAACCCGTAGTATCAGCAGATCCACCTAAAACAAAACGGGTGCCCGATGGAACCGGATTGACACTCGTTCCCCAGCACACACCTTTTGAAAGGACGGAAGTCAGACCTGAAATGGTGTTGAGTTTTAGTCCTTGCCAATTGAAGACCAGAGAATCTGTATTTCTGGGACTTGCAGAAAGGGCTTTCATGGCATGAAGTCCGTAGAACCTAATCTGAGTACCATATGACGTATCCACTTTATTCTCTCCGCTTCGGGATATTGCAAAGGCCCGGATGAACCAGATTTTTTTATACTGAAGTGCGGGGATATTGGTCGTGAAGGTTCCGAATGCCGTACCGGAAAGAATGACGGAATCCTTTGTAATGACTGGAAATGTGGTGGTTCCGTAACAGATACCCTTCGAAATGAGGGTAAAATTGTCCTTTGTGGTCACCGATCCAGATACCTGAAGGTTTCCATTTTCATATTTCAGACTGGTTGCATCTGTTTTTAATTCTAAAACAAAGCTGTTTCCGGTCGGAGTAGGGTCTGTGCCTTTGGAACCGCAACCGGCTCCCAGCAGCAACAGGAAAAAGTAAGGGCAGATTTGGTGGAGAATCGTGTTTTTCATTCAGAATCGTTTCCGGAATTGTACTTCACCCTACGGCAGCATCAAATGGGATAGTAATAGATTTTAAGCTTCACGTTTCCTTTTGGAATCTGAAGCCGGTTTACAGTTGTTCCCCATTGTGCCGAATACAGAACAAAGGTTGCGCTGGTGCGGGCTCCATCCAGAATATCCTGAATGTGGCTGGTGATGTTGCACCGGTAGTTGTCGTTGGCTGTTGAATACTGGAAAACCTGAGCCGATGTCTGTGATTTGGCTGTTGCCTTGGTCATTGAAAAATTCGATTGGATAAGGGTCAGAATCCCTTCATCGTTGTACACCACCGTTGCAAAATCATCTTCATTTGGGATGTGGTAATCGTTCCGGCAACTGATCCGAAGATAATCCGGTAAAGGATAGTCTACCGAAAGTTTCGGTGTCACAATAAGTTCTGCTTTGAAAACCTTGATTTTCCGCGTTTGCTTTTGTTTCCAGTTGAGCAACCCTGGCATTTTCACCACCGATGCCAGACCTCCCAGACCCTGAATGGCAGTAAAGCCAGACGCCTGATCCGAAGAAATACCGGATCCGGGAACAATGCTCTTCCATGGTTCTTTGTAATCTGGTGAAAAACGGTAATACTGAACGGTGGATGTATTGGTTCTGAATTTCAGGGTCCGAAGTTCTCCCAAAGAAGATGAACTGGTTTTTACCCGGTATGAAATCTGGAGAAAGGCCGGGGCCGCATCTGTATTGTACTGAAGATCAAAACGGGTTACCTGTGGATTGGCATTCAGTGATTTGATGGCAAAACCTTTGAAACAGCTGTCGAGAAAGGTGCGGTCATTGCGAAACGTCTTCATCTTTTTCCATTTCTGAATGATGAAATTACCCAGCTCATTGGCATCAATCCGGATGATGTTGTCTGTCCGCGATGCATTGAGGGAAGTGAGAAGTGGAGTATCGCTGTAAGAAGGTGCGGCTTCAGATCCGAAATGAGTACGGTCGCCATCCAGTATCTGGGTCAACGGATAAAGGCCATACTGGTCGGTTCCTGTCGGGCCATAGACTTTATCGTACTGAAGAGTCAGGGTTGCCTTGGTGTATTGATCAAGAATGGTATCCGGGCAGGTGCCATACGATTCGGGAAGAAACTGGAAGTAGCTTTCTGTATTTAGTTTGCCCAGAATGATATCATCGTAGGAACCAGCGAAAACATATTCACGGTTGCTGGTTGCCAGTGAATCGAACTTATAGGTTTCAGCGGTAATCGGGAACTCAGCAGTAGAAAAGGAATCGGAGTCTATGTATTGAGTGTTGGCAATCGCCAGATCAGGCGGTGCTTCAAATGACTCTCCGGTGTTCTTTATGCACCCCCCAAAAAAAAGGGCTGACACGATCAGTGCCAGCCAGATAATACCCTGAAAATGTTTCAATTTATCCGACCAGATCCTGGTAAATCGACATATAATTTTCTACCCAATCTTCGTTTTCGTGGTTGATTTCAGCCAGCCGTTTGTTGTCTTCATTGGGAATGGTGGCCAGAAGTTCGTTCAGTGTCTCACTGTACGGCTCCGATCTTTTCAATACCACATCGGCATATTCAACCGCGATTTTCATCAATCCGTCAAAGTCAGCCGACTGAAGATTACCCAACATACTGTCTTCAATATCCAGCATTTTCACTTTTTCCATCATCGTGGTGCGATCGAATTTGTGTTCGAAAGCATTGTTATAAATGGAGAAAATGGCTTTTGCATTTTTGAACATCGGGTCGTTCTTGTACGTGGTTTTCATGTACATTGGTATGAGGCTGGTCATCCAGTCATTGCAATGAACGATGTCCGGAGCCCATCCCAGTTTACGGACGGTTTCCAGAACGCCTTTGCAGAAAAAGATTGCTCTCTCGTCGTTATCAGCGTGAAATTTATTGTCTGCATCCACAAAAACAGACTTTCTGTGGAAATAATCCTCATTGTCAATAAAATAAACCTGCAATTTGGCATTCGGAATCGAAGCCACTTTGATCACCAGAGGTTTCTCCTCATCACCAACCGAAATATTGATTCCTGAAAGCCGAACTACTTCATGCAATCTGTTTTTCCTTTCGTTGATGGTTCCGAAACGGGGAACCAGAATCCGGATTTCCATTCCTCTTTCCTGCATCACCTGCGGAATCCGCCGGATAAAATCGGCTACTTCAGAGGTTTGGAGAAAAGGATTAATTTCACTAGCAGCATACAGAATTCGGAGTTTCGACATATAAGGATTGTGATGTTCTGTTAAAAGGTGATTTAAACAATGATGCAAAATTATACAAATTTTAGGCAGAATTCAATAAAGGATATAGCATTGCTGCCTGAAAGCACCTGTAACAGGGCCATAATCAGGCACTCAAACAAGGCCTTAACTAACTGAATTATAAATCAAACAAGGTGGAAATTGCACTACAAAAAGAATTTTTAAAATCATGGGTGCTTTCGGTTCACTCGGAGGGTAAAACGATTGGTTTTGTTCCAACAATGGGCGCTTTGCACGATGGCCACCTCGATCTGGTACGAAAAGCAAGGACCGAATGCGATGTGGTGATCGTCAGTATTTTTGTGAATCCCCTTCAATTCAACAACGCAGGCGACCTCGAAAAATACCCGAGGCCCATTTCGGAAGATCAGAAACTGCTTGAGGCAGAAGGTGTCGATCTTCTTTATTCACCGACGGCCGATGATTTTTACTCCTCTCCGTCCCGGCTTACGCTTGACTTTGGTTCCGTTGCCTCCGGACTGGAAGGCGCTATGAGGCCTGGTCATTTTTCAGGGGTTGGGATTGTGGTGGCCCGTCTGTTTCATCTGGTGTCTCCCGACAAGGCTTACTTTGGGGCGAAAGATCTGCAGCAGGTGGCGGTGATTCGTGCCTTAGTACGCGATCTGGATTTTAACGTGGAAGTCATTCGGTGTCCAACCCGGCGGGAAGAAAGCGGACTGGCCATGTCGTCACGAAATCTACGGTTAACATCCGAAGGACGGAAAACGGCTTCTCACCTTTTCAAAGCGCTCAAACTGGCTTCCGGAATTGAGGACCCTGTTTCAGGAAAGCAAGAAGCAGTCCGGTACTTATCACAGTATGCCGGCATAGAAGTGGAATATCTGGAATGGGTGAACGCTGAAACAATGGAAGTGTGGAACGGAAGTAGCCCGGCTCCGCACGAAACCGCCATTTGCATCGCTGCCTGGATCGAAGGTGTGAGACTGATCGACAATATTGTGCTGAACGATTTTGAGTAAAATCCGTCAAAAGAAGGACCGTTCCTCTCTCATTATCCACCAAATCCCCGAAATTGAAAAGTATTTCCGCATTCTCTCCACGGGCAATGCAATCCATTTTGTAAACTTGCCGCTCTTTAGGACGGAGCCGGAATCCATCGGGCAACTGTTTCGGCCCATTGTTTCTTCGGAATGAAAGAACGAATCCTCAATTTCCTTCTCACCCTGTACGGGATTTTGCTCATGGGCCTGATGGTGCTGGGTGAAACCATACGTTGGATATTATTCTTTCTCTATATTCCCAAACCCAATCCTGCCCCTCCAGTTTACTATGTAAAAGTGATGTGGCGGAATTTCGGACTCGCCATCTTTTTTATCTGGTTTTATTTTCAGGCAGTCGATCTCAATCTCTTCTGGTTATTCGGCAAAAGCCCCAGTCTCGCTGAACTTGAAAAGCCAAAACTGGCCGTAGCATCGGAAGTTTATTCTGCTGACGGTGTGCTTCTGGGAAAATACTACCGTGAAAACCGCAGTCCAACAGAGTACAAAGAAATTTCGCCCTTCGTTGTCAAATCTTTGCTGGCCACCGAAGACATCACCTTTACTGAACACACAGGTGTCGATCTGGGCGCCACCGTCGGGATTGTGTACTACATGATCAAAGGCGACAAGCGGGGAGGAAGTACCATCACCCAGCAACTGGCCAAAAACCTGTACAAAACCCGTAAAAAGGAAAAACTGGGTGGAATCCTGAGTTACATTTCTGGCATCAAAACCCTGATCGACAAAACCAAGGAATGGATTACGGCCACAAAACTGGAACGCAATTACACCAAAGAGGAAATCATGTCGATGTATCTGAATACAGTCGATTTTGGTTCCAACTCATTTGGTATCCGGACCGCAGCACAAACCTTTTTCAAAACCACCCCAGGCCGGTTGAAAATTGAAGAAGCTGCCGTACTGATTGGTATGCTGAAGGCGACTACCACCTACAATCCACGAAAGAACTACAAGAAATCGATGGATCGCCGGAATACCGTTCTGGCCCAAATGAAGAAGTACAACTTTCTCACAGGCAAGCAATACGATTCACTTTCAGCACTTCCAATCCGTCTGAATTACAGCCAGGAACCGCATCCGGATGGAGTGCTGGATTACTACGGAACCTATCTCACCACCAAACTCAACGAGTGGGCCGACACCAACGATCTGGACATTTACACCGATGGCCTCAAAATCTACCTCACCCTCGACACCCGTTTTCAGAAGCTGGCAAAAGAATCGGTGGAAGAACACATGAAGTCTTTGCAGCGTCGGTTTAATGAACACTGGCGTGGTCAAAACCCATGGCGGGATGAGAAAGGAAATGAACTGGAAGGTTTCATTGACCAGATGGTTCAGCGGACCGATTCCTACAAAATCCTGAAACGGAAGTTTGGAGAGCAGAACGATTCCATCCAGAAATACCTGAACCTGCCGAAAAAGATGGTGCTGTTTTCATGGAATGGTCCGGATACGGTGATGATGAGTACCATCGATTCGCTCAAATACTGTAAGAAGATTCTACATGCTGGCTTTATGGTGATGGATCCGTATCGGGGGCAAATCAAAGCATGGATCGGAGGAATCAATTATGATTTTTACAAATACGACCATGTGAAGCAATCCGTTCGTCAGCCGGGTTCCACATTCAAAGCCTTTGTGTATGGAGCGGCTATGGAAAACGGATACAATCCTTGTTCCAGAGTGCAGGACAAATGGGTGAAGTACGAATACGACGAAGATTCTGCTGGAGTTACGGTGCATAAAACCTGGATCCCGGTGAATGCCACCCGTTCCTTCACAGGCGGCAATCTGACACTTCGCTATGCCATGGGCCGGTCCATCAACTCGGTGGCAGCGCAGCTTACTCATATGCTGGGGGCGCAAAAAGTGGCAGACTTTGCCAAAAAATGTGGGATCTCCACGCCGTTGAAAGCCACACCATCCATAGGATTGGGTCCAAACGATGTGTCGGTATTTGATATGGTCGGAGCGTATTCCGTATTCCTCAACAACGGTTTCTGGAACGAACCGACGCTGATCTCCCGTGTGGAAGACCACAACCAGAATCTGATCCGGAATTTCACACCGGTTTCCAAATCGGTGATGACCGAAGAAGGCGCATACAAAATGGTCCACATGCTGAAAGGCACCCTTCAGGAACCGGGAGGAACCGCACAGGCTCTATTCAGTTTCAACATTTTCTACGGAAATGAAATGGGTGGCAAAACCGGAACTTCCAGTAACCAGTCGGATGGTTGGTTCATGGGATTGACCAAAGATCTGGTTGGAGGCGTCTGGGTCGGCGCTGAAGAGCGTTGCGTTCACTTCAGGGGACTTCGTCAGGGCGAAGGCTCCAAGACCGCTCTGCCCGTGTTTGGGTTGTTTATGGAGAAGGTGTACAGGAAAAAGGAACTGGGTATCCGGGTAGGCTTTTTCCCGAAAAAGAAATTCTCTCTGCCTTTCTGCCCGACACGTTCACCCAAAAAGGTGGTGGATTCTGCCGGTTCCATTGCTGATCCGGGCGAACCCGATGCAGCGGAATTAGAACTGGAATAATTGCCGGATCCGGAATTTAATTCCTTAAAATCCTCTCAGAAAATCCAGTACCAACCGATACATTTCAGGAAACCTGGCCAGACTCAGAGTGGATGCTTTGTCGTCCACATCATGGTAAAACCCCGGACCACCAAGCGAATACATGAAAAAGGCCGGAACTCCTTTTTCTGAAAAAGGGTAATGATCTGAGTTGGCCGCCTTACCGCGTACTTTCAGCTCCGGAAGATAATTTTTCGATTGATTGATGGATTTGAGGCGTTCAAATAATTCAGGATAGATCGAGCCGTTCACGACGGTTGCTCCGTTTTCGCCAAATCCCATCAGGTCCAGATTCATCACAAACCGGATACGCGACAACGGAACCAACGGATTTTCTACAAAATAAAAACTACCCAGTAAACCCGCCTCTTCTCCACTGAATGCAATAAAAAGGACGGAGTACTTCAGAGGTTTGGCCGATAATTCCCTTGCCATTTCCATCAGCATGGCCGATCCGCTGGCATTGTCGTTGGCTCCTGGAAAAATCACTGATTTCCCCAGCATTCCGAGATGATCATAATGGGCGCAGATAACCAGAAAGGAATCTTTCACCGAAGTTCCTTCCACCATACCAATCACGTTTCGAGCTTTTATCTGTGTATTCATCTGTGGCCTGAAATCAATGGAAACCACCGAGTCTGATGGCATCAAGGAGGATTTTTTCAAATGAATCACAACCGGGGATTCCTGTGTTTCTGATAGAGTGTGGGTGAGCTTTTCTTCCGGTTTCAGGTACACGAAGCGGGAAGCTGCTGCTGATGCGGGTAGTTTTTCTTTGGGTTTGAGAATTCTTGCAAAGGTTTCCGGATTCATTTCTTCCTGTGTTTTCAAACTATCGGCAAGCCTGAATCGCAAGGTTCCTTTAAACGGGATGGTACCAGCAGATGGCAGAAAATCAGTGCCAGCTTTGAGTTCCCGTCCGTTCATTCGCAGCCGGGGTTCCTTGGGAAAGAGATTCTGGCGGATGGTAAAATTCTGGAAAAAAGAACCCTGAACGGGTTTCAGTCCGGCCTGGAGAAACTGAGATTCAATAAACGATGAAGCCTTGAGATGCCCTTTGAAAAGATAACCCCGTCCGTTCATGGAAGCAGATGAAAGAATACCAATGTTGGTTTTAACCCGGTTCATATCCTGGGCCCAACCGGATACAGAGAAAAGGACAAAAAACAGACTGCTCAGTGCTGTCTTTTGAAAAATGCAGGTTAAAGATCGAAGACCTGAAGAGATTAAATATGTTTGCATCTCGAAAATCAAAATAACTGTTACCCGATATGAGTGCAATGCGATCAACCGGAAATAAATCCGGCAACAATACACTGATTTTTATTGCCGGAGGATTAACCCTTTTGCTGATTGCTCTTATTTTCTGGGGCACCAGTCAGAAATCGACCATTGATCAACTTCTGATGTCGGCCGCTCCAGACAGTTCCGGATATGTGGCCGATTCCAATTCTCTTCAGATTCCTGGTGAAAAAGTGGAAGAAACGGCCCCGGTTGTACCCGACGTAAAACCTGTTGCCGTTGACTCAACTCCAGTGGCCGCAACGCAAGCCTCTGCCAATGACAGCAGTGCAAAGACACCCGATCCGGTGCCAGTCCCGGTGGTATCGGACAACGGAAGCGATGTGGTGGTGGTCTACAAAATCCGGACAGGAGATACGATGTACAAGATTGCTGCCAAATTCGGAAACAAGCCCGCCGATATTATGTCATTAAACGGACTCACAGATATGAGTGTTCAGGCTGATAAAGATATAAAAGTGAAAATCAAAGGAATACATACAGTTGGGGGTGGTGAAGGCCTTTTATCGGTCGCTGAAAAGTATGCAGTGCCTGCTAAAAGCATTAAAGTTGCCAATGGACTTACTTCCGATGTAATACCCGCTGGGAGCAAGCTTATTATTCCATTAAAGTGATTAAATCAAGAATCAAAATCATAAACACCTCTTATACTGAAACTTAATAAATCATCATCCTTTCTTAATACAAAAAATAATTGAAATAGTTATACGTTTTGAATGTGAATTTTCAGAACTTATTTGACAATTTAGTACAGACGGTTAAAAAGTTTTAATGCAGGCGACAGTTTAACTGATCCAAATTTGTTCGTAAATTTAGAACTTAAACTTCTTCAATTATGAGTACAATTACATTAATCCAAACCGGAATTCCGACGCGGAATTCCAGGTTGCCGGGTGTAAAGTCATTATTCCTTATTACCCTGCTTTTTTTGTTTGCAATTGGAGCCAAGGCACAAACAACCATCAGCGCACCAATAACTACTCCTGTTCTGCCATTTACTATTTGTGCAGGCAGCAGCTTTCCGGTTTCCTTTACCACAACCGGCACTTTTAATGTGTCGAATCAGTTTCAGGTTCAGCTTTCGAATTCAACCGGCTCCTTTCTTTCCGGAACGGTTATTATCGGAACGGGGTCTGCATCTCCGATCAGCTGTCTTGTTCGCATTGGCACAGGTGCTGGCACACAATACCGGATTCGGGTTTTGGGAACCTCTCCTTCAACATTAGGCTCCGGATCAAGTCCTGTTACACCTATCACTGTCCGATCCAAACCAACAAGCCCGGGAACGACCGCCGGAAGTCGCTGTGGTACCGGAACTGTGGCCATCAATGCAACAGGCTGTACAACCACACGCTGGTACGCTGCAGCGGAAGGAGGCAGTAATCTGGGAACAGGCTCTTCTTTTACTACGCCTTCGATTTCATCCACAACCAACTATTTTGCTTGTTGCGTGGATGGCAACGGATGTGAAAGTATCCGGACTAGCACTACAGCAACGGTTAACCCGGCAGCCTCCATATCTTCTTATTCACCGACATCCGGAATTATCGATCAGGATTTAATTACCATTACGGGAACGAATCTATCCGGGATCACCAACGTGAGCTTTAATGGCGTCAGCGCCACCTTCTCAGACAATACAGCTACATCCGTATCAGCCATTGTTCCAATAGGCGCAACAACGGGTCCTGTTTCTTTGACCACACCGTGCGGGGTTATTTCAGGATCAAGTTTTACCGTCGTGAAACCCAGTATTGCGACTCCAACATTTGGTCAGCCATCCGGAACCTACGATGTTGGATTTTTTACGACTCTTTCAACAGCGACAGCCGGAGCTTTGATTTACTACACAACCAATGGCAACAACCCGGTCGTCGGAACGGCATTTACCAAACTATACCAGGATGAACCCATTTTTATTGCCTCAACACAGACTGTACGAGCGATGGGATTCCGCAATGGCTGGACAACTTCCGGCATTAGAACCGCTAACTATACAGTGAACAACCCCAATATTGTGGCAAAACCAGCCATTTCGCCGGCAACGGGTTCTTACACGGGAGGACAAACTGTAACGCTCAGCTGCTCAACACCAGAATCTGTGATTTACTTCACCACCAATGGCCAAGTACCGGTTCCGTTTGTGAACACTCCGGTGCGTTACAGAGGTCCGTTCACTGTTTATGATCCTCAAGTAACCATTCGTGCCATCGGAACAAGGACAGACTGGGCTGATAGTGATGTTGCTGTAGCCTTCTACACTATTTCTGGTGGTTCCCAATTAAGCGCCTGTTCTCTGAATCCACTTCCTGGAACATATGGTTCTCCCATTTCAGTTACCATAAGCAATGCGGATCCACTGGCTCAGATCTATTACACCACCGACGGAACAGACCCATACAAGCTGCTTCCATTGGCGAGACCCTATGCCGGTCCGGTTGCCATCAATTCTTCCCGCCCACTAAAAGCTCAGGCTTTCCGGAATGGATTTGGAGACAGCCCACGCGTAGTAGGAAATTATACCATAACCGGCGGCAGAAAAGCTGTTGACCAGAGTCCGGCCGATGAGAATGGCATGTATTACACAGAAAGTGTGGGTGTATATGGTGGAAATCCAGAGCCCACTGTCCTGTTGTCTGACAATAATTCTTCAGGCATCGGGGAGATGGATGTTTATCCAAATCCAACAAACGGAACGGTTTTTATTGATTACGGAACAGCCCGTGAAAACATTGAAATCTCCATTTTCAACATGATGGGTCAGCAAGTAAAAACCGCTTTAACCAAAGAATCATCGTTTGGTGCAGCTATGTTTCTGGGAGGCAATCCGGCTGGGTTCTACCTTGTTCGGATCAAAGGAGACAATGATTTGGTGACGTATCGAAAAATACAATTGAAATAATTTTTCAGGCAGACCATAAAAAAAGGCCTGAAGCAAATTGCTTCAGGCCTTTTTTGTTGTCAAAATCCATATATTTTAGAAAGTCTGCCACTATCAAACAGATCGGGAAGTCAAGCTGTAAGACTTGAATTTTAACCAGTCTATGAAATTCAAAAAATATACGTTTACCTTTGCTGATTGATAGTGTATGATGTTAATAAAACTATATTCGCTTGCAAACTACAGCTTCTGTAAATCAATTGGAATTGCCCTTGCATTCTGCTAATGAAGGGGAAGAACCAAAAAGTTTGTTTTTTACCAACAAGGAAACAAATGTACAGCCAAGCTTTTTTGCGGTTCAATACAGTTTAGTTTAAAACTCATCCACCTCTTTTCTTCACTTCGAAATGAAAAAACGTTCTACAAAGCCAAACCCAGGCACGACAATCCAGAGAATGAAACGAGCATCCTTTTTCCTGTTCGCATTCTGTGTCATCCTTTTTTCTACGCAGGCATTCTCTCAAATCCGGGTAATCAATCCAAGTAATGCCGGAGTTTCACTGGCTGGAAACAGCTCTTATACCGTGAGATGGTCGAAAGGAGGAACTACGTTTTCCAGAGTGAAGATCAAATTATCAATAGACGGTGGGGTGACGTTCCCTTTTTTGCTGGTAAACAATACGCCAAATACAGCAACTGACACCAGTGAAAACATCACGGTACCTGGTTTAATCACGAGCCAGGCCAGAATCCGGATTACCAATCAGGCCGATTCAACCGTAGGTGATGTGTCTGACAATAATTTTGAGATTACAGGCTATTGCTGGCCATGGAGTGTGAGTTGTACAAATAACTTTATCCAGAATTTTACGGTCGGTACTCTTAACAATTCAAGTACCTGTTCTACCCGAGGATATGTTTCAAACACACCATCCGGAACCCGTACAACCAATCTTTATACCGGCTCTAAGGTGCCGTTCACTCTAAAAACCAGCAAAACCAACATCAATATGGGGGTGGCCATCTGGTGTGACTTCAATGGAGATAAAGATTTCAGTGATGCCGGAGAATTCTTGTATGCCAGTTCTACCCTCGATACAACCCACCGTGATTCCATTTCTATTCCATCCGATGTAACAGCGGGTTTAAAGGTGTTACGAGTCAGAACCGTGCGGGCAACATTGCTGTCATCTTCCGATTATTGCACTTTTTTCAATACCGGGGGAGAAATAGAAGACTATCAGGTTACCGTCGTCTCACTTCCAGGTTCAGGCCCGATTGTTGTTCGGATTCCAAACGCTACCGGAATCACGCTGGACAACAATACATCGTATACCGTTCGTTGGTCGAAAGGAGGAACTCTATATGATAAAGTAAAAATCAAGCTGTCGGAAGATGGGGGAGCCACCTATCCTTACACACTTGTCAGCAATTCAAACAATCTCACCACTGATACTTCTGAAGCCATAACGGTTCCTGGTATTATCACTTCAACTGCCAGAATCCGCATTGAAAACCAGAATGATTCTACCGTCGGAGACAATTCGGATAATAATTTCACCATTCGTGGCTATTGCTGGCCATGGAACACCAGTTGCACAAACAACTTTATTCAAAGTTTCACTGTCAACTCTCTTAACAGCACAAGCACCTGTTCATCAAGAGGATATATTAATTACAACACCTCCAGAACCACAACATTGTATTCAGGAGAATCCTATGCCTTTACATTAAAGACCTCAAAAACAAATACTGACATGGGTGTTGGTATCTGGTGCGATTTCAATGGAGACTTTGACTTTGATGATTCCGGCGAATTCCTGTATGGCAGCCCTACACTGGATACAACATTCTCCGGAACCATTTCGATACCGTCCGGCCTGACGCTTGCCAATCGCAGATTGAGAATCCGTACCGTACGTGGCAATCTTCTTGGTGCTTCCAATTATTGCACATTTTACAATACCGGTGGAGAGATAGAAGATTACTCTGTTGCCATTGATCAGATTATTGGGGCTGGGCCATTGGTGGTTCGTAACCCAAATGATGCCAGCGTAACGATGACATCGAATGGTAGCTATACCGTAAGATGGTCGAAAGCCAGCACTACCTATGATAAAGTGAAAATCAAATTCTCAGATGACGGAGGTTTAACCTATCCCTACCTTTTGGTAAACAACACACCCAACACTTCTGCGGATACTTCAGAGGCGATACTTGTACCAGGAATTACCACCACACAGGGAAGAATTCAGATTACAAATCAAAGTGATTCAACCATTGGGGACGTTTCAGACAATAATTTTACGATTACTGGTTACTGCTGGCCATGGAACACCAGTTGTACAAACAACTACATTCGTTCAGTAGTGGTAAATACACTTAACAGCACGAGTACCTGTTCGACCCGAGGATACGTGAACAATGCAGCAAGCGGTACAAGAACGACTACATTATACCAGGGCCAGTCATATCCCATCACAATTAAAACGTCGAAAACAAACAATATGGGTGTTGCCGTCTGGTGCGATTTCAACAGCGATTTTGACTTTGACGACGCAGGAGAATTTCTGTTTGCCAGCAGTAGTCTGGATACTACTTTCAGCGGAAGCGTAACAATTCCGGCAGATGCGCCACTGGGTGCCCGTCGGTTCCGTGTTAGGACAATCAACAACACCATTCTGTCATCAACAGACTATTGTGCTTTTAATAACTCAGGAAGTGAAATTGAAGATTATACGATTACCATTGACGAAACTACAGGCATTGGACCTCTGACAGTTACCACTCCAAATACAGGCGGGTTATCTCTGGCCACAAACACTACTTATGCTGTTCGTTGGAAAAAAGGAAACAGCACGTATGACAAGGTCCGAATCAAATTCTCTGCTGATGGGGGAGCTACATTCCCTTATCTACTTGTAAACAACACACCGAATCTCTCTTCTGACACAGCTGAGAATATTATTGTTCCAGGTATCATTACCACACAAGGACGGATCCGGGTATCCAACCAAAATGACTCAACTGTTTCTGATATGTCAGACAACAACTTCACCATTACGGGTTATTGCTGGCCATGGAGTATGAGTTGTACCAATAGTTTTCTTCGGAAAATTACCCTGAACACACTCAGTACAACCAATACCTGTGCAACAAGGGCATACAGTTCAGCTGCCGCATCCGGAGCCAACACTACCACATTGTACACAGGGCAATCGTATCCGTTTACTGTGAAAACATCGAAGACCAGCCTCACTCAAGGAGTCGCCATCTGGTGTGATTACAACAATGATCTGGATTTTGACGATGACGGCGAATTGCTGTATACGAGTTCAAGCCTCGATACTTCGTTCACGGGTTCCATAACCATTCCTTCAGACATAGCGGTAGGAGCCAAACGACTGAGAGTCAGAACAGTAAATAATCAATTACTTAATGCTTCGCAGTCCTGTACATTCTTTAACACAGGTGGAGAAATTGAAGATTTCACCATTACCATTGATGTGATTCCGGGAGTTGGTCCTATAGTTGTCCGTACTCCGACTGCAGCTGGTATTTCACTCGCTTCCAATTCAAGTTATACCGTCCGCTGGGCGAAAGGGGCCACAACTTTTCCTACCGCCAAGGTGAAACTTTCGGTAGATGGAGGTTCCACTTACCCATATACCCTGGCTGAAAATGTATCAAACGCATCAATCGAAAACAGCACTTCCGTTGTCGTTCCCGGCATCATTACTACCCAGGCTAAAATCCGTGTATCGGATCAGAATGATTCCACCAGTAATGATGAATCAGACAACAACTTCACCATTACGGGTTATTGCTGGCCATGGGGAATGAGCTGTACCAACAATAGCATCAATGCATTTACCCTGAATACACTAAGCCGAAACAGTGGTTGCAGTGTAACAAGGGGATATACGGTTGTTGCCGCTACTGGAACAAGCACAACCACCATGCAACGTGGTCTTACATATCCATTTACCGTCAGTACCAGCACGGCAAGCCCTAGTATGGCGGTTGGTATCTGGTGCGACTTTAACAACGATCTGGATTTTGATGATTCTGGTGAATTCCTTTATGGAAGCCCATCTTTCGGAACCAGCTTCTCGGGCAACATTACCATTCCCGGAAACACAGCCACCGGACAAAGAATACTTCGGGTGAGAACCGTTCGGGGATCGTTGCTCACTGCGAGTGATGCCTGCACATTCTTCAATACCGGAGGTGAAATCGAAGATTATACGATCACAATCGATCAGCCAACCATCGTAATTACTTCTCCACTTGCGGAGATCTGTCCAGGAACAAATATCTCCGTTGCGTTCACTACCACCGGAACATTCCTGGCCGGCAACTACTTTCAGGTACAGCTTTCCAATTCCAGTGGTGTTTTTGGTGCTGGAACGTCTGCTTTGGCAAATGGAGCTTCTTCGCCCATTACCTGCCATGTCGGAATCGGAACAGCTTCCGGAACGTACCGTCTGAGGGTAGTCGCTGCCACTCCGGCGCCCGCTCTTTTCGGAACCAACTCTGACTATTTCACCATCCGGTCTAAGCCTTCAACACCGACTTCTACAAATGGCAGCCGTTGCGGAACGGGAACTGTGACCCTTTCTGCCGCAGGATGTTCAACCATCGAATGGTACGATGCTTTAACAAAAGGAAATCTGATTGGAAGCGGTACTTCTTTTGTAACGCCATCCATCAGTTCAACTGCGAATTATTTTGCGACCTGTATTGATGCCCAGGGTTGCCAGAGTTTGCGGAAGCAGACAAGTGCTGTAGTAAATCCACTTCCATCGATTACCAGTTTCAATCCAACTTCAGGAAGTGTTGGATTTACAAACGTGGTTATTTCAGGTACGGCATTCAGCGTGGTTGATTCTGTGGTGTTTTCCGGAAATGCAAAAGCACAGATCATTTCTAAAACTTCAACCAGCATTACCGTAAAAACTCCGGTGAATGCTGCATCCGGAACCATCCGTGTTTACACTCCTTGCGGGATGATTGTAAGCTCTGGTTCATTTACAGCAGTCGTTCCCAGCATTGCAACTCCGGTGATATCTCTCGCTTCGGGAACCTATCCTTCGAGCACAACCACCACACTGTCATGTGCGACAACCGGTGCCGATATTTACTACACTTTAAATGGTGTTACTCCAGATCCTAATAATCCGGTAACTATACTCTATACAGGCGATCCTATCTTTATCGGTGTTGGCCTTACTTTGAAGGCAATCGGTTACAAACAAGGTTGGACAACCTCAGGTATTGCAACAGCCACTTATGCCATCACCACCCCAACCATTGTATCGACGCCGGTTATTTCACCTGCGAGCGGTACTTATACAGGAGGTCAGGTGTTGACCATAACTTGTTCTACGCCTCAATCATTGATTTATTTTACTTTGAACGGACAGGAGCCAATAATGGATGGGAACACTCCAATCCGCTATCTTGGACCAATTACCGTTGCTGAAAATGTTTCAGTGAAAGCCATTGGCGTACGCGATGGATGGTCTTCCAGTCCGGCTGCCTGGTCAGAATTGTTCATTTCAGGTGCGAGTACGCTTAGTGCCTGCACATTTGATCCGGTGCCAGGCACATACAGCGGAGCCCAATCAGTGACCATCAACAATGCAGATCCGTCGGCTCAAATTTACTATACCATTGACGGTACTGATCCATACCGTTATCTGCCTCTTGCAAAACCATATGCAGGTCCGGTTGCCATTAATTCCAGCCTTACCCTAAAAGCTTCGGCCTACAGAGACGGATTTGGTGACAGCCCAAGAGCAGTTGGTAATTATACCATCGGAGCCGTAAGGATGGCCGTTGATCAATCAACACCAGCTTATTACACTGAACCATCTGGTCCGGCGTATTCTTCCGGAAGTAATTCGTCCTCACCGTTTCCTGCCAATAGCAATGAAATGATGGTTTCTCTTTATCCGAATCCGACAAATGGAATTTTGTTTATTGATTTCGGATCCCGAAAAGAGAATATGAAAATCACCATTCTCAATGTTTTGGGTCAGGCAGTTAATGTGGTGGAAACAGAAGGTGCTTCATTCGGTGCCGCCTTGAATCTGTCAGAAAACAAACCGGGAGTTTATATTGTCCGCATTTCCGACTCAAACGGAAACCAGGTGGAGAAAAAAGTTGTACTCCAGTAAAAATTGAAAAACTCAGGAAAGGCCACCCTAAAAAGGTGGTCTTTTTTATCCCAGATTCCGCATTAGGATGTTAATCGTCTGATTCACACCTATAATTTTCCCTTTCGGACAAATGAACACGAGAGTGTGAAATTTGCGGGCGCAGCCCAATGAAATGTCTTTGAGGACGCCATAGCGTCTGGGCCATAAATGAATGTGAATCAGTCGATTTGGATTAATTGATTTTTTCTATTGCGGAATCTGGGTTTATGAACCTCTTCCTAAAAAATAAGAACCCAGACTGCATTCCATACAACGCCTGGAGAGGCAGTATCCGGTGTACAATTCATTGAGCGCCTGGCTCGTGGCAGCAGTTTCACACTCGATCCCAAAGGATGTCCACATTCGTATAACGGAATTCGGCTCACTTCGAACAGCCGAAAGCCAGTCCATCGCTTTTTCTATATAATCCGGATTCTCTTTCTCCAGGCCAATTGCCGTGAGGAAGGGCGCTAAAAAATTGATTACCAGGGAATCTTTCAAAAACGGACTCCAGGAGATAGTTCCCTTAAACGGATTCACCTCATGAAGAAAACCATCCAGAACCGGTGAAATTGAAAGAGGGCCTGGCACAAAGAAATTGGATGGCTCCGTTTGGTTCTCTGTGAGCAATCGAAACCAGTCGGGAAGTTTATGAATCATTGAAGCCAGAATCAATACGCGATGAATCGGGAACGAGCCCGGCCGGATCCGGAATTTCTTCCAGGCAAGGGGATGAGATTCAAGCTGATGTTTATGAGCCAGAAAAAGATATTCAGACCGCAATGCCGTATGCGATTCACCCTGATTATCCTCGTTCAGAAATCCAGCCTGTCCAAGTAAAAGCGAAAAAATCCTCTCATCATGCCAGCCCAGGCCGGCAAAAATCCTGACTGGAATGGATTGGGCCAGCATCAACATGGGCTCTGCGTTAATTTTCAATCCCAGTGTGTGGGCAAGGGTCTGATAAAATGTTTCCTGCCAATCCTTGCCATTCAAAAGCCAGCGTTTGAGAATTTCCCGTGCCTTCCTTTCGAGTCGTTCTGTTAACACGCGTTCCTGCATGCCCGTCATCCGAATGGCTGGCACAGAATGTAGAAACGATTCACAGGCGATGCTTTTCGGAGCGGGATTCATGAGCTCACGATACCGGAGCAGAACCTCCAACGGTATTTTATCCTTCAACTCCAGCGTAGGAACGACGGTGCCATCCAGCCGAAAAGCTTCAGCATCTTTTTCCCAGACCACATGCAGAATGACCGATTGATAAGCCGGATCGGCTTGGTGGTTATGATCATACCATTCACTGGCACGAACATGGATTTCAACAGATCCTATCCAATCAAGCTGATCGATGACGATTTTGGCCTGTTCAAAGTCGGGTCCTGAATTGGAGTTCCGGTAACCGGTCTTCAGAATGGTAAGTGAGGCTCCGTCCGTAAGCCGGGCATTTTGACGCGTATGCAATTGCTGCTGCCAGAGCAGGTGTAAAAAATCCTCTTTCATTTTCTTTTAGTTTAGGCTTCAAAAATAGGAGTTTTTCTCACAAAAAATACTTGTGGAAAACAAAGAACCATGTACTTTTGCCCTCCCTTAAAGCCCAGGTGGCGAAATTGGTAGACGCACTACTTTGAGGTGGTAGCGCCCGTAAGGGTGTGCTGGTTCGAATCCAGTCTTGGGCACAAAAAAACCCGTCACGTGAAAACATGACGGGTTTTTTGTTTTACAATGAAAGGCCCGGCCATTCAAAAGGAAAAGACAAGCTTTTAACCCAGAAAACGCATTAGAAAATCTATTCCGAGCATTATCTGGGTTTAATCAGGCTCTTTACCCTAGTATAACCGGGTAGTTCATTTGAACATACCGGTCTTAAATCCTGAGTACCGATTACTTCTTACTGATTACTGAATTTCTATTCTTAAATATCAAACTTAATCCCCTGAGCCAAAGGCAATTCTTTGCTATAATTGATGGTATTGGTCTGACGGCGCATATATGCTCTCCAGGCATCGGAACCGGATTCACGTCCACCACCTGTTTCTTTTTCACCACCGAATGCTCCTCCGATTTCTGCGCCGGATGTTCCGATGTTCACGTTGGCAATACCACAATCAGATCCTCTCCAGTTCAGGAAACGCTCGGCTTCCTGAAGACGATTGGTAAAAATGGAAGAGGAAAGTCCCTGACGAACATTGTTCTGAATGGCGATGGCATTGTCGATATCCCCATCGTATTTCAGGAGGTATAAAATCGGAGCAAAGGTTTCTTCCTGAACCATATGGTAGTGGTTTTCCGCTTCCACAATGGCTGGTTTTACATAACAACCATCCATACCGGCTTCCGCTTTTTCACCTCCAATGATCAGCTTTCCTCCTTCTGCCTGTACTTTCTCCAATGCATTGAAAAACGCGGATTCAGCTGCTTTGTCTACCAACGGACCGACCAGATAATTTTCATCCAACGGATTTCCGATCGGCAATTTTTTATAGGCTTCCACCATTCGGTTTTTCACTTCTTCATAACGCGAACTGTGTACAATCAGACGGCGGGTGCTGGTGCATCGCTGTCCACATGTTCCAACAGACCCAAATACGGTACTGCGGATGGCCATGTCCAGATTGGAATCTTCGGCAATGATGACGGCATTGTTTCCGCCCAATTCAAGTAAAGATTTACCCAATCTTTGTGCAACGGTTACGGCCACGGCTTTCCCCATACGAGTGGAGCCTGTAGCAGAAACTAGTGCAACCCGTGGATCCGAAGCCATAGCCTGACCGATTGTTGCGTCTCCAATGACAAGAGAAAACACACCTTCCGGAAGCTGATTGTCCTTCAAAACTTTTTCGAGTAAGCGTTGGCAGGCAATGGCGGTGAACGGTGTCTTTTCAGACGGTTTCCAAACACAGACATTTCCACAAACAGCGGCTAATGCTGCATTCCATGCCCAAACGGCAACCGGAAAATTGAATGCCGAAATGATACCAACCGTTCCAAGTGGATGCCACTGTTCCATCATCCGGTGCTCCTTCCGCTCTGAATGCATGGAAAGACCATACAACTGACGGGAAAGCCCAACAGCAAAATCACAGATGTCAATCATCTCCTGAACTTCGCCCAGACCTTCCTGTACGATTTTTCCCATCTCAATGGAAACCAGCTGGCCCAAAGGAAGCTTGTATTGACGTAAAACTTCACCGTATTGACGAATGATCTCGCCCCGTTGTGGTGCCGGAATGGCGGACCAGACTTTATACGCAGCATCTGCTGTTTGAAGGACGGAATCAAAATCCGCTTTGGAAGCACCTTGAACCTGTCCGATCGAGCTGCCGTCAATCGGTGACTGAATGGAAAATACGGAGTCTCCGGAACCTGCTTTCCAGGCTAGTCCGGTGGAAGTGGATGCATGAACACCGGCTGGTATGCCGAGTTGTGAAAACAAATCCTTGATGGTAGACGAAATGGCTGTCATGAACTGGTGTAAATCTTTTTTAAAAAATATTAAGAATCTATTTTCCAACCAGATTAATAATAACCAGAACCGTGGTGATACTGGAAATAATCAAACTGATGGCAGGCAGATTAAGCCTGAAGTTTTTGGCTTTCATTGGTTCTACATATAGAACATCGTTGGGCAACAGAAAGAAGTGATTACCTTCAATCAGTGACCGGTCGGTAAGGTCCAGAGTGCTGATCTGCACTTTGTTGTCAATGGTCCGAATAAGTTTGATCTTGTGCCGGTTGGCAACATCCGTGAGATCCCCGGCAAATCCAATCGCTTCCAGAACGGAGGCTCTGTCGTTGTATATGAAGTGAACCCCTGGTGATCTTACTTCACCCAGCACGGTCACTTTAAAACTCACCAGCTTCACTTTTACCTGAACATTGCTGGTGTACTTATCGATTTTTTCAGCCAGAATAGCCGAAACTTCCGGTATGGTTTTATCTTTCACATACACATCTCCTAATAGTGGAAACTGGATATTTCCTTTTCCATCGACCGTATAACCTGAAATATAGAGCTGGCTCAGACTCATTTGCATTTGTACATTCGAGGTCTGTCCATCCAGATTAAATGGCTGAACAGAAGCCGGGTCCTGACCCATTACCTTAATATTGAGAATGTCGCCGTGCTGAACTTTATACGCCTGTATCTGCGCCTGGTATTCCTTAACCTGCTCGTTTCCCGTTTTGTTTGATTTCGGTTTATCCTGCAGATAGACCAGCTCTCTGTTTGGAATACAGGACTGAAAAACGATCAGAATCAGAAAGAATAAACGAAGAGGATGGCTGGCTATCAAGAGATATTCGTTCGAAAAGGAGTGCAAATGTAGGCTTTTTCTCTGTGGAAAACAGTGGAAATCCGAAGGCGGCTCATTCACCTGTTGACTGTAACCTCTGGCCCTCAGGCATTCAGTTTTTCTACAACCTGATCCAGATTCAGCTTTTCCTGCGTACCGGTCGCCAGATTTTTCAGGGTCAGTGTACCTTCTTTGATTTCATCTTCACCTGCTACCAAAACCCATGGAATCTGTTTGGCATCCGCATACCCAAACTGCTTTTTCAGCTTGGCAGGTTCGGGATACAATTCACAGGAAATGCCCGCTTTTCGCAAAGAAGAAAGCAGCTGAAGGTAAAATGGAATCTGATTTTCATCGAAGAGGACAACCAGAACTTTGGAAGAAGAAGCGGGCATCGAAGCCGTTTTTCCCAGTTCGGACAGTAAATCATAGACGCGATCTATACCAAACGAAAAGCCAACTCCCGGAATACCGTTAACGCCAAACACAGACGTGAGTTCATCGTAGCGGCCGCCTCCGGAAATACTTCCCACCTTCACGCCATGCGGAACGACTTCAAAAATAGGTCCGGTGTAGTATGAAAGTCCACGGGCCAGACTCAGATCAAACCGCATTTTAGCCAGGACTTCCGGAAAACCTGAAACCATAGAGACAATCTGATCCAGATCCGAAAAACCACTGGCCGCCAACTCATTGCCGGATAGCTTTTCTTTGAGAACGCTGTAATCACCCGATGTAAACGAAATGATACCCGTCCGTAATGAAGCCAGTTTCTCCACAAACTCCGGTGAAAACCCCTTCTGCGTCATCTCCTGCGCTACTACCAGCCACTCCACTTTATCCAGCTTATCCAGACTCACGCTCATATCGGCTTCCCGGCCGGGCGCTCCGCAAAAATCAGCCAGCCCGGAGAGGATCTTCCGGTGGTTGATTTTGATGATGAAGTCTTCAATTTCCAACCGTTGCATCACTTCGCAGATCATCTGCATAATCTCGGTTTCGCAGATCAACGACTGCGTTCCAACCACATCGGCATCACATTGATAAAACTCGCGATAGCGACCAAACGAAGGACGATCGGCTCTCCAGACCGGTTGCATCTGGTAGCGTTTGAAAGGAAAGGTCAGCGTGTTTCGGTTCATCACGACAAAGCGGGCCAAAGGCACTGTGAGATCGTACCGAAGCGCTTTTTCCGATACCTTCCGGGTAAGTGCTTTGTATCCTTTTTCCACGTCTTCTGCCTTCACATCCGACAGGAAATCGCCTGAATTCAGAATCTTATAAATCAACTGATCACCCTCATCTCCATATTTTCCGGTGAGTACACTCAGATTTTCCATGGCCGGGGTTTCCAGCGGTGCAAATCCAAACCGCTCAAAAACGGACCGAATCGTAGAAAAAATATGGTTCCGGACCATCATCTGCTGTGGGCCGAAATCGCGTGTACCGCGGGGAATGCTGAGGTTTTCTTTTGCCATGTTTGTCGCAGGAATCCACTTTTCAGGAGGATACCTTCTTGTTAATTATTAAGGACTGACGGTTTTCTGTTCAATCCGTTTTTCGTACTGATCGCCTTTGAACAGATAATTGATGTAGATGCCCGGCGTGTGAACATGGTTTGGATCCAGCTCACCAACCGGTACAATTTCTTCCACTTCGGCTACGACAATCTTTCCGGCAGTTGCCATCATGGGATTGAAATTGCGGGCCGTCCCTTTGTAAATGAGGTTGCCCATCGCATCTCCTTTCCAGGCTTTCACGAAAGCAAAATCGGCGGTAAGTCCATGTTCCATGAGATAAGTCTTGCCTTCAAATTCGCGGGTTTCCTTTCCTTCGGCGACTTCGGTTCCTACACCTGCCGGAGTAAAAAAGGCCGGGATTCCCGCCCCACCTGCACGAATTCGCTCGGCCAGCGTTCCCTGAGGAATCAGTTCTACTTCCAACTCGCCGCTCAGAAGTTGTCGTTCAAACTCTGCATTTTCTCCTACATAAGAAGAAATCATTTTTTTCACCTGCCGTGTCTGGAGCATCAGACCGATACCAAAATCGTCGACACCGGCATTGTTGGAAATACAGGTAAGGTTTTTTACACCCGATCGTAACAGCGCTGCAATGCTGTATTCCGGAATTCCGCTGAGGCCAAAGCCGCCCAGCATCAGTGTATCGCCATTTTTTACCTGGGCCACTACGGCATCCAGATCGGTAATAATCTTGCTCATATCAGGTGTATCAGAATTGGACCGCAAAGAAACGGGGTTCCCTGATAAAATCCCGAAGGATTTACACACTGAAATTAAGAGTTTTTAACCAGTGCTGACTTTCAGATAGTTGGTTCATTGGTTCGATTTATCCATTTTTGGGGCCATTTACAGTGTGAGAAAAATCATATGAAAATTCTGCTTCAGTTCTTCCGGATATTCACAGGCGCCTTATTTATCTTTTCTGGTTCTGTCAAACTGATCGATCCGGTAGGAACTCAGATCAAAATGGAAGAGTACTTCGAAGTATTTGCCCAGGCCTTTCACCCGTTCTTTGAACATTTTGTGGCGTTTGCACTTCCCATTGCCGTGATCATGTGTGTGGCCGAAGTGGTGATGGGCGTTGCCCTTCTTCTTTTTTATAAAATGAGAATCAACATGTGGCTGTTTCTGCTACTGATGATTTTCTTCACGTTTCTCACCGGATACACCGCCATGGCTCTGTATGCCAAGGAACATCAGGAAACCGGATTCGCAGTCTGGTTTGCCTCTTTCGCCGGTGTTGCAAGTCCAGCCGAAATCAATGCCGTCAGCGATTGCGGTTGTTTTGGTGACTTTATCAAACTTCGTCCATGGGAATCCTTTCTGAAAGATCTGATCCTGATGGTACCAACTATTTTCCTGTTCTGGAACCGAAAGAAACTGGAATCGGAATTCAAGGAAAGTGTCAATATCACCGGAATGGTGTTGTCGCTTGGAATCTCCTGTTTTGTTGCCTGGCATGCCATCGAACATCTTCCGATGTTTGATTTCCGTCCGTATAAAGTGGGTGCCAACATCAAAAAGAACATGGAGCCTTCGGAGCCTCTTCGTTATGTGTACTTTATGGAGCGCAATGGAGAGACGAAGGAATTCACCGAATATCCAACCGATACCACCTGGAAATTCAAGACAATGGAGGTGGCCAATCCAGATGCCAAACCGAAGATTACTGATTACAGTCTCTGGAACGACGAAGGCGATTTTACACAGCAATCGTTCGAAGGCAACAAACTTTTTCTTATCGTTCGGAAGGCCGATAAAGTGGATCCGAAAGACCTAAAAAAAGTGAGTTCTCTTTTCAGCAACATGGCCAAACTGGGCAAAATGAAAATTGAGTGTTCCGTCATTACAGGAAGTGATGCCAAATCGATGGAACTTCTCCGTCATGAAGCACAACTGGCCGTTCCGTATTATTATGGTGACGGTACCGTCCTGAAAACGATCATGCGATCCAACGTAGGATTGTGGATGTTGAAATACGGTGAAGTGAAAGGCAAGTGGCATCTCAACGACTGCCCGGATATCCATGAAGTGATTGAATCGTTGAAATAACGATTTAGCCTCCCGCTGGTTTATAAGCAAACCGGTCTTTGAGCTGATTGATTGGTTTTTCAATCAAAAACCAGGAAGCACTGCAAATCAGCAAGGTGAGCAGGGAATAAATGATCCACCTGACTTCAACGGAGGGAATTTCCAATCCATTTATTTGGAAACTCCATTTCACAAAATCCGGCACAAAGAGATGGTAGAGATAAATACCATAACTGATTTTACCCAGGTAGGAAACGAAGGGGTTGTTGAAAAAATAGCCTGGTATTCCCCTGATTCCCCTGGCTGCCATGTAAATGAAAAAGGCACAACCAATGGCAAAAAATGGAATCACCTGACCAAGGAAACTGATTCCATAAAACTGAACCCAACGAAGTTTGATGCTGAGCGTAATCATCCAGAACAACCACATCAGCGCAGCGGCATACGGTATCGGTTTTTCTTTTTGCCACAACAAGGACAAAGCACTGCCCACACCAAACGCATCAAACTGACAAACCGGAAATTTGGAAAACTGTGTGGCGGGTGCCTGCAGATAAAGTCCGGCCTTGGTAGCCATACCCAATAGAATAAAACCCAGAACAAGATGCCAGTTGTATTTGGGTGGGCAGCTCAGAATGAGAACCGGCCAGATAAGATAGTATTGTTCTTCAATGGCCAGCGACCAGAGGTGCTCCACATAACCGGAATGCCAGTTGTTGGTGAGAAAAAGCAAAATATTGTACCCATAGCCGACAAGCCAGGGCCAGATTTCCCGTGCATGACCAATGCCGAAAACCAATAAGCATCCGACATATAAGTAGTAAATGGGAAAAATCCGGATGGTACGCCGGATGTAAAAGGTTTTGAGAATCCGGGAGCGAATGCCCGCAATTCCGGATTGAAAGGCATCCTGCTGGCGAAGTAGAATATTGGTGATCAGAAATCCGGAAAGCACGAAAAACATGCCCACCCCCATCGAACCTCCTAAGTGAATAGGGCTTGGTCCTTCGTACCAATGATGCAAAACCACCATTAACACAGCAATGGTACGCACCCCATCCAGGTGCTTAAAATAGGGATTACCGGAAACGGTCATTTCTGAAAATAGCTGCTCAGCATTTTCTCAGCATAATGTTCAACCGGAGCAAAATCGTCGAGCAAAACAATTCCTTCTCCTTTTCCAATATCATTGAGTTCCACTTCCTGGGCCAACATATCCTGAATTTCCGGTGATACCTGTGGTGCCCTGTAACCTGGATTTTTCAAAGAGCATACCAGCATGATATTCTGAACCCGCTCAGCAGGTGCTGTCTTCCGCGGTTTGAATGCCTTCACAACCGGGAAAACCTCCCGGCAGGTTTTCACCATCGAATGAAATAAATCACGGTTTGGGCCTGCCACCGGACTGAGAATGTTGATCATGAGCACACCATCTTCGGTGAGCGAAGTGGCCATTTTCTCCATCGCTTCTTTTGATACCAGGTGAAACGGAATGGAAAACAGAGAGCGGTATGCATCGCCCATAATGACGTCGTACTTCTTCTTGTTGTGGTTGAGGTAGATTCTTCCATCCTCATGAATGGGAACAATCCGCTCATCGGGCTTAAGCCGAAATTCTTTCTCGGCAATGTCGGTGAGAGCCGGATCAATTTCAAGGACATCCATTTTCATGTTTGGATAAGCATTCTGAAAATACTTGGGAACCGAATACGCACCCCCGCCAATCAAAAGTGTGTTCACCGGATTCGGATGAAAATGAAACATCATTTTATAAAACCGGGAATAAACAAAGGCCAATGAATCAGAATCGAGGTACATTCCTGAACTGTATTCGTTTCCCACCTTCATCACTTTACAAACCCGGTCGTGTTTTTCCGGATACGGTCCGGTAATCACCTGTACTGAACAATACTCGGTATCGCGGATTTTCAACAGATTGTTTTTGCCAAAAGCCTGCACAAAAGGAGATATCAGAAACACAACCAGCGCAATGGTGGCATCGTTACTACGCCTGTTGATCAAGGCCAGAATTAAGGTTAATGCACTGAGAATAAACATGATGTTTCGACTTCCCACCCAAGCCATCAGATAAAATCCGACGAGAAACGTACCCACAATACTTCCTACCGATGACAGAGCGTACAAACGCCCGATGGTAGCGCCGGATGTATTGATGTCTTTCATCCGGATGCGGACAGCTTGCGGAGAAACCATACCAAGCAAATAGGCAGGCAAACCGAATAAAATGCTGGCTGATACAGCGGCACTCCATTTCACACTCACAAAAAACGTGGTGATGTAAGCCAGTACCGTCTGGTTGATGACCGCCACAACCCCAATGGAAACGCCCGCCAACAGCAAAACCTGAGACAGCCGTTTCTGACTCGGGTCCTCATCGGCTTTCATTCCGCCATGGTAATAACCCAGACTAAGGCTTGCCAGAATCACTCCGATGAGGCTGGTCCAGATGAATGTGGAAGTTCCGACATAAGGTGCCAGTATTCGGGAGCCGGTCAGTTCCAGCATCATGACCACGGCACCACTCAGGAAGACCGTAATTTCCAGGACGTATTTTTTCATTGGGACAATTCAGGTTGCAAAAAACAATATCCGGAAGAAATTATTCCGGAAAATTCGACTGTATTTTTCTGGATGAGTTTCGAATGTAAAATGAGCGGACAGAAATAATGGTTCAAAAGCCATTTTTGGTACAATCAGAGGGGTTGTCTCCATAAGCAAACCGTGAACACGTCCGGTATTTTTTATCGGCTGAGGGCTACGTAATCACGCAACACAGCCAAAAGGAAATCTTTATCATTCACAATCTCACGCGGAGGAATTCCCATTTTCCGGGCGAGGATGACGGATAATTCGGTGATCGATTGCCGGTGGCCGGCTGTCGCATTTGCCTTTGACCGGTCGAGTACTTCTTTGATAAGGATGGCCTCGCTTTCCGAAATCATGATGGATTGGGCAAAACTTGGTGTGTAATTGGCCAGAGATTTAATTTTCAATAGCTGACTCACCGAGTTTTCTTTCGGAAAATACTTTACCACCACCGTATTGGAAAGAATCTCTCCGATCCGTTGCCTGGACGGAGAAAACCCAACCAGCAATGCAACCGCTGCTCCCGAACTAAGGAAAATATCGACCGAACGGAAAGCCCAGCGGATTACATAGTCCATCAGCTCACAAGGTTGCCCGTCGAGCCGCATGATTCTCAAATGCAAGATCCGCTTTCCTATTGAGCTTCCGTGCAGAAAGTATTCACTCACCAGAGAATAGAATACAAATACCGTCACCAAAACAATGCCGACCACCAGCTGAACATCCTCGCCAAACGATGAGTAAACACTTGCAAGATAAAAGATCAATGTTGCAAACACACCCATCACCGTCCAATCCAGAAAAAGAGCCAAAAGCCTTTCCCAGAAAGTTCCGAGTTCATACCGGATCATGACGTTCTGAACCGTTTTTATTTCAATGGATGCCACTGGTCTGTGCGTGCTTTTTATTTATTTGCGTCACCTAAAATCGATGAAGGAGACACGGTTCATTGAACAAAACAAGGAAAAGTGGGCGGATTATGAAAATATGCTGAAGGAACAATCGCCGGATGCAGAAAAAATCTACAGCCTGTTTTATTCCATAAGCGACGACCTGGCCTACGCCCGGTCGCATTACCCCAATCGGTCTGTTCGGGTTTACCTGAATAATCTGGCGAGAAATCTTTTTCGCAATGTGTATTCCGGTCGGAAAACCACGCTGCGGTCTGCGCTCGATTTCTGGAAAACCGATGTGCCGATGGCTCTGTACAACACCCGGTTTGAACAACTCGCAGCCTTTCTGGTGTTTCTTATCGCTGCCCTCATCGGTATCGTATCGTGCCTGTCCGATGATCAGTTTGCGGCATCCATTCTGGGAAAATCCTATGTCCGGATGACGCTGGAAAACATCCATAATGGCAAACCAATGGCCGTGTACGACGAAGATTCTCCTTTTTCCATGTTTTTGACCATCGCCATCAACAACCTCAAGGTCTGCTACATTGGATTTTCGATGGGTATCATGGGGGGCCTGGGCACTCTTTATATCCTGCTGTACAATGGAATTATGGTGGGGACCTTTCAGTTTTTCTTTGCCAAATACAACCTTCTCTGGTCCTCATTTCTCACCATCTGGATGCATGGCGCACTGGAAATAAGCAGCATCGTGATCGGATCCGGAGCCGGTTTTACTATTGGAAAAGGACTTCTCTTTCCCGGAACCTATTCCCGTCTGCAATCTCTGTTGCTTGCCGCCCGCCGGGCCATTACCATTATGATCGGCATATCACCCGTCATTGTGGTTGCCGCCTACATCGAATCCTTTCTCACCCGATATTACGACATGCACGAAGCCATTAAGCTGGCACTCATCCTGGCTTCATTCGGCTTTATTCTTTTCTATTTTGTTTTCTATCCGTTTATCAAAGGACGGAGTCAAAAAGAATATTCCTACCAGGCCGATGGTCTCACGTACTTAAAACCAGTCGCCTTTGATCCCAGGCAGATATACAACGCTGGCCAGATTTCCGGTTTCTCCCTTCGGTTTTTTGGAAAGGTATTTCAGAAAACAGGTTGGACCACAGTCGTTTTTTCCGTTCTCTACACCATGTTTGTAGCGGTTTTGCAATACCAGGAAACGAATGGATTTGAAATCGTAAAGCAATCGGGACTTTGGTTCACTCTCTTTTATTTTTCAGAATCGACTTCTGCATTTGCACTTCATATTTTACTGATTTCCAGCCTGGTGCTCATTACCTGGTTTCATGTGATCAAATATGCGGATCCCGCCAATGCCCGGTCATTTCCCGCAACAATCGCACGTTTCGGAATTCCAACGCTCATTGTGTTCGGAACCATCTCCGGTTTTTTCCTGATAGATAACGGCTGGAACCTGTTCTATGCGCTCATTCTGCCAGGTATGTATGTGTGGTTGGGTATGACGCTGGTTTCAAAAGATTCCATTGGAAACATTGTGGGCAAGACCTGGGAGTACACTTTTGGGTCTCTTTGGAAGTCGGTTGCCTGCTTTCTGATTTTCATACTGCTGGGGCTGTTTTGCATTCTTCTCAGCAGCTCACAGATGACCAGCAAGGTTATGGATCTTATATACTGGAACGTGTCGGTAAACAACAGCGAAACCACCCGCATCATTTTCACCTACCTGCCCACAATATTTGGATATTTATTACTGTTGATCACGGCTCAGTTGCTGGTCATTTCTTCCTGCATTCTGGCATTTACCCTGATCGAAACCAACCAGGCCAGTGGATTAATTACCCGGATCCGGGCTTTACAGAACGAATGAAAATGCCAAAAATCTTTATTTTAAGGTTGGTGTTGTGCCTTCTGTTTATGGCTGGACAAGTTGCCTTTGTTTCCGGCCAGCAAATAGATTCCACGGAAGAATTTACCGAGATCGATACGTCAGCTTTTAGCCAGATACATTCAGAGGAAGAAAATACAGTTTCAGAAGAAGAATCAATACAGTCGGAAGAGGGAGATGAAGAAGCCACGAAAAGAGAGATGGCCATCCGCAAGTCAAAATACGATTCCCTCCTTCTGAATGCAGCCAATGTACGGTACGATACCGTCCGTAATCCAGTGACTGTTGTGCATGATTCCACCAGCTGGAAAGCGGAAACAAATGGGTTTGATTTTACCGAGCATCCTCCCAAAAAGATAGATAAGAAACCGGAAAAAGTGAATGAGCCGTTCCGGTTTCCGGACTGGAATCTGGGCTGGCTGGCTCCATTCGTGAAATACGGTTCCCTCATCCTGCTGATTGGACTGATGGTCTGGCTCATTTCGATGGTGGTAAAGCAATACATTTCGGAACCCGAACTCTCCAAAGACGACCTTCTTTCCTGGGAAGTGAATCCGGATAAAATATCCTACGATAAACTGGAAGAATTACTGCAAACCTATCTCCGTGAAAACAACCACCGGCAGGCACTCCGCATTCTGTTTCTGATGGTCCTCAAAGATCTCAGTACAATGGAACTGATTGTCTGGAAGAAAAATAAGACCAATTACGATTACCTCAGAGAATTGAAAGACACCGGTGTGCAGCTTCCGTACCGAAGGATCAGTATTGCCTTTGATGCCGCCCGTTATGGCAACTACACAGTAACAGAAACCTCGTTCCTTGTTGTAAAAGGTCATTTCGATTCCATTCAGAAGGCCATTAAACCCACCATTCCGGCCTCATGAAACAAAAGCAGATCTGGATCGTGCTGGTATTTTTTCTCGGGATGGGCGCCGTTTTGTACTACTATTTTTTCTACAGACCTTACCCAAAATACAACTGGGCACAGACGCTCAATGCCAGCGGAAAAGAACCCTATGACCTGGCTATTTTTTACAAACACCTGCAGAATCTGCCGGGAATAGAAGCTGAAATCAACAAAGGAAAAACCCTGAATAAGGTTCCTCTGAAAACCGATTACCAGGCCTACCTGTTTATTCATGGCAGTGAGCCAAATTTCACTACGGATGATGTCGACCAACTCATCGACTTCCTCAACAACGGGGGAAAAGCCTTGTTCATCACGCCTGAGCTGGGTCAGAATCTTTCCCGAAAATTGTTTCGTGACGGTATCGAAGATCTCATTCTGCTGCGGGCAGAGCTAAAGGCGCCCAACGATTCAATCGGTACAAGGACGGTACCGGTTGGGTTTTTCAATCAAAGCAAAAATCCGAATGCCCGATATTTTGTAAAGTCCGCCGATTCCATCGAGCTGCTTCAATACCACCACTTTGTAATGAATGGCGAGTGGTTCTATCTCAAAAATCCTGTCCGGCAAATCGGATACATTGACAACCAGATCAATTTTCTGGAGCTGAAGGTTGGAAAAGGAACGCTTCTCTGGCACTGCAATCCTCTTTTGTTTACCAACTTCCATCTTCTGCGTCCTGAAATCCAGGAATATTCCGATGGTTTACTGGCTCATCTGGGCCTTGAAAGCAATTCCAGAAAAGCGGAAAAGAAAGATGGCGTGTTGTCATCCATATTTTCGGACAAAGAAAAAAACAACACAGGCATGTTGCTGATTGATGAAGCATCCAAATTGCCGTACAGTTCAGAAAATGAGGACAACGAGCAATCCCCTTTGCGGTTTATTCTATCAAAGGAATCCTTCCGGTGGGCATGGTACACATTGCTGGCAGGCGTGATCGCGTTTCTGGTCCTTCTGGCCAGACGTCGGCAACGCATCATTCCGTTGCTCCCATCCCGCACCAATTCCACTCTGCATTTCATCAGGGCCATTTCTGAATTGTACCTACGGAAGCAAAACCATTATTTCATGAGTCAGCAGAAAATGAAGCTTTTCCTCAACCACATCAAAACCCGGTATGGCATTCAGAACCAGGGGCTTTCCAAAGAATCCATTCAGGTCTTATCGCGACGATCCGGGGTGAATGAGGAACTGATTACCTCCATTTTCCAGTCCTGGAACTACATTCAGGACTACTCCGTGCAAAACACAACCGCCAGCCAGCTGGCACATTTTCATTCGATAACCGAACAATTTTATCAACAAAGCAAATCGCTATGAACGAGGAAGAAGAAATCCTGGGTCAACCTGAAATCAAACAGGAACTCGACCAGTTGTTTGAACTGGTACAAGCCATCCGGACCGAACTGTCAAAAGCTGTAATCGGGCAGGAAGACGTGGTGGAACAAATGCTGGCTTCCCTGCTGGTGGGAGGCCACATTCTACTCGAAGGAGTCCCGGGAATTGCCAAAACCCTCATTGCACGAATGCTTTCGCAATGCCTGGATCTTCGGTTTTCCCGCATTCAGTTCACTCCGGATCTGATGCCCACGGATGTGACGGGTACGTCGGTTTTCAACCTTAAAACATCTGAGTTTACATTTCACCCCGGCCCGGTGTTTGCCAACATTGTGCTGATCGACGAAATCAACCGGGCACCGGCCAAAACCCAGGCATCCTTGTTTGAGGTGATGGAAGAAAGACAGGTGACCATCGATGGCAAGACCATTCCGCTGGAAAAACCGTTTGTGGTTCTGGCCACACAAAATCCGTTTGAACAGGAAGGCACCTATAAGTTGCCGGAAGCCCAGCTCGACCGGTTTCTGTTCCGAATCAAGATCGGATACCCAAGTCTCGAAGATGAAATCCAGATTCTAAACCGATTCAAAGGCGATTTTGAACAGAATTCGCTGCGATCACTCAAGCCGGTGGCCAATGCCGGAATTCTGGCGAACGCAAAAAATCTGATCGAACGAATTCATATTCAGGATGAACTGATCCGCTACATTGCCACCATCATCGACCATACCCGAAACAGTGGTGATCTCATGCTGGGCGGTTCACCACGGGCTTCGCTGGCCATCCTGAAATCGGCCAAAGCCATGGCCGCCCTGGCCGGAAGAGATTTTGTGACACCAGAAGACATTCAAAAAGTACTGGTACCGGTTCTCAATCACCGCATCATTCTCCATCCGGAAAAAGAACTGGAAGGCATCGAACCGGAAGAAGTGATTTTCGATATCGTACAACGGGTAGAAATTCCGCGGTGAGGTACTTGTCCAATTTCTTTTTAAGACCCCGGTTTTTCTTTGCTCTGGGAGGTCAGGTGGCATTGTTCTGCAGCTGTTATTTTCTGCCGGACTGGTGCTTCTTTATCTCCCAGCTTTGCCTGTTTGGATTTCTGTTTGTCACCTTAGGAGATGCTTTGTTTCTATATACAAGACAAAAGGGTGTCACGGCCACGCGAAATTGCTCACCCATTTTCTCCCTCGGAAGTGAAAACAACATTCACCTCCACATTCAAAACCAGATGGGCATTTTTCTGAACTGCAACCTGTTGGACGAACTGCCCGCCCAGTTTCAGAAACGGGATTTTGAGCTCTGTTTTGAACTGCTGCCACACGAAGAAAAAAACCTGCATTATAAATTAGTCCCGAAAACCAGGGGCGAATACACTTTTGGAAATATTCATCTGTACTGCCACAGTCGGTTGGGTCTGGTGGAAAAGCGGGTCACCTGCCAGGCCGAACGCAAGGTGCATGTATATCCTTCCATCATCGAAATGAAGAAGCACCAACTCATAGCCATCCAACGGTTGGCCACACAGACGGGCCTCAGGAAAATAAGACGGATCGGGCACAGTTACGACTTTGATCACATTAAAGAATACGCTCGTGGCGATGATCCACGAAGCATCAACTGGAAGGCAACCAGCAAGCTAAACCGCCTGATGGTGAACCATTATGAGGACCAGAAATCGCAGCAGATTTACAGCATCCTGGATCTGGGCCGTAATATGAGCAGCCCATTCAATGAAATGAGCCTGTTGGATTACTGCATCAACGCCACACTGGTTCTTTCCAGGATTATTCTCCAGAAAGACGACAAGGCAGGATTGCTGGCCATTGGTGATAAGACGAACCAGTTTATTCAGGCCGAAAGAGGCAACCAGCAGTTGAGTAAAATGATGTCGGTGTTGTATAACCTTAAGGAAACCGAAGGCGATGCCAATCCAGACCGACTGTATCAACTGATCCGGAGCCACATCCGCATCCGGAGTTTGCTGATGTACTATACCAATGTGGAAAGCCTTAGCCAGCTGGAGCGAATCCTGCCTTTGCTGGAAAGAATCAAGTCTCGTCATTTATTGGTGGTGGTGATGTTTGAAAACGCGGAAATCGCCGCATATACCAGAGAGAGCAAACAAAGCATTCCGGATATTTATACCCAGACCATCGCCCGCAAATACCTGTTTGAAAAACAGCAGATTGCGCACCGTCTGCGAAGAAGTGGCATCTACACCATCCTCACTCCCCCAAACGAACTCACCATCAACAGCATCAATCAATACCTGGAACTGAAAGCGAGGGGATTGATTTGAAAAATCAGGATGCCATGTAAGCACGGAAAGAAATGATCACCTCAGAACAATCTCCAGTGTTCTCTTTGAAATATGTTCCTGTGCGATAAGAAAAAGGACGGCGTCACAAGATTTTTCAGAAGAGAGTGAAGAGTGAAGAGTGAAAAGTTGAGCGCAGCGAAATGGCGCAGAAGGCGCCATGAAGAGTGAAAAGTGAAGAATGAAGAGTTGAGCGCAGCGAAATAGCGCAGAAGGCGCCATGAAGAGTGAAGATTTAAATCGGGTCACAAGCTTTTTTCTGGGGAGAGAAGAGAATTGATTTGCGTTTCTGGCACCAGCGGTGCCCAATGTCAGTAGAGAATAAAAACAGGATACTAAGCTCCAGAGGAGCGTCATGTTAGTGGGTTGGGATAAGGCTATTGACATTATACCCGGCTGGAGTGAACTAATTTGAAAGGACGGCCGTTTGCAAAACCTGGAATGTCACTATGTGAAAATTTCAGGACAGCTCGTTGAATGCCCAATCAGACGACACTATAATCCCCTCCCCGGAATTTTCACGTACCCAAAAGACATAAAAAAAGGGCTGCCCCTTTCGGAGCAGCCCTTTCAATTATCTATTCGTGTGATTAACGAACGATCAGTTTGTCAACAAACGTCTTACCTGAAGTGATCACTTTCACTGAGTAAACACCAGATGCGAAATCGAATTCAATGTTTTTCTCTGAAACTTTATCAGCCAGAACATTCATTGATCCGTTATACACAACCCGTCCTACCATGTCAGTTACGATGATCTGAGCATCAGATGAAGAAACACCTTGAACAGACACCGTTACTTTAGATGATGGAGAAGCAGGGTTTGGATAAACACCTACACCAATGCCATCAACCATTTTCGAAACACCAGTCAAAGTTGAAGGAGAAACTACGATCTCGAAACGATTCGCAGAAACACCAGCATCACCCGATCCAATGTAGAAACTGTACTGAGGCTGAGCATTGATGCTAACAAGGTTTCCAAGCAGATTATCACGGAGATAAAGCTCAACACCATTGTCAAGGTTCTCAAGATCTTCAAAGTTGAAGGTATACATACCAGTCGTGCCTTTGTAGTTCATTGATACCGGAATCACTTTCGACTCAGATGGAACCGGAACGGAATTGATCAACAACTCAGCACCTGACTCATCAATCATGCTAAACTCATATGCGCCACCAGCAAGTGCGTGTGCATCTCTGTTTGCATCGAATCCAAACGTAGCCTCATCATCAAAACGAACGATACCATCGTAACGGTAGTCAGCCTGATTTGAGTTACTCAAACGGATACGGATCTGATTGTTGTTCTGAGCAGCTGTACGAACAAATGCACCAGAGTTGGAAACAAATTTAGCCGCTTCTCTTACTTTCAAGGTAGCCGTGGTTCCGCTTAATACTTTCACCATGAAACCTTGAGAAGAAGGGATAATGTTATCACTAACTGAGGTAGCAGCGTAACCAGTAGCTAGAGCACCAGCTGTTCCAACAGTTCCAAGATATACTCTGTATCCACCCAAGGCAGAGTTCCAGGTATAGAAAGCGTTGTTCATGTTTGCTGGTTTCTCCCATCCATTGGTTAAGGCAGCACCTGAAGTAGCATCCCAGTTTAATGGAGCAGGCAACGGATTCGATAACAGGTTCCAACCCCAGTTTGCTTCAACACATGCCACAGTAGCCGGCCCGATGTTTGGCTGACAATTTACATTGGTAGAACGAGTCAAAGCTGGGAACGTAACAGTACCTGTTGCGATCGGACCAACGTTATCCAACGTGTTGGTATTGAACATCGATGAACGATCCAACCATACACGGTATCCACGACCACTTTCGATGGTGGTATTACCTGGCGCTCTCCATCCTAATTTCTGAGCAGTATCAAGCGTCACATGTGACTGGTTCTCGACATATTCAAAAATAGATGTGTGCTGAGCACCAATTGGAATAATTCCACCTCCCTGAGCACCGAAACCAGAAGATGGTCCGTATACTTTGAAGTTATCAGAGTAGTCAGTGAAAGTCTGACCAAGAGCTGGAGAACCAAGGAAGAACCAGCCATCATTCGTACCTGGTACATAACGCTGAGTGGTAACATCACCAGTGAAGGTAGTACCGGCCGGAATAGGTCCGATTTTACCAGTACCAGATGCATCACTAAATAGAATCAGATTACCAGTTGTAATATTCACAGGACGGGTATTGGTTGCTGAGAAGCTCATCAAACCAGTAACTGTGGCATTACCCCCAATCTCAACAGAACCAGTAGCTCCTGTTTTGGCGATCTCAATGTTATTGAACACGGTATTACCCGTAATGTTCTGAACACCGGTAACATTGAAAACAACTTTACCGACGCCACTTACAGAAGAAGTAGTACCAGTCCAGTTTGCTTTTACATTCAGGGCATCAGAAGATCCACCAAATGTAAGTGAACCGCCGTTGGTGTAGCTTACACTACCAACATTTGCAGTACCGCCAGTAATGGAAGGCTGGTAAGGCGTATTGCCGGAAATAGTCGCCGCTACAGTCGCAAACGCAGGATCGTTTGGTCCAGGACTCGAAGCCCAGTTACCATCTACAAACCAGTTGTTTGGACCTGCAGTGGTACCCAACCATACGTTGGTCAGGAAGAAGTTAATCGTCTGACTTTCTTCAAGGAAACAACCGGCTCTGTCTGTCGCACTTTGTGTTACAGTGTAAGAACCTGGAGCGTATGTACTTCCAAAAGGAACACCTGTGGTAGGCACAGGATAACCTCCTGCGATACAATCCGGACAAGCCAAAGCTGAATTCGACAAAGCATTCGGGAACGACATTGACCAGCTTACCAAGCTACCCACATCTTCACCAGAAAGGTCAGTTACGATCAGTTCCCAAGCTCCGTTTGCCGAGTTAGCAGCAGCAGAGAACGTAGAGAAAGCAGTTTCTGAAATGTAATCAGCACTGTACGGTTCGTCGTTGGCTGTAACTCCAGAGATAGCGGCACCGGTAGATCCCAATATCGTGTTGTAGAAGTTACGTCCGGCTCCACCTCTCTGGTTGATCAGATCGATGGTGGTTACACCTTTACGAAGTTGAACACGAAGATCACCAACATGTGGGTGGTCGATGGTTACCCGTACTGACTGAAGAGAATTGGCAGCGAGACCAATGGCTCCTACATCTACGATGGAAGTAACACCGGTAATGTTATTATCCGGAATAGCCGTCACCGTAGCATCTCCGAAATAAGCAGAGGCTACACCAAGAGCTGAAGAAGCCGTTACCGTTGCACTGTTACCCACAACCAGGTTGGTTCCCGGAGCTACAGCCAGGGAAATACTTCCTTTTGTTTTCAATGGAATGGAAACAAAGGCTGAATTATTGCCAGATACCAGATCACCGGTTAAGAGAGCCTCACCTGTGATATCAACAGAACCTGATTTGAATGTAAATATAGAACCAAGGTTGTAGTCAAGCTCCTGACCTTCAGCCAAGGCACCTGCCGTAATACTCAAACTGGTAGGAGAGTTTACCACTGCACCTGAAATCTGAGCTCTAACCTGGAATCCGGAAACGGATCCACAACCATTGTTACGAACACGAACAACAACACCCATTGTAGGATCGTCGCAAGTTGAGTAACCTTGAATTGTACTCTTTACACCCACAACCTGAAGATCGCTGGCAATTTTCGGTTCAACTACAAGATCATCTAAGAAGAACAATGAAGCAGGACCTGAACCTGAACCAACAAAGGCAAGACGAATGGTAGAACCTGCGGAATAACCGCTTAGGCTAACCTCATATTTACGCCATACCAAGGATGGAGCAGAAGCACTGTATTGAAGCAATTCAGTAGGCGAGGCCATTCCTTTACCAGTGGTGATATCAGAAATATTTAAATTACCTGAGAAGGTAGCACCCTGGTCAGTTGACACACGTACTCGGATACCTGGATCGGTAACCAAAGCAGAAGCGTGAACAGCAGCCCAGAATGTAGCTCTGTAGCAATCAGCGGTAAGGTTAATACATGGAGAAATCGCTCTTCTGGCAGCAGCATTGATACCAAGAGAAGCATCGTATCCAAGTGCCCGGGTTCCACCGTGAGCGGAAATGGTACCGCCATAAGTGTTGTCCAGAGTACCTGAGTATGTGCTCCAGGCAGCTCCCAGTTCGAAAGAAGCATCAGCCACTTCAAAACCAACCGATGCAGAAGGAGAAGGAGTAAGCGTAGGAGTAGCGACTAAAACATATGGCGTAGTCAAGGTGTTGTTTGGCGTATAAAGATCACCGAACATATTCACAGCACCATCAAACGAATACGATCCTGGAGTTGACATATCCAAAACACCCGCTGGAATATCCAGAGTTGCATTCGGAGCCAAAGGCGAAGAAAGTGTAAAGTTTGATGCGACAGATACAGGACCTCCTGGTGTAGTTACGGTTAACGCACTGGCCAGAATAGAACCTGAAATAAGAGCATTAGAACCCGCATTACGAACACGTACGGTTACGGTCATCGCATTGTTGAAGCAGGTACCTGCAGCAACAGGAGCTACAACACCTACAAACTCAAGATCTCTTACTGGCAAATAGTAACCGGTTACTCTCCATGAATCATCATTCACGAAGTTGTAGTTTGTTCCGCAAGCCGGAGTAGTACCAAACGTACGGAAAGCTCTGAGCTCAAAGCTAACCGGACCAGTTGCACCGTTGGCCAATGTAAGACCAGTACGGTTGTAGGAGAAAGTACCTGCTGAATTTCCCGTACCGGAAGCAACCGAAGAAGCGGTTGAGGTAGTAGGTGAATAGAGAACAGAACGCTGCTCGCTCATCCAGCCATTTCCAGCAGTATTACCCGTCATCTGATAGGTAGTGGTTACACTGGAAACCGTATGGTTCGCCGGAATGGTAATACTTTGAGTACCCGGACAGGTTGATGCAGTTGCACTTGTAACCGTAGTAGCAGAATATTCTGAATTGATTACACCTGAACTGTATAGTGAAGAAGATGTACCAGGAATAATCTGAACTGGTCCGGTCCACTCACTCACACCATCCACAACACCACAATCTTTTCTTACCCATACGTAGTAAACAATATGGCGAAGAAGTCCTGTGATATTAGCGGTAGAAACACCACCACCTAAAACCAGACTTGGAGTGGTCAGGCTAGTTGGAGCGGTTATAGATGTACTGAAATACACATTGTATGCAGTGGTAGCAGACGGAGTCCAGCTAACTGATCCACTGGTAGATGTAGTTGTTCCGCTGGCAACCAGGCCAGTTGGAGGCAAACAAGGAGGAACGATTACGTTCACAGAGAAATCGACTGTCTCGCCCAATCCTGTAAGGTTGGCACAAGGATCCGTTACAGCAGCGGAAGCAATACGCACACGCATGCGGTGAACACCTGCAGCTACACTGAAATCAGGAAACAGGTTACCCGTAATGCTGAGAGCAGAACCACCCGTAAATACGTTTTCAAATGCATCAGCAAAATCACCATCGTCATTGAAGTCAATGTAGATGGCAGCAAATGTAGAAGCACTTGTATTTGTAATGGTAAACGGAAGTGGAGTACCCAATGTCAGATTGGTCTGAAGAAGTGTTTCATCCAAATAACCAGGTGAAACAATGGCGGTTGGATTGGCATATGCAATCGAACCCGCACTGAATGCCGACATATGGCGGAGAGTTCCGCTCATGGTTGGTACACAATAGCACTGAGCAAGGTTGGTTGTAAACGATGATACGGTTGGGCAGGTAGCTGCACCGTATGTGTTTACAGGAACCACTCTCCAGTAGTATGTTCCAGCTGGATTTACACCTGCATTGTAGGTAGTACCAGCCTGGTTCGAAGAAACCAATGGAGGCGTACTTGATGTTCCAAAATATACATCGTATCCGGTTGGAGCTCCACCACCACTGGCCCATGTCAACGTTACAGGATTCACCGCACAAACGGTGTTGTTCAGGTTGATGGCGCAGTTTGGAGGCGTTGGAGTGAAGAACTGAGCCGCAATCGCAAAACGGAAATCCGTTCCATTAATCGCAGCAAAATCCTGCCATGTGCTTGATCCTGTCGGAGACTGGAAGAACATAGCACCAGAACGAATCGGTGTTTCCGTCTGTGTAGCGAATGCAAGATTGGTTGTACCTGTCTGCATCACACCCACAAAGAAATTACCCGTTACGGCAACATTCGGAACCGGAACAAATGACGTTCCAACACCCGTAGTCAGCGTAGGTGATGTGTACAAGAGTGTACCAGGAGCACCGGCCGTTTCAGACCAGATTCCGATGTTGTATGGCTGACCAGCAGTTGTAAAATCAACTTTTACTTCATTTACCTGAGCCGCAACAGCCGTGGTAAACAGAGCAACAAAATCACCGGTTCCCCCGTTAAATCCTACACCCAATGGATCATTTGCAATACCTGGGTACTTGTACGAGAAGAAGTTGGTGGTGATGTCCTGAGTCAATACCAATGAGTTATCGGTGTTAATGATATCAGCCGGAACGGTGATGGTCACCGTATTTGAACCGGTTGCCGTTGGCGTGTACGCAGCAAATGAAACAGTCGTAGTTGCACCGGCAGCCAGTGTAACAGACTGAGTGTTAGAGAATGTATTGGCACCGGTAATGTTCAACGATACGTTTTTCGTCCAGCTATTGTTACCGTTATTGGATACAACCACCTGAATTACCTGGTTGGTACCAAACGTTACCGGAACACTACCATACATGTAGGCAGTCGAAAGACCGGCTTCGTTCAGAATTTCAGGACCAACACCCGCATTGTCTACGTAGATGTTGTTACCAAAATCTGAAATACCACGGATTTTAACCTTGTTGGTACCAGCCGGAATTGGAATGGAACGTGTCTTCCAGTCACTTGCTGACGGTACATAAGCAGATGATGTTGGAGTAGCAGAAGTCAGAGATCCACCAACACCTCCTACCAATGTTGTTACCAATGTATAGCTGGTACCACCGTCCGATGAGGCATAAATTTCAAGATTTTCTACCTCAGTACCAGTGTACGGTGCGTGAGCAGAACTGAAGTTTACTGCATACCCTGCCGGAACCGCTGTGGTTGTTGGCAAAATCAGATCTGCTGCATCACCTGCTGAAATTGAATATGCATTAAATAGTGCAGAACCAGTACCAGTTACAGAAGCCGTTGAACTGGTCCAAACATCGGTTCCTACATTTGGCTGATTATCCCAGCAAGTTGGAAGGAAGGTTCCTGAGAAATCCTCAGAAAACGGAACTGCCTGATCAGCACAACCTGTTGTAAATGTGTATGGCCCAACATATGAACTTTGGCTACCACCGCAATTGGCACGAACCCAATACTCATAGGAAGTCAATGGAGAAAGACCCGTTGGTGTATATGGATGAGCCGTTACACCCGGATTGGAAGCAGCACCGCTTGGCGCACCACCACCCGGAGTGGTAATATGTACATCCCATACGGTTTCCAAACAACCGGTTTGCCAATCCAAATCAGCGGTAGATCCGGTGACACCAGTTATGATTCCGGCAGATGGTTCCGGACATGGAGGAGCTGGAGCAACTGTTACAATGTAATCTTCGGTTTCACCAAATCCACCGGAAGCACAAGGATCGATGGAAGTTGGCGTAGCCAGCCAGATAATACGCACACGCATTCTGTGGTTACCAACGGGTGGTGAACAGGAAAGTGAAATAGGGAATGTTGCAGGTGGATATCCAGCTACATTAAAGCCTTGTCCAGCAGCGATGGTCGCTGTTCCGATTCTCTCAGATGGAGTTTCGAAAATACCATTGTCGTTGTAATCGATCCAGGCGGCTACTCCCTGAGAACCCCAGGTACCGATGGAAACCTGAACCGTATAACTGGTACCGGCATTTAAGGTGGCCGTTAAGTTTGCAGCACCTGTAAAGAACGTGAACGCCGGATTGGTCTCAGCCAAACCTGAATTATTGGCTAGTGTGGTTCCCAGGATTTGAATGTCAGAAATCAAATCACCGGAAGTTTTACCTGAGGTATAAACTGGAATACATGGTAAGGTGGTGAAAGACGATGATGTCCATGAACTTACATCACCCGCACCACAATCCGTTTGAACGTATAAAGTGTAAACAGTAGATGAAGACAAACCTGTTTCTGAAGCCGTTACCGTTGGAGCGGTTGTAGAGCCAGAAGAAAACAGGCCTACTGCGCCGGAACCAGCCGCACCAGAGGTACGGATTTCCCAGTTGTAGTTTACTGGTGTTCCAGACGTAGGAGCAACCCAGCTAAAACTGGCCGTTGTCAACGCTGGCGTTACAGCAATACCGGTAACAGGAAAACAAGTAGGGGCATTGGCAATTGAAATATCATCAATGTGAAAATCTATATCCGGTGATGTTGAATTAGTGGAAGCAACAAACGCAATCTGAATGGTTTGACCAGCATAGGCAGCCAGACTTACTGCTTCAAGTGAACCTGTGTTGCTGTAAGAACCTGCACCTGTATAGGTTTTGATGATATTGGCACTGTTCCAGGTGGCCCCGAAATCAGTTGACACAATCACACGAACCGCATGCGTACCCAGCGTTGACTGTGCTACAGTACCATTATAACTGGTTACCGCCATGTTGTAGGAAAGCTGTTTAGGACCTCCACTTAACAAAAATGGCTCGGTAATGACCCATGCATTGTTGGTACCATACAAATTGATCTTAAATGCGTTATTGGCCGTGGCATTGGCAAAAGCTGAAGTTGGACTCCAATTATTGGTACCCGTTGTTACCGTAGAGTTACCAGAAAGGTTCAATGTTCCGGTTGCCTCTCTCCAGCACGAAGGATTTCCTGTTGGTGCCAGTGAATAGGCAGTGGTAAATGCTTGTGTGTAAGGAAGTGCCGGAGATGAACAAGGCGTTGTAAACGCCAAAGAAGCCCATGGGCTAAAGTCTGTACCATTACAGTCAGAACGAACATACAATGTATAGGCTGTATTGGCAGACAAAGCCGAAGAAACATCCGACAAAATTGCAGGAGATCCTGTAACATCACCATCGACCAAACCAGCAGGTCCGCTACCGGCAGCACCGGAAGAACGAATTTCCCATTCGTATCCAACACCCGGAGCCGGTGAAGCGGCAGTCCAGCTGAAAGCAACCGCTGTGGCAGAACTAGGAGTTACTGTTAATGCTGTAGGAGGGGTACATGATGGCGGAGTAGCAATCGATACATTATCAACTCCAATGTCATTAGCACCAAAATCGCTAGTTGCCTCGAAACGAACGACACAGGTTGACGCCGAAGCAGAAGTCAAACCAATGGATTTGGAAGCCCAGGCTGCATCCACACCATACGTAGCCAGTACCGATCCAAAAGTAGCACCACCATCGGTGGAGAGTCTTATCGTCAGATTGTCGGTTCCTGAAACATTGATGTAATCAAACGTCAACGTTTTCAGACCGGCTGGTGATAAATCCACATACCAGTCCATATAACCGGTACCACCCGCACTGATTTGGTAGGAGTGGAAACGTGCAGCCCCACCAGAGGCAGGAGAGGCAATTGAATAACCTCCAGTAGTATTTGACCATCCACTGGCAGTGGTTCCTGCTGCTACGTCATTTCTTCTCCAGCATCTTTCAGCAAAAGCAGGCCATGCACGCCAGCTCGCAAGAGCAGGCAAATCAGAAATGGCATTACCATCTACCCATGGAGCGGCATTGAAGTTCTCAGACGTTGGCAATGTAGCATACGTCGGAGTTGCAAGTTCAGCTGGAGGTGTGTAGGTAAAAGTACGTCCGGAAGTTGGAGCAGCCGGAGTCGTTGCATTGCTTGTGAATCGCATGCTCGTTACTAATGCAGCACCACCTGTACCTACGGTAACGGTTGGAGCAGACCATGTAGTTGCTGTGGTTCCGCCGATACTTTGATAATCTCTGGAACCTGCACCACGGATACCTACCTGAGGAAAATTGGTTGTTCCGGTTGTTGCCGAACAGGTACCGTACACCAAACGAATCACATTGGTTGTTTGAGTCAACCGAATCTGAAAGGTAATACGATCAGCGGTTTGCCCTGAACGAGCCATGTCGGTGTATTGTACAACGAAGTCACTACCGCTTGGTCCGTAAATAATAGACGGAGAAGCTGCTGTAGAGGCGACAAGATTCGTTGCAAAACCAGAAACAGTACCTTCAACTAATACGCCAGGCCCAGTAATACCAGTTGTGGTGGTGGCGAACCCACTATTCGGGCCGAAAATAATGTATCCATTATTGTTAATACGGATATTGGTATAATCCTTTCTGTTATAACGAAATGTAAAACCGAGAGGAATATCTCCGGAAACCGCATCTGTGGATAAGGCAGCACCTGATTGATAGGTGGTTCCCGTAATTGCCGTATATGTTCCGGCAGAGGTGCCATATGTATATTTGGACGTCTGTGCAAATGTTTCCAGCTGCGCAGCACCAAACATCAGAAGAGCCAGGAAAAACCAGCTGTTAGCAGAAGACAATAAACCAGCACTTTTAGTAAATGTGTTTTTCATAAATTGGTTAATTTAGAAGGTTATTATTGTTCAGATTTGAATCTTTCGGTGAGCTCTTGCTTAAGGATTTCACGCTTCTCGTCGGAAAGAGCTCCGTAGTTTGCCTCATAATCCGCAATTTTTGCTTCTACCCGAGCCTCCATCGCCTGCTGCTCTTTGAGAGCAATCTGCTGCTTACGGAGTTCAAGATCAGATGATTTCGCCTTATTTTTTTCGGCGGCAGCAACTACTTTGGCATTGGTCGCCTTTACAGCGCCTTTAACCGACTTGGAATCCTCCCCAACTGTGGCCCTTTGAGGCACAGCTGCTGAAGTCTTCGCACGAACAGATCCGGAGCCATTTTGTTGGCCACCCGAACCCGCAACAGCCCCCGCTTGCCCAAGGCAATGGAGACTCAGCATAAGAGGCACTGCTCCCAGCAGCCATCTCTTAGTCTTCGATAGATTGAACATGTTGAACATAAATTGAACGATTTTATCCGCCGCAAACGCATTTGGTAACCCGGGATGTGAAAAAGCTTTTATAAAAAGTCTTCACAAAAATTACATGAAACGTTTTTAACGGAATTTCAAATATAAAGTAACAATTTAATAAACAAGTAAAAAAATTGTGTAATTGTTAAAAAGGCTATCCAATTGAGTAAAAACGCAGATTCCGGCCGATAAAATTTTATCAATTGCCTGATCGGCCAAAGAAAATTTGGCCTCCACAGGCAGAGAACCCGGTTTGGATGAACCAATAAAGTCCATAAAAAGAGGACTATTTATCCGCAATCTTTCCCCTGAAAAAGGCTGCGTTAACAATTCCTTTACAATCCAGGGACAAGGGACGAATCCTGGATGACACACCATTTGCGTTTCTGGCACCAGCGGTGCACGATGTTATTTGAAAGATAAAAAACGGCCAAGCACTGGTTTGTGGTTAGTGGTTTGTGGTTTGTGGTTAGTAGTTTGTGGTTTGTGGTTTGTGGTTTGTGGTTGGTGGTTAGTGGTTAGTGGTTGGTGGTTGGTGGTTGGTGGTTAGTGGTTTGTGGTTGGTGGTTTGTGGTTTGTGCGGAACGTGGCGCCTTGGCGCCAGTTAGTGGTTAGTGGTTTGTGGTTAATGATTTGTGATTTGTCAATATCTAAAAAAAGGAGCAAAGGAAAATTCTGGGGAGAGAGAAGAATTGAAACCCATCATCATTTGGAATTCTGGCACCAGCGGTGCACGATGTTAATAGAAAGAGAAAAGAAATACGCCCAAGCTCCAGAGGAGCGCCATGTTAGAGGTTCAAATAAATGTCTTCTCCTACAATAAGCGTTTGAATTGCGAAACAAAACATTTCGCTCCGCTGGAGCTAATCATCATGTGCTGGTCAGCGCTATTGACATGATAACCTGCTGGGGTAAATTCACGAAACCGGTATAACGAAAATTTCCTCTGAAACCCGGCAAGAATGCAGAGCAACAGAGGAAATTAATTTTATTGATAAATATCGGTCAGGATTCCATCATTTATCAGAACCGGATAAAAGATGATGCCTTGTCCTTTCGATTAATCTTTCAGAACGAGCGGTTTTTTACCCAGGCTCTTTCCGTCTTTCACCAGCTCAATCATATAAACCCCAGCTGGGACCGATTGAAACGTTGCCTGTATTCCAGATGCCGGAGCTGATTTATACGTCTTCCGGTATACCGGCTGACCAACCAAAGACCAGAGCATCACTTCCACTTCACCCGCAGATGCATGCTCCTGCTCAATGAATATGGCAGAAGTAGATTGTGCAGGGTTAGGATAAACTTTAAAACCAGCAGTTGGATTGGACAATACCAGACTGTTTGAAACCAGAATAGGTATGGTAAAGTATGTGGTATCGTTCGTAGGAACCTGGTCACCAGAGGCTTTCACCCATGCATAACCGGATAAATTACCAGCGGCAGGAGGAATGAAGTTGATAAAATCAGCTGTATCAGATTGCGAAGCGAAAATCTTAGGAATCAGAATCGAATCAAGGGAAGCCCCGATTCGCACATAGACCTTCACCTGATTGATGGAATTGGCACCCTTGTTACTCACTTTCACTTTCAGTGTATTGGTTTGACCCTCGACAACCGGATTGTTCTTGAAAAACACGGAATCCGCTTTCACATCGAAATTGATTCCATTACTGATCTGAACATCATCGATAAAGAAGAAGGAAGTTTGTGCTGAATTGGCACCGTCCTTCACCCAGATCCCAATACGAGTCTCCACGTTTGGATTCGCATATTCGGCCAGAGAAAAGGTGTAGTTGTTCAGAATCTTGTCGATCCCGTTCGGTTTGTTTTTCGAGAACGTAATAAACGGCTTCCACAAAGCACCACAATTGGTTGTGATCAAAACAGAGACGGAGTCGTCGTCGCCGAAGACGCCTTTAGCTGATAGCACCGAGTTTAGATGAGCTGCTTTGAGCGTTAGAAAACTATTCGGTACGATCTTCACACCCGGAGACAAAATCCAATCGGATTTATTGGTTCCGGTAAGGGCAATCCTGGCAGCAATTTGTCCGTCTACGTCACCGGCCCTCCAGGATGAATTCACAATATTGGTTCCGTTCTTGGTTGCCTCTGTCCAGCCTGGATACAAAGTGGCAAGGTTGTTACCGTTGAATCCGGTGAAGTCCACATTTGTGGTAAAAACTGAATCTCTTTGAAGAGTTAACCGAAGT
>CAMCXM010000002.1 GCA_945883425.1 Spirosoma fluviale
GTGCAGTTTTGGGTTGGGTCGTTTTCAATAATCTTTCTACTGAGTTCGAGGACCAAAGCTTTGTCAGGTGCATGGTATCGTGTTTGAATAAAACTCTCTAATCTTTTCCACAACTTACCTTTATCTATATGCATAAAAAAGCCTTGCACATCCAGCTTTAAAATATAGGCATCGGTGCTGTAACCATTTGTTTCTGATTTTACAAAGCCATACACCTGATTGATGCCAAATAGCGTGCCTTTATTTTTGCGACAAGCGTAGCTATTTTCAATAAACAGGGTTTCAAACAATGGGTTGAGTTTGGCTATTACAAAATGATGCACCACCCTATCCCGAAAATCCGCTGCAAATACTTCTCTTTTTACAGGCTTTTCTACAATAAAAGCAATGCTACGCCCAGGTTGATAAGTTCCTGCTAATATCTCATCTCTTAATTTGAACAGGTTGGCTTCAAGATGAATTTCAAAACGCAAGGCATTGGATGTGTTTCGCTTGTTTTTCCTGCATTCGTAATATGCTGCAAACAACTCTTCCGTGAATTGAACGGCATCTATTTTTGGAGGTATAAATAAATTGAATTGCATACTAAATAAAAGTCCCGCTGAAAAACAGCGGGACTGGTTTCTGTTAAATCCCTGAGGCAACGGACACTAAAGCCATTTTGCTTATTGTTGTTGTTCCGGTTTGAATTGCCATTGTTGTAATTCAGGTTCCGGTTCCAGGCGTTTGTTGTTGAGTTCTCCGTAGAGGACCACCAGTTGCCGTTGTTGCCAATGTTGTTGTAAGTTCCATTGTTGTTACGGTTGCCGCCCGGAAGGCCTGAAGCGAATGTAACCACTGTTGAATTTGCTACCAGCTACCATTTCCACAAGAGCGATGGACTTTACACCAATAGCGGGTTACCGGATTTAACGGCACGCTTCGGGTGGCCGTAACCAACCCGAACTCTGGCCCTGAGAAACTATCTTGAAACACTTTTTTGCCATCCTGTTAATTGTTTTGACACTTCTTCTACATGTTCATTTACCCGAACAAATAGCTTAAGGTCTATTTGTTTCATATCTTTCATAAGTCTGATAAAAAGCCTGATTACCTCAATTCTTTCTCTTGCTTCCTGTAACACATCTCCCTTTTCTGTGCGGCTATTGGCCCTGAAAATAAGTGTAAGCAAATCTATCGTTTCTTTTTTCAGGCTTTCGCCTACAGTAAATTTGTACTCCCTGCTAAAGCCACGGCAAAGCTGAAATATCTCCAGCAACATATCGTAAGTTGCTTTATAAACAGGAAGTTCATTGTGCAATTTCATAGATGCCTTTCTGAAAACAAAAATCGACCGCTTCGCGGTTATGGAGTCAAAGGGTCAAAGGGTCTTTTCAATCCCTGAGGCAACGGACACTAAAGCCATCTTGCTTATCGTCGTTGGTCCGGCTTGAACTGCCATTGTTGTAACCCAGGTCCCGGCCCCAGGCGTCTGCCGTAGTCGAGGTCTCCGTAGAGGACCACCAGTTGCCGTTGTAGCCAATGCCGTAGTAAGTCCCATTGACGTAACGGAAGCCGCCCGGAAGGCCTGAAAAACCGCTTTCATTTGTTGCTCCTGTATTGGGAGCGGTCCAAAGGGTTGAGGTGCTTTTAAGCTTGCCACCGATGTTCTGAGCGCTCCCACGACTGCCAATTATGTCTGCATCCGTAACACTCATACCCAAATAAATCTCAAGTGTCTTCCACTCTGGATCGCTCGGCACATGCCAGCCAACAGGGCATAGATTTCTGCTGTCAACAACAGCATACCAGTTGTATAACTTGCCATAAGTCGTATTGTTGGCAGCATCGTTGTTGTATATCGCATAAGCGCCGCTGGTGGTGTTTTGCCAAGATGTATTATCCAGATTCGTTGGTATAGGGTCACCATTCCGGTACTTGCTCACTTTTAAGTTCTCTTTCATCCAAACCTGAGTACCAATCGTTACTGTGGTATAAACGTTTCCATCCACATCCACTGGATTGGAAGAAGTAGCCGTCGTCAATGTTTGCTGGTTGCCATAGGCAGTGCCTGCAGAATTGGTCGCATAGGCCCGTATGTAATACACTGTACTTGGACTAAGACCCGTTATGTTACTCGTAAAAATCCCAGTTCCAGTACCGTTGTTTGTTTTAGTCGTTAATGCTATAGTTGGGTTCTGGCTTGTGCTCCAAACAACCCCTCTGGCTGTAACTGCGCCACCACCGTCATTGGAAATATTGCCACCACTGCTGGCTGCCGTTGAGGTAATGGATGAAGGAGTTGTGGTGATAAGTGTTGATAAAACAACCGGGCAAACTCCGCCGACCGTCCAAGTGAGAGATCCATTGCAAAAAGTAAGAACCTGCCCCTGGGTTTGAGGGGGAGATAAAGTTACCCACGCTGTGCCATTCCAATACATCATTTGGTTAACTGTGGTTCCATTGGTATAGCCCGGTCCTGTTGGGCCTGCCGGTCCAGTTAAGCCAATTGGTCCTTGAGGGCCAGCTACTCCAGTCAATCCTATTGGACCTTGCGGACCAGCAGGTCCCTGTGAGCCGGTTGCGCCTGCCGGACCTGTTAAGCCAATTGGCCCTTGTGGTCCCGCTGAAGCAGGAGTTGGTTCCCATTTGCCGGTGCTCTGGTTGTAGGCCAGTACATAGCCGTTCTGTGCCCCTTGCAGATTTACTCCTTTTATTTCTTCTGCACTTCCCGCCGCAAAGGCATAAAAACTGCTGGCCAGTTCCAGTTGGCCCAGACTGGTAAAGGGTGTGTTCGGTACGGTCTGGTATTCTACTTCCATCCAAAATCCGCCTTCTTTCCAGGGGATTGTTTCAAATGTAGTGCTTGGTGCACCGTTGCATCCTGTACCCAACACATTGCGGTTTAATTGTAAACTGATGAAGCCATTGGCATTCGATACATCCTGATGCAATGCACAGTACACCAACGGGCCATTGGCTCCGCCTTTTTTAAAGGTCAGCCGGATGCTTACCGGCGTATTCACCAATGGCTGGTTGTTGGCATCGCGTACCACAGCGGAAAAGCTTACAACCTGGGGTATGTTGCTTTGCGCCATGACTGCGCTGCTTAAAATGGATACTAAAAACAGAAGGTAAATGGATTTCATATGACTAAATCTGAATGAATTTTTTGAATGGAATTATTTGGATTTGATGATTTTATAGGAGCCCAGTTTTTCAAGGCCCTTGATGATTTGCAGTGTGTACATGCCGGCTGCCACATCTTTTAGCATCAGGCTCATTCGGCTGGATTTCACCTGCTCTTTTCTCACCTCCTTTCCATTGGCATCCAGCAATACCAGAACTTGTCCGGCAGGGTCACCCGATTTCCAGTCAATGAAAACCTCATCGGAACTGGGGTTGGGATAAACTGATACATCCACCGTTGGTCGTTCCAAGGTTTTTACCTGCACCGGAACAAAGGTGCTTTTACCATATTCGGAACCCACCGTAAGGGAACCACCGTTGCCACTCAGATAACTCCCGAACGAAGCACCCGCCACCGGCTGGAAATTGTTGTTGTCTGAGGCGACACCCGAGAATTGGATCCGCTCAATGCTTTGGGCGTTGGCCACCTGGCAAATCATACTGAATCCGAAGACAAACGAAAAAAGAAATTTAAGCATATGTAACTTTGAATAGCCCGCTCAGGGCCGGTGGAATAATTTCGCAAAAGTCAACCATTCATTCCAATTCTGCAAGACTTTGGAATCGTTCAAATAATTCATCTTCAATGCCTTCGAAAAAAATAGCTTGGAGTGGCGTTAATTGAAGGGGGAAAGACTTTTTAATTGGATTGAGCCAATTTTAGGCCTACCGGGCCGGCATGCCAAACCGAAGGCATGGAGTCCCTGCATCCTATTCGAAGTTCGTAGTCTTGCTCTGCAAAGACTACAAACAAGAAGAAAAAAGCCTGATTACCTCTCATCGGGCGAGGTTCTACCTCGTTCGAATTATTTTCTGGCCTCCGGCCAACATACTCCTTACTGGTATATGTAAAAAGGATTTTTAGGACTGAGGACCGATGTAGAATAAAAAAGTAAGACAATCCAATAAACCTTAGCTCTGACTTAGAGTTTGATGTGGAGGTGAAAATGTCCTCACCTTTGTATCATGATGAAAATAATAACAAATTTAAAAAAAGCCATAATTTTTTGCAGCTTTATTTTTCGATATCTAAATTTGCTACTCCAATAAAAACCTGATAATCAAAATTAATATGCGATGAACATCAAAAGAATACTCCAAACTGCCGCCGTTGCCGGCTTTTGCACCTTGCTGACGAATGCAAATGCACAGGTATCCACCGACAGCCTCATCCTGCATCTGCCCATGAACGGCGATGCCACGGACATCAGCGGAAACGGCAACAACGGAACGCCGCTCAATGTGGTGCCGGCTGAAGACCGATTCGGCACAGCAAACGGCGCCTACAGTTTCAACGGGTCAAGTGGCACTATTGAAATTCCGGCTAGCCCGACTATTAATAAGATTCAGGCTGTGGATGAAATTACCATCGCAGCCTGGGTGAAAAGAAACAATGTTTCCGCTGATGTGTTCGCCATACTGGAACGATACAATCCGGCTCTGGATGCCAGCTACATTCTGGAACTCAATACGTATCTGGGCGGAATTGTTTTTGTCGGAAACCCCGCGGCTCCTTCTCCGCTTATTACCTGCAATTACACCAACTGGAATGTAAATCAATGGTATCATGTGGCTTTTTCCTACAGCAAAACTGCCGGCCAGGCTAAATTTTATGTCGATGGCACCAGTGTTTGTTCCATTCCCTACACAATTGATATTGATATTGCCGATTCCACGGCTTCTTTCTGGGTGGGCAGAAGTCTTACTGGACCGGATGAATATTCCAACGGCCTTATCGATGACCTGAAGGTGTATTACCGAGCGCTTTCCGATGCAGAAATCATAACCTCGGTTGAAACAGGAAAACAGCTGAAGAACAGGCTGGCGGTATACCCCAATCCTGCAAGAGAATCTGTTAGCCTCGACCATCTGCCAGCCGGCGCAAATGTAATCTTGACGGATCTGGCAGGCAAAGAAGTAAATCGTTCAGTTGCGAACAGTGAAGTACTGAACATCAGCACGAAGGAACTCGATAACGGCTTTTACTTCATTCGGGTGGAGAGTCTGGGTTCTTCCGCATCCCGAAAACTCATCATCCGGAAATAATCCTTGTTGGTAACGCCAATAACAGATCTTCCAGCAAAAAGCAGAACTCACCGAGAGGCTTCTGCTTTTTTTATGCCGTCATGGTTGTCAGCAAAGGGATCCGTCGAAAAAGTTGGGGAGAGAAATATTCAGATGCTGGACATCCTATTATTTCAGGATTCGGGTTTTCCAATTCCGTCAAATGAATTTCTGGCAATGACATTCAGCAAGATTATTAATGCCCTCTCATCGGGCGAGGTTCTACCTCGTTCGAATTATTTTCTGGTCTCCGGCCAACATACTCCTAACTCATATATATGTAAAAAGGATTTTTAGGACAGAGGGCCATTTTAGAATAAAAAAAGTAAGACAATCCAATGAACCTTAGCTCTATTATTATGTGTAGAGGCTGGAAGCCTCACAATAGGCCGAACGAGGCACAGCCTCGCCCGATTGGGGTATTCATAAACAATTTGTGAATTTTGCCTTACCTTTGCACAAAATGCATGAAATGAATACAGTTGTGGAGCAATTAAGTAAAGTAAGCCCTGCCATTCGCAAGCGGTTTAAGCTACAAAGCCTGGGTGTATTTGGCAGTTTTGCAAAAGACAAATATCATGTGGGCAGTGATCTGGACTTACTTTATGATTTGGAAGAAAATGCAAGTCTGAGTTTTAAAGATTTTATTTTGCTGGAGGAAACCATAGCAAGCCATACTGGTATTTCTGATATTGATTTGGTTCGCCTGCAAAATATCAATCCATTGGTTTGGCTTACAGTAAAAGATACGGTGATTTATGTTTGAAAAAACTTCCTTACTTTACATCTGTACGACTCTGGAAGCAATTGAAAAAATTGAAATTTATTCCGGGTCTTTTCAAAATGGACAGGAATTGAGAGAAGCCAATGACCAAATGAATTTTAATGCCATCAGCCGGCTATTGCTGGCCATAGGTGAAGAAACAAAGAAAATAGAAGAGCCCTTGCTAAATCTTCAACCTCAGATCAATTGGATTTCTATTGTTGGCCTAAGAAACAGAATGGCTCACGATTACAGAGGGATAGACGCTGATATTATTTTTGATATTGTGAAAGTAGAGTTGTTGCCTCTGAAAAATGCACTCCTGTATCTGCTGCGTCATTTTTCAATTCCAAGGAAAGATCTTAAAGATTTGGTAACCTCTTCCTATTTTAAGCATATTGGCTACGTTTCAACTTATTTACAAATTATTGATTGAACTTCGCTGCATGGGTTCGAGTCTCTCGAACCAACACAATGGTTGCAGAAATGGCTGCTTAAGCCCTTTTCATGATCTCTGCCCGGATTCGGGAATATTAATCAAAAGTAGAATTGATTCGTGAAGACCTAGGCGGGGAAAAAACCTAAAGGCCACTTACCCAGGCGTAGTTTTGCTGGTGCTAAAGAATAAAACCTATAAGCACTTCGAAGAGCTTATAAGTTTGGTGCATCTCCAGCAACATATCGTAAGTTGCCTTATATACAGTCCGCTGTCCGCCATGCTAGCGAAGCGCATGTCGGACGATAGGTTAGGCGGATTTGCAATTTTCTAATGGCGCCAAGGCGGCACCGCGAATACTTCTTGTTTAGAAAATATTTAAAATATTGCAAGTTCCAACAAACCAATTCTGGTCCCATAAAAATCTATTCAGCTGCTTAACAAATATTCTTTTTCAACAATACCTGCTGCAACTGGTATACAATACAAATAAAATTTAAGATTGGCATCTAAAAAGCTTTTCGCCGATTGCAAATCGGCTTTATCTGTAGTCTGACATTCGCTTCGCTAAAATGTCAGACAGCAGGGTGGAGGCTGGAAGCCTCACAATAAGCCGAACGAGGCACAGCATCGCCCGATTGGAGACTATGTCCAGGTAACCCATCTGCATTGCCTAAAGTTAAAAGCACCAACTTTTGATCCGGGATTAAGTCAAGGCCGTGAAAATCGGTAGGTCTGCCCATTTTGCGGCAGGCCATTCAACCCGTAATCTGCTGTGCTAAGAATGGGCACGGTGGGGGTGCCCCGGATATATTGAACACCAATCCCCAGTAATGGACCATAAGCGCCGTTCATAGCACGCATCAAATTGGCCTGGGTAGGACCAAAAGCAAGCTCAAACCTTTTTCCGTCTTCATGGATCCAGATTTGAAAGTTTAACTTATCTGTATGGGTTTCATCGCCTACAAATCCGGCATTCCGGAACTGAACCTTGGCAATACGATTGGGCGTTGTGCCTTCCATTACCCAGGAAACCCGTGATGTGTCGTTTTCTTTTTGGCGCAGACCGCAATTTCCAAAACCCCAGACCAGGGTCCGGAAGAAAGTACTGCCACCTGAAGTAGCCAGGCGCATAATCCGCCCATCCGTATCTACATAAATGGTGTTTACCACCGCATTGCTGATTCGCACAGGAAATGGAAGCACAATTTTGTACTTTTTGGCGACCCATTGGGTATCGCTTAAGACGGTATCATTTACCAGATTCTGATACGATTGGTTCGCTGAAAAGGCCAGGGAATAGGTCTGAGCCTGCGCCGTTCCAAAAACAACCAACAGGACAAAAAGGAAAATAGCTTTCAAGTTCATAAAAATCAGAATTTGGCGTAGGTATGCATTTCAACAGGTCTTCCCGGAACCGAAATCCGGAGGTGATACATCCCTGGGGGAAGAGACCTTAGGTTCAATTTGTGCCTGGCTTCATTCTGCCCCAGCACGATGCCAGACTGGAGTTTTCCCATGGCATCCAGAACTTCAATTTTACCCTGAAAATCGAAATCAGCAGTCAGCCATACATCCCCGGTTCCTGGGTTTGGCCAGAGTGTAAATGGAGAAAGTTCGCCTGCCTTCCGGACCTGAGCAGGTGCGGTGACGGTAAACTCAAAATAGCCTTCGGGGGCGGTGATGGGTTTAAAAGCGGTTTTGCCGTTGTTGGTCGTGGCTGAAATATAATATTGAACGGTATCTCCCACCGAAAGGCTGTCACCCAAAATACGGCCGATATAAAAACCAGAGGAGTCGGTCAGCTGGATTTCATTCCAGGTTTGGGAAGGGAGAATTCTCCATTTGCAAATGGCAGACTGAACCCCACTTCGGTTCCGGATGGTGGACCTGATCTTGTATTCCGGTTGAATTACCTGTTGATCCCGGAAAGCGGGGTGCCAGATTTTGACCGGATTGTCGGCAGGAATCTGCATGGTGATGCAATGCAACTGACCTCCAAAACCTGTCATAGCCCGCACATCGATGCCAAAAGTCTTCATGCCGGGAAACCATTTTTTCAGATTGGCCTCCACTTGCAGGCGCTGGGCTGTGTTTCCTGAGGCCTGGTCGTCCCAGATGGGATAGATAAACGTTTTGTTTACGGTGATTCCATTAATGAAGGACCTGCCAAAACTATTGAGACCATTACAGGTAATCTGCTGATTGTAGGTTCCATTGTTGTCGGTCGGAATGGGCAGCCTGAAAACGCGGTAAGGCCTTCCATACACCGAATTCCGGTTTTTTATGAGGGTAACATTCTGCTCAGATAAGGTTTTATCGGAAGAAGTAATAACCGAAGGATATTGCCCTGCAATCCAGGTTTCCTCGTCCATCATCTTCAGGTAAAGGTCGAGGTGGCCCGTTCCTCCATCACAACTGAGAGCCGGGATTTGCAACACCTGATCGGCTTTGAGCACCCTCCGCATGGAATCTGCTACCGTTGCAGCTGTCATGGTGGGAAAATGCGTTCCAGTCAGGGTATTGGCTTGCGACACCACGCTGGAGTAAAAAACTTTTCCAAATCCATCGGCAATCAGGTTTCCGCCTTCATAGTTGAGCGGTGTCACCCGGTGCTGCCAGCCATTTTTTACGGCCACGGTCGCAGGAAGGGCATTGTCGTGCTCACGGCCCGGGTAGTATTTGAAATCCACAAAACCAAGAGAATCTTTGTCACCAAAATAATAACCAATGGGACCAAAATCCCTGGCCCACCAATTGTCGCCGTGCTTAACAATGAAACGGTAATTGAAAAGTGGGGCTCCCAATGCGTTCATGTAACGCTTTACCGGCAGGGAATCAGAGGCCTTGTGCACACGGATCCAAACCTGAGCCTCGGGCTGGATTCCAATACACAATTGAGCCGATATCTCTGCGAGGTTGCTGGTGGTATCTACATTTTCATTTCCGTCGTATTCTCCCCAGCTTAGCACAACGGCCTGACTTTCTTCAAATTCTCCTGGCAACCATGGAGTATTTGCATCCTGAACCGCTTTGTCTTCGGAGCCAGGTTTCCTGAAATCAAATTCAAGGGCCGGAAGGGAAGGGGGCAAAGCAAATCCAGGTAAAAGGCGTTTCTCCCGGATCGATTCGGGCAAAATATGGTGCTTATTGTCCTGTGAAAAACCCTGGAGTGAAGGGGCCCAGGCCAGGATGAATCCAAGCAATGCAGCCAATGGGTGTCGGTAGGTAGAAAATACGGCATTCATTACGACAAAAGAAATATAGAATCCTGAAAGAAAAAGGCTTTACCCGATAATTTGAATATGGCTTTTATCTCTTTTTGGCTTGTTTGACAGGAGCAAGCTACTTATCCTTCCTTTACGACCTGTCCGGAGAGCGGCAAAGCCTGACTTTCACGGACAGAGAACCATTGTAGAATAAAAAAAGTAAAACAATCCAATAAACCTTAGCTCTATTATTATTTGTAGAGGCTGGAAGCCTCACAATAAGCCGAACGAGGCACAGCCCCGCCCGATTAGTGGGGAAATACTTTTAATTGGATTCAACCAATTATAAGCCTACTGGGACGGAGTCCCTGCATCCTATTCGAAGTTCGTAGTCTTGCTCTGCAAAGACTACAAACAAGAAGTGTAAAATCGGGACAGGTCCTGCGGTTTCTGTCTTTTTGGACAGCCCCAAACAAGAAGTGTTAAAATCAGGTTCAATCGTTGTAAGCTTGCAGTGAAATCCGTGTGGCTTGTCCACCAGATTTCCGGACCGTTTCTGTGTTGCCGCAGAGGTGGTTATAAATGGTGAAGGTTAAATCCCCGTTGAAAAATGGTTCGTGTATATTACAAAGAAGGCAAAGACATACGGAAAGAAACCTCACTGGATGAAATCGAAGAACTCGAAGACATTGTTTGGGTGGACTTGCAGAACGCTTCTGAAAAAGACGAAGACTGGATCGAGGGTCATTTCGGCCTGAGTTTTCAAACACCGCAGGAGGTAATCGAAATAGAAAGCTCGAGCCGGTACATTGAACGGGAGCAAACCATTATTGCCAACTCCAACTTCCTCAAAATAACCACCGATAAGTTGGAAGAAGCCTATCCGGTGGCTTTCCAGCTGAAGGACAAAACCTTGTTTACGCTCCGTACTGGCGACTCCCGGATTTTTGCCGATACCGTCCGTAAGATGAAAATCAGCAAAGAGCAATTTCATTCCGGTGCCGATGTACTGTTGCGGCTGTTTGAAACACAGATCGATTACGAAGCCGATCTGGTGGAAAGCATCGCCAAAAACATTACCCTCATTTCCCGAAACCTCAACGCCGATCGACGAACAGACAGCAACAGCATTCTCGTGATCAACGGACTGCAGGAGCAAACGATGACGCTTCGGGAAGGAATCATTGATAAGCAACGGGTGTTATCGGCTTTTATGCGTTCGGCTCTGTTTCCCGAAGACCGCAAGGACCGCCTGAAAATTGTGCTGAAGGATATCTCGTCGCTGCTGGAGTACACCAGTTTCAATTTTGAGCGACTGGAATATTTGCAGAATACCTTGATGAACTTAATAACGCTGGAGCAGAACCAGATCATCAAGATTTTTACGGTTTTCAGCATTGTGTTCCTCCCTCCTACGCTGGTGGCCAGTATTTTCGGAATGAACTTCTCCTTTATTCCCGGCTTGAACTCGCAGGCAGGCTTTTATGTTTCACTGTTTTTGATGCTACTTTCGAGCCTGGGCATCATTGCGTATTTCCGGAATAAGCGGTGGATTTAGACGAAACTCCCCTCCCCCAACGCCAGCAATTTCTCCATCGAAGCCATTTTAAACCGGATGGTTTTGATTTCCGAATTTGCTTGGTCAATTCTTCAATTCATGCTATCATTATTAACCTGAAATTCCGTCTGTTTCGTCAGGCAGTGTAATCGAGTATTTTGTGGAAGCATCGTCTTTTTCCGGACACCACGAAACAATGCCCGGCACCGCACCGGCAGGAACATATAGGGTGCTGATTACCGAAAGATAATGAAGTTAATTCTGATCAAAAATCAACTACTGCAATTTCCACCAATCTTGTAGATTTGGACCGCATTTTCTACAATTAAGCGATACTCACTTTACGAATGGATTTATTAGGAACCCTGGTTAAAACCGGAATCAAATTACGGAGCCGAAGACAGAAAAAGCAGGCTTCTCCATTAGAGGAGCAGATGAAAGTTCTTCAGAAACTGCTGGTGAAAGCCGAGAATACTCAATTCGGAAAGCACTATCATTTTGGAATGATGGTGGGCCTTCGCAAGGCAGGCGATGTAAAAGCGAAGTACAAGCAGTTTTGCCGAAACGTTCCTACTCATACCTATAACCAGATTTTTGATGCCTGGTGGCATAAAACCCTTGCCGGTCAACCTGATATTTGCTGGCCGGGACAGACGAAATATTTCGCTCTCAGTTCCGGTACTTCGGAGGCGGCAACCAAACATATTCCGATCACCAAAGACATCATCAAAGCCAATCAGAAAACCAGCATCCGCCAGATTCTGACGCTTTCTCATTATAAAAATCTTCCAAGCGATTTCTTTATCAAAGGAATCCTGATGCTGGGAGGTTCTACCAATCTCAATTTCAATGGAATCAGTTATGAAGGAGACTTGTCTGGAATTCAGGTGAGTCAGATCCCTTTCTGGTTTCAACCTTTTTACAAACCCGGAACCAAAATAGCACAGGAAAAAGACTGGGGTAAAAAGCTGGATGACATCGTTCTGAAAGCCAAAGACTGGGACATTGGATGTGTAGCCGGCGTGCCTGCCTGGATTCAGATTCTGATCGAAAAAATCATCCGCCATTACAATGTCAAAACAATACACGAAATCTGGCCCAACTTTTCGGTCTATGGCCATGGTGGTGTTTCGTTCGAACCCTACCGCAAGGCCTTTGACAAATTGATGGGCCGTCCTGTTATTTATCTGGAAACCTATCTGGCTTCGGAGGGATTCATTGCGTATCAGTCCCGGCCGGAAACACGCGGCATGAAACTGGCCATCGACAATGGAATTTTTTTCGAGTTTGTTCCTTTCAATGAGGAAAACTTCAACAGCGAGGGCGAAATGGTGGCCAATCCGCAAACGCTCCTGGTCGATGAAGTGGAAGAAGGCAAAGACTATGCGATTCTGATTTCCACCTGTGCAGGTGCATGGCGGTATCTGATTGGGGACGTAATCCGGTTCTCAGATCTGGAGAAATGTGAAATCGTAATCACTGGCCGTACGAAGCACTACATCAGTTTGTGCGGCGAACACATGTCGGTTGAAAACATGAATTCCGCCATAGCTGCCGTACAGGAACAATTCAACGTCGCCATCACTGAGTTTGCTGTGGCGGGCATTCGCTCCGGAACTTTATTCGGGCACAAGTGGTTTGTGAGTTGTGACGACACCATCGACAGCGAAAAACTGATTGAGGCCATTGATGAGCAATTGAAAAACCTCAATGATGACTACCGAACCGAACGTGGACATGGTCTGAAAGAACTGCAGATCGAAGTGATGCCCCTCTCCTATTTTCACCGGTATCTGGAAAAGAAAGGAAAATTGGGCGGACAGAATAAATTCCCACGGGTGCTGAAAAAGCATCAGATGGAAGAATTTGAAGAACTGATTCAGGACATCCGGAATGGAGGGTAGAAATTGTGGATTAGGGCTGATTAATCATTATGGATTGTATATTTTCATCAACACCCATCCAAGGCCAAAAACTGAATTTATTTTCCTTGTTCCATGATGGAAATTAGGAATGATTCGCCCCGGCAAATGCATATTGCACATTCATAATACGACATGTTCGATCGAAGTATAGCCCCTGAATGTATGCCGTTGAAGGTCCCGGTTCTTACCCGACCTGAAACAGAAATCCTGCCCAATGGCATTGAACTCACCTCTTTTTTTCATCCGGATCAAAGCCTGATATCAATAGAACTGATTTTCCCTGCCGGTGATCTTTCTTCTGGAAACCGTCAGGAAGAAGGCTATATTTTCAAATTACTGGCGGAAGGAACCCAAACCAAATCGTCCAAACAAGTGGCCGATGCCATTTCGTTTCTGGGTGCCAGTATCGATTTCAGTCACCAGGCCGATTTTGACACCATCAATATTTCCTGCCTTTCGCGTTTCCTTCCGTCTGTCCTGCAAATTCTGGATGAACTCTGGCACAGTCCGGTTTTCCCTGAAAAAGAATGGAACACCATGAAGGAAACCCAGCAGAGGCAAAACGATATCAACCTTCAGAAAACCTCCTATCTGGCAGGACGACTCCTTCGCAAATCACTTTATTCGACTGCCCTTGACTATGGTTATTCCTATGACCAGTCACTCGTTGAGTCATTATCCACCGAACAATTCCGGAACCGCTTTCAAACCATTAAAAAAACCGGACCCGGTTTGGTTCTTCTATCGGGATTTGCCAACGCTGAGATGCAGAAACAGTTACGCGATTGGTTGTTGAAATTTTCAGATTGCCTCCCGATTATCCGGAACCGGGAATGGGCTTTACCAATGCCGTCAGCCGGTATTCTATGGGATGAACGAGCGGAGTCTCAGCAATCTTCGCTTCGGATTGGTCAGTATTCGATCAACAGTCAGCACGAAGATTCAGCTTTATTTTCCTTAACATTGGAATTGTTTGGCGGATATTTTGGTTCAAGGTTGATGAGCAACATAAGGGAAGATAAAGGCTGGACGTACGGCATTTATGCGCAGCGGGTTCCTTTGGTTGCCAAGCCACACTGGGTGATTGGCACCGATGTAAAAGGCGAAGTGATTCTGGATGCAGTGGAGGAAATTAAGAAAGAAGCGCTCATTCTTCAAAACGAATTGGTTCCGGATGATGAGTTGCAGAAAGTGAAAAACTATATGCTGGGACAGTTTCTATCTTCCATCACCAATGTGTATGGTCTGGCCGAACGATACCGCTCCATGTGGATGAATGGTGTGGATTTTGAGCGTGTGGAACGCAACCAACGAATCATACAGGAAGCCAGTTCGATGGAAGTTCTCAGAATGGCACAACAATATCTGGGCCTGGAAGATTCCATCATTGCTTTGTCCGGAAAAAAAATGGTTACAAATTAACGAGCTGGGGCTTTTGCGTTCCACCTCACTATAAATCAACTAACAATGAAAAATTACAAGGAATTCTACAAACAAATGGGCAACCTGCTGTACAGTATGGCGGCTATTGATGGGAAAATTGCTCCGAATGAGCTGAAAGAACTCCGGCGAATGGTTCGTGAAGAACTGGTTCCTCAGGAAAAGCACAACGATGAATTTGGAACCGATGCAGCATTTGCTGTTGAATTTCAATTTGACGTATTGGAAGGAAATGACGCCCCATCTTCTGAAGCCTGGGAAGAGGCCAAAGAATATCTGAAACACAACAGTGCATTGCTGCCGGAAAAAGACCGAAACCTGTTGATGGCCGGCGCCAAATATGTGGCCGAAGCCTTTCATGGAATCAGCAAGGCCGAACATATTTTGCTTGAGAAACTACGAGCACTGCTGGATGTTCCTCAACACTCGTAATCCTGCATCCAAGATTCGTGAATGATTGGCATCAGATTTCCAAAAAGGTTATCTGTGTACCTTCCCTGATTTCACTTTTTTCGGGAAACAAAAATTATTTGATCAATCGATCGCATTAAAATTTGGAAAAGCCCGATACAGGAAACCATTTTTGTTCCGGCAAATCAGATAAATTATTTCCTTACAATACAACCAGAACACCCGGATCCGTGAGCGACAGTATCGTAATCATTCCCACCTACAACGAAAAGGAAAATGCCGAAGCGATCGTTCGGGCAGTAATGGCGCTGGAACCAGAGTTCCATGTTCTGATTGTAGATGACGGTTCGCCGGATGGTACCGCTCAAATCATTCAGGGCCTCCAGGGAGAATTCCCGAACAGGCTGTTTATGGAACAGCGGAAAGGCAAACTTGGATTGGGAACCGCCTACATCCATGGTTTCAAATGGGCATTGCAAAAAGGATATGAATTCATTTTTGAGATGGATGCCGATTTCTCACACAACCCCAACGATCTGGTTCGGTTGCGGGATGCCTGCAAAAATGGTGGTGCCGACCTGGCCATCGGAAGCCGGTATGTGGTTGGTGTAAATGTAGTAAACTGGCCGATGGGCCGTGTCCTGATGAGCTATTTTGCCAGCTACTACGTTCGGATGGTTACCGGAATGCAGATAAACGACACAACGGCTGGCTTTAAATGTTACCGAGATACCGTCCTTAAAACCATTGATCTCAACAAAATAGACTTTGTCGGCTATGCCTTTCAGATTGAGATGAAATTTCTCGCCTGGAAATTCGGATTCAAGATCACGGAAGTACCCATCATTTTTACAGACAGGACCAAAGGTGAATCCAAAATGAGTTCCGGGATTTTTAAGGAAGCCGTTCTGGGGGTTTTACAAATGAAAATACAGTCCTATTTCCGCAATTTCAGACGGTAAGCAATCCTCAGGAATCGGACGAACCTGGCAGAAGGCTTCGCATCTTTTTAATTTTCTTCAGCGTTTCTTCTTTGGGCAGCACAATGGAAAAAACGGAACCTTTATTCTCTTCTGATTTTACCTGAAGGTCACCGTCCTGTTTACTGATAAACTCTTTACAGATCGAAAGTCCGAGACCGGTTCCTACTTCATTTTCAGTACCTGCCATCGAAATAGTGCTGTTGGTAAAAAGCGTCTTTAGAATTCCTGTTGGCATACCCACTCCATTGTCCCGCACCTCCACAAAATGATATTCTTTGTCCTCCCGATACATCAGCCAGATTTCTCCGCCTGAATTAGTGAATTTGATGGCATTGGAAATCAGGTTTCGAAGGACCGTCTGTATCATCGCTTTATCAACATTGAGAACCAGATCAGAGCTCACCATATTATGAATGGCAATGTTTTTTGAATTCAGTTGTTCCTGATACAAATCGATCACCTCCTGCCCGAGTAATTTGATTTCAAATGGGAGTGGATTGATTTCAATCTTATTGAGCTGTAATCGACTCCACGTCAGGACATCCTCCAGCAACTTTCCATAATTGTTTGAAGTTTGCTCAAGCTGGTCAATAAAGTCTTTGATTTCAATTTCAGCTAAGGATGCACGATGATTTTTCAAAATGTAAATAATGGCGCTGAGCCCTGAGAGAGGCGACCGAAGGTCATGACCCAGAATGGAAAAGAGCTTTGTTTTATCGTCATTGAGCTGCCGAAGGATCCGCTCGATTTCCTTTTGGCGAAGGAAATCCTGTGTGATGGAAACCGTGGAAAAGAAAGCTACAACCAAAGCGATGCAAATGGCCAGGTAGTTGGTGTAGCTTCCAAAGGAGATACTTCGGTTGATGTATTTGCGATTGATCTCGAGAGAAACCTTTAACTCGCCATCGTACTTGTGCAGCACTTCGCGGATCTCCAACGTTTTGTCAGCACCCTGAGCGATCAATTCATTCGAGACATTCGATTTACCGTCGAACTTGCCTTTAAGCAAAAGCCGGGTCTGATAAAACAGGTCTGTTCTTTCATTAATAAGCCGTGAAATCTTTTCCAGCAACACGCTTGGGACCATCACTCCTTTACTACCGTTTTCAGCCAGTTCATTCACTGCATTCTGCAAACGAATTACTGACCTGTCGTGGCTGCGGAGGTAAATTACCTGCTTGGATATGAAGTAGTTTTTAAGGGTGCTTTCAGCAAAACTGATGTCATTTTCAATCTGAGCAAGCAGTGTAAGCTGACTGTGAATCGTTTCCACCTTTCCCACATTCCCACGCAAATTCCGGGTGATGTTGATGGTAAGAAGAATGTTGCCAATAAAGGTCGCAATGGTCATAAAAAACCCGATCACAACAACGGCGAGAGGCTTATTACTGAGTATGGTGCGAACAATCTGCTTCATTCAGGACTGGCTCCGTGGCGAAAAGGAAACCTTCAATCTGTTGCGGACTTACACAACAGGCATTGCAATCTGGCTATTTCCCGCGAAAAACCTCGGATAACTTTTGCTCCAAAGCAGGTCCACGTAGGTTTTTCGCTGCAATTCTACCTTCTGGATCAACCAGAAATGAAGATGGAAACGAACGTACAAAATATGGTCGGGCTGCTGCATTATCTTCAGTCAAATCAGAAGCATGGGACCAAAACATTTTATCTGCGACAATGGCCTTGAGCCAGGCATCTTTTTCTGTGTCAATACTGACAGAAAGAATAGTGAATCCCTTGTCTTTATACGCCTGAAACGCCTTCTTCAATGTTGGATTTTCGGCCCGGCATGGTTTACACCAGGAAGCCCAGAAATCCAGCAACACCCATTTTCCCCTGAACTGGGTAAGGGTTACCGCTTTTCCAGTCGGATCGGGCTGTGAAAAATCCGGAGCCATTTTACCGACAGCGAGCTTTCTGGGCACTTCGAGATATGACTTCATTTTCTCTGTGTAGGCTGCTTTGGGCTTCTCCTTTTCAAACCGGTTGGCCAATGAGTCAAGATAACCGAAATCTTCATCGACTGAAAGCATGGAAGTGGCCAGGTGCGAAACCGGATTTGGTCCAATGCTGTCGATCAAACGCTTCACATATTGTTTAGTGGTGTTTTGCAAAGCGAAAAATCCGGACATAGCCGAATCGGCTCCTTTCTGGTTTCCGGCATTCATTGCCCTTTTAAAATTCATTTCCAGAGCCTGTGCCTTTTGCTCAAACCCAACTCGGGTTGCTTCCACCCTTTTCAGTAAATCGGTTAACCTTGAATTGGTATAGGTTGAAGACTGATAAAGACTATTAAAGTCACCTTTCAAAGAATGTTTCCCGGCCTCAAGAAACAAAGGCAACCGCTGACCACCCAATTCCAGAACATAAAGTCTTTCCGAATCTGCAGGCAAAACCACTGAAAATTTCCCACCTGCTTCAAATAGTGCCGAGTCTACAACAACAGGACCCTTCGCGTCAATCCTCGATAGGCGAATGTTTTTAACCGGAGCGGGCAGATTGGTGATTTCACCATCAATAGAAGCCTTATTTTCTAGGTTTTCCTTATTATCCGAACAGGAAAAAAAAGAAATGACACACATTGAAATCAGAACATGGGATTTGAATGACATAGTTGTGTTGAATTATGGTTAAGACTTTTAGAAAAGGGTTTTAGTTACCCAACTCAATGGACCGGTCTAATGCTGCCTGCAAACCGGTCTGGATCTGATCACTTACGTGTCCGGACTCGAAGGAATGAATCGCAGCTTCTGTCGTTCCTCCTTTGCTTGAAACCTTACCGATCCATTCACGGCAAGTAAAGTTATTGTTGCATAGCAAGTGGGTTGCACCAAGAAAAGTTTGTTCCACAAGTGTTTCTGCTTCTGTTGTAGAGAATCCCATTTGTATTGCTGAATCAATCATGGCCTGCATGAAATAGTACACATAGGCAGGACCGGAACCCGAAATGGCTGCGATGCCATCCAACAAGCTTTCATCATCAAAATAGAGAGATTTTCCTGTCGTGTTAAGGAGGTTTTGAACGGAGAAAAGCTCCGTCCTGCTAACGGATACGTCAGCAGAAAAACCTGTCATTCCCATCCCGACTTGTGCGGGGAGATTTGGCATTGCCCGAATAATTTTAGTTGTCGGAAGGGCCTCTTTCAATGTTTCAATCCGGACACCTGCCATGATACTGAGCACAAGCTGGTCGTCCTTCATAAAATGACTAATCTTTTCAAAAAGATCCTGGGAATCCTGTGGCTTAACAGCAAAAATAACAAGGTTCATTTCACTGATAAAGGGACCGGGGCTGCTTTCAACGCATTTAAAACCCAGACTCAAAAAATAAGGCCTTTTATCTTCCGCCTTTTCCAGAATAAACAAATCTTTCCTGGCTACCGAATGATTCGAAACAAAGCTTTCGGCATACGTTCTGCCCATATTACCTCCACCTACAATCAGAATCTTCATTTAGATAGTCAGGCAAGTTGGCTGGCAATGAGTTTTTGCATCCTTTCCAATTCTTCCCGCGAAGGATTGAGTTTTGGTCTGGAGAAGTTCATATCGCTCATGGTTTGCATTGGCACCAGATGAATGTGCGCATGAGGCACTTCCAATCCGATCACTGTGACACCAACTTTCACACATGGAACCGCTTTTTGCAATCCAATGGCTACCGTGCGGGCAAACAACCAGAGTGCTTGATAAGCAGGTTCTGTGATATCAAAGATATAATCTGTTTCAACTTTTGGCACCACCAATACATGACCTTCAGCAACTGGATTTATATCCAGAAATGCAAAATGTTGGTTGTCTTCAGCAACCTTGTAACAGGGTACTTCGCCCTGGATGATACGGCTGAAAATACTTGCCATCAGAAACTGGATGCTATATCCAGAATCTCAAAATCCATTGTACCGGCAGGCACCTGAATGGAGGCCAGTTCACCTACTTTCTTGCCAAGGAGACCCTTTCCGATCGGACTTTTTACTGAAATTTTACCCGTCTTCAGATCCGCTTCTTCTTCGGAAACAATGGAGTACGTAATGGTTGCTCCGTTTTTCGGATTTTTGATTTTCACCTTCGTCATGATGGAAACCTGGCTTGTATCAATCGAACTGGAATCCAGAATACGGGCATTTGCCACAACGTCTTCAAGCTTTGAGATTTTCAATTCTAGATGACCCTGAGCATCTTTAGCGGCATCATATTCCGCATTTTCACTCAGATCACCTTTGTCTCGGGCCTCCGCAATCTGGCGAGCCATATCGGCCCTGCCACGAACTTTCAAATCGCTTAATTCATCTTTGAGCCGTTTCAAGCCCTCTTCGGTATAATATGATATTGCCATAATGGTCTATAAGGTCGGAAAAAAAAGAAAAACGGCTCTGAGGGAACCGTTTTTCGGAATACAAATGTAACAGGTATTTTTTTAAAGAGACAGCAGTAGTGAAAATCTGTGTGTTCCACCGAAATAGCGTGTCATAGAGTAGGAATAATCAAAGGCAAAAAGTTTTGACTTATTCGAACCTTCATGGAGATCTTCATTGTTTGCCTGTGACATTTCACCTGATGTACTTCTGGTAAATGGCATCTGGAATGTAGCTCCAAAAGAAGGTCCCAGATTTACTGTGGTTGCTTCTGCTTTTGTGATGATTCCATCCTGATAATCATAGCCTCCACGCAACATAAACATATCTTTCCATGATGCCTGCACTCCTACCTGATACTGATCGGAAGTGAATGAGTTGGACCTGAAGTTAAAACAGGGAGTGAGTTTTAATGTCTCGTTTTCCATGTAGAAATCATAACCAACACCAATATTGAGCATAGATGGTTGCTCGAAAGCAGCGGTTGGCAAACTAATGGTTTGTGCGTAGTTGGTTCCCTGCTTTGTACCACGGGTTGCAAACGCATCTCCAGAAAAGTTCATTTTCGGACCCAGATTCATAATTGAAACACCAAACTTAAATTGTTTTTTAGGTCCGGTCTGGTACTGAATACCTGCGTCAAACGCAATTCCAAAAGCCGATGCAGAATTGTACGATTGCGACACACCTCTTACGAGAATTCCAGCTGAGATTCTCTTCGAAAAGGTTTTGGCATAAGACGCACCAAAGTTAAAAATCTGTGGTGAGAACTTGTTGCCGGTACCGTCAGGAAGCTCAACAGTGGTTTCAAGAAAATCACCCAGACTGTACGAACTGAGCGTAATCCCCATGGCACCTTCGCCAACTTTGGTTCCAAATCCTAAAGAGTTGATTTGAATATCGCTTCCTGTCAGATAAAGGGCTGAACAGAAGTTAATCTCCGTTTTACGAACAGCCGACAGACCCGCCACATTCAGACCCATGGACTCAATTCCACGGACAATTCCTGAATTGGAACCAGCCATACCACTTGTACGGGCCCACGGATTGATGAGAAGCTCAACAGCTCCACCTTGTCCTCTTTTTGTATCGTTTCCAGCCCAGGCCTGGGTAGCGATTACGCTACCTACCAGGCTCAGACGAATTATGCTTTTTAAATTCACTGTTTCTTTGAAAGAAAATTGAAACATTAATTAAAGGTATCCAAATCGATTGGTCTCAGGACGCCAAACCATTTGATTGTTTTTTCTCCAAGCTTATCCGATTTCACATGGATGATGTAGACGCCGGATGCAATCGGAATTCCAAGCTGATTTTTCAAATCCCAGTCAAGGAAAGTCTGGTAGTTGGTTCCCCGCTCATTAGTTACGGCAACCCCGTCCGCCACTGAAGCATACGGCTTAGTTGACGATTGATCAAAATTATATTGACGAATCAAAGTACCGGACAGATTAAAAATGGTGACCACACATTGTGTTGGAATGTTCACAATCTTCACCCGGTTATCAACCTGAGAGTTTTCATAAAGCGACTGAGCAATGTATGGATTTGGCACAACCCGGATCAGATCCAAAGCACTGCTGGCCACTTTTATCGAATTACGCACTGCACCGTTATCAATGTTAAATGAATAGCGAGGATTGCAATCTTCAGCCTGACCAGCGTGAGCAAATGTGCGGAACTGTTTTTCAACCCGAAGACGAACCCGAACATCAGATAAGTTCAATGGTTTTTCATTCAGTTTTACAAAATCGATACCTCTACCCATAAGGCCGGCATACATCACATTTTTAATCTGCCAATCTCTGTATTTACTCAGGAAGACATTGACAGGGTTTGATATGCTTTCTGTGTATAATTTGTCGTAAAACAACTCTGCGGATTTTGCTTCATCATACTTTGTGTTCATCACGTAAATGAAATTCCGTGTTCCTTCGTTGGCACCCAAAGAAGCTCTTGGTTCCCACTTCAAATCATTTCCATTTTGATCATCTAATACCGAACTTTCTGAGAACATAATGTTCAAACGCTGGCCTCTGTCCAAATCAATGGCATAACCAGGGAACCAGCTCATACCTCTGGAAGCTCTGCTATCATATGGAGAAACCGAATTATCCAATGCATACTCTTTATTTACTGACAGTCTTCGACTTTTTGCCATCTGGAATTTCGGTTTAGCCGAACTGGAAGCTGGGAAAGTATCGCATTGCAAGACGACGCAACGAGTCCATTTCGATTTGTCGGAGGTGAATACAACATCGACATTTCCTATTTTCGACATAGAGGCCAACGCTTCATCTGACTTAACATCGAAGGCAATATCAGGGTTGGCTACACTGCTTGCCGGGATCTGAGGTCCTCCGGAACTAGTTCTTCCAATCGGATTCAGATTCACTTTTTCAGTTAGAGGAAATGGCAACCAACCAGCTCCTGCAAAGTTGGAGTAACTACGTTTTGGATCTAATGCATAATATTGGTTACCTGCAACAAATGCATCAGTACGAATCCATTGATAGTTACTGGTAGAGACTCCATACAACCAGAATTTGAATGGATCCGGATCAGAGACAATGTTAGAAGGCAATACCCCATTCAGGCTCAAAGGATTCGCAATGTCATTTCCTGGATCCGGCGTGTTTTTCGGACGAAGGGAAATACCAAACTCTGGAATAATCTGCTCTGAAATAGCTGAAACAGGGAGATCTGAAAGAACGACGATATTGGAATTCTTTTCTGTCAACTCCCAATAATCATAATCCACAAAATCCGTTGCCACTGCCACCAGATTGGTATCAGTCGAAAGTCTGAATTTCATTCCTGTCTTCTTGGAGGCTTTCAAAATAAACTGACCTCTTTCCAATTCAACCTGATCCTGGTAATAAATAAAGTCGCCACCAGCGCAATCCAGATCCACGTCCAGGTCATAAAATCCAGGTGCATCCGTTGCCTCAAGAACTCTTCGGATAGTTGCTACTCCTGGAATAAAGTCTTCTCTATGGCGAAGTGTATTATAACCAGGTTCTAGATTTTCAACCGAATCGGCAACAATCTTTTCACCAACTGAGAATGCATGGTTTCCTACTTTGTAACGAAGTCTAGAAGAGAATCGAATCTGGAACCGTCCTTGCTTAACTGCCTTTGGATTGTAAACCTTTATAGACACCGGTCCATTTCCAGCTTTATAGGTCAGGTCCTGAACCGAATTTTCGTTCAAGATTTTACTTTCTTCGCCTTCTGCCAGTTCAAGGATATTACCTGTATTACCAACACCGTAGTTACGTGTAATCTGAATTTCATTTCCACCAAACCCATAGTTCAAAGAAGTACCAAACGCCTCCGGGTTTGCTTTATGTGGAATTGCGGTGTACACTTTATAGTTGTTTACACCTTGAAGATACGGCTCCTTCACTTTATCATTCCGAATGTAACCATACGCAACAACAGCATAATAGTATTTCTTGAAGTTGCTCAGATTGCCACCAGATGTATTAAACATATCCTTGGATACCTTAAAGCTGTGGAAAATTCCATCATCAGGACTGTTTTTCACCATTGGTGTCGACACATAGTCATCCAATTCTGGATTATATAAAAGGTTGTTGATTGTAGAAACACCGTCTTTTCTATCCATTAAACCAGTGAAATCGGTCCCGCCGTCACCATCAACATCTCCTTCCAGCAATCTGGCTTTATCCGGATTTCCTAAATCCTGAACAGAAACCTTATCATCAAACAACTGATAGATTTTGTAGCCTTGAAATTTGTACTCCAGATCTTGTGGATTACTTGGATCTCCAATTTTAGCATCGCGATCAAGTTCTTTGTAGGTCTCAGTAGTCATTAAAGGAGATTTCACAATTACATCAGGAATGATGGTAAAAATCAGATCCCGGTCATTTTCTACGATCTCAAGATTTGGGCTATTAGGGCCTACTTTTCGTTTGAAACAATCATTGAAACGTTTCTGAGCAAGGTCATCGGCTGCCAACAATTTACCGAATGAACCGGTCGGTCCACCGGAAGTGGCCTGAGCCCAAACGATACCAATGGTACATTCATTAAAATCACCCGGCTCCAATGTAAATGGTCCGTTGTTGGCAAGAAAACGTCTGTCGCCAGGTGCATTTCCAGACTGAACTTCATTCCAGTTTCCGTTATCAGGGCAAGTCACTGGCTCAGAGCATTTTCGGGCTCCGCAGGCAAAACCATATGGATCACTCTGACCACTGCCCAATGGGTCCGGGAACATATGACTGGTCTTAGGATGATCAGGAAGAGATTCAACTTGTCTTCCGTCTGCTCCCCACGTTACACTCGTACCATTTCTCCATTTGTTCTGCAGATAGAAGTAGTAATCTGAAAACTTGGTAGGATCTCCATTTCTTTCATCACCTCCAATATTGTAGTAAATGAATCCAGACATGGTAATTCGTTCATTACTATCAGCTGGAATTGTATTCATGTCGGCACAATCGAGATCCCAGTCAATTGTATCCGTAGCGTCATCCGGAAAAGGTCCTCGGAAAAAGTCAACCCCAACAGCAGGCGGATTTTCGCCATAACCAGTGGAACCTTCATCGTTTGGATCTCCATTGTAGCAAATGCCCAAACCACGCATTACGTCACAACCAACATAGTCGTCACCTGCGTTACCCAAATCCGGATCTACCCATTGTGCGAGGTATGTCTTATCTAGAATTACACTTCCCTTGTTATACAATTTCTGACGAAGGAACGTCATGTCGTTGGTAGCATCGGTAGAAGCATAAGCGAACGCCTCATAGTGAACCTCCATTCCAATTTCAGGAACCGCTGTGGTGTTTTCACTGAAGTTCTTTTTGTTTCCAGCATCGTTACAAACCCACCAGATCACCTGATCAGCACCTGCATTGATGTTGATTTCTCCTCCTGGACAGTTGTCATCTTTCTCGGTTCCAGCCCAAATTGGAAAATCGCCATTACATGGATTGTACACTCCATTGCTGTCCCGATCATAGAAATTTGCAAGGTTATTATCCAATGAAGCTACGGCAGATGGATCGGCCGCGAATTCTGCCTTTTGTTTCAGGAATGGATTTCCTTTTCCTGGCCAGTACTTAATCTCCTGTGGAATCTGATCACAGTTCACAACGCCTGCTTCGTAGTCATCCACAAATTCCTTTACGGTTCTACGGTTACATTTAAAGTGCTGATCCCATGCCGAACAAACTTTCTTATTGGTTGGTTTTGCCAATGAATCATAACTATACTGAATTGGTCCAGGCCAGTAATTCCGAAGGCTTCCACGGTAGGTTTGAACCATTACCAGGACGTTACCAGATTCTCTTTCAGTTCCTCCCAACCAGATGGCTGCTGCAAAAATGGAGTTCTTACTGGATGTGAGGTTATCGGTCCGTTTTGGAACTTCATATTTAGGAAGACTCAAACCTGGATCCCAGAACATATCTCCAGCATTCAGGTAACGGGCACGTACGTTATTTATGTCGAGTTCAGCCCGGGAAAGTCCAATGGCACAATCTGCTGCATTGGTTCCGGTGGTTCCGGTTGGTCCTTCATTCGACTGACCTGGTTTTAGGGGTGGAGCAGCAGAGAAAGCAATGCTGACCAGCGCAATACTCATCAGAGTACTCACGCTTAAACGTATCAATACATTTTTCATAGTAGTCATGCTGTAGATTTTAGAAGTTATAAGAAGCCCCGATTCTGAAACGGCGAGGCAGGGAAATGTTATCAGGATTCATGATGGCCATATTGTAGAACATGGCGTAAGAGTCAGGATCGATGGCACGCTTGGCATTGTTCTGACCGTACGCAGAAACCAGGTATCCATCATCCGTAGCGGAACCAGTCCTTGTATAAACGCCCAGAACGTTTTGCGCATTAAATAAGTTCTGAACATAGAAGTAGATGTTGATGGAGTGCTTGCGACCAGCACCAGCATCAAGAGAAAATGATTTGTCGATACGCACCGAAGTACGGTTGTTCCATGGAAGGCGGGCCCCGTTGATGGATCCACGTACTTGTGTTTTTCCACCCCACACAGAACCATCCTGTGTGTAAGGCGTACCAGAGCCTGTGTAAAAAGTGGCATTCAGACCAACATTTTCAAGAGGATAAACACCAAACATCATCGGACCCTGTTTGCTGTTCAAACGATAATCAAAATTCAATTTAACGGCATGGCGCTGATCGTAATTCAATGGCGTTGTATTCTTCAGATTGGGAGTACTTGTGTTAAGCAAGGCTCCGGCAAAACTGGAAGCAGAACCTTCAGCAAATGACAAAGTATAAGATGCAGAGGCTGTGAAATTTTCCGATTTGCGGAGGTCGTATTCCAAAGAAAGCCCTTTTACAACACTGAAATCCTGGTTACCACTGGTCTGATACCGTACCGGATAGGCGTAGTTCACATTGATTACCTGAATGAGGTCTTTGATTTCAGAGTAAAAAGCGGAAAACTTAATAGCAGAACTTGGGGTGATTGCCTGCTGAAACCCGAGAGCATAGTCAATTTTCTTCTGTGGTTTCAGGTTTGGATTGTTGATAAAGCCTCCGTTTCCAATCGCCAGACTGAAGTAATCAACAGGTGATGCATAGTTTTGTTGCAGACCACCTCCGCCATCAACGCCCAATGGTCTTTGAGTGAGCACATCGTAGTGAGCAAAGAACAAAGCGGTTTCGTTCAGTGGGAAGGAGAAGGAAATACGAGGCATGAAATTGATCTGCGGTTTAAAATCACGGTATGCGTCCAGAGTAATACCGGTAGAACGTTGCAGAGATTTGAGATAGGCTTCATCATTACGGTTTACCATATCAAAGAATGGATTCACCGTTCCGTTGCGCTCGAGGGAAGCTGGGTTGCTGGTTTCAAAACCATTGGCATCATACCAGGTATCGCCATTTCTGTAACCGACAACCTGATACTCAGAATAATTCGATCCGTTGAAATTGGTGGCTGGCTTGTCAACATATACGGCCCAGTCATTTCCAACAGAACTCGGTTGAGCCACTCCTGCTCCTTTATAAAATTCCTGAGCAGTGGTCAGACGAGTCAGTGTGTACTTGTCTTTCAAAACCGGCATGTTGGCATCGAAAGCATCGATACGCAGACCTAGGCTAAGAACAAGGTCATTGATCACAAACTTGTCCTCAATGAAACCTGCATAATAAATTGGTCTGAAAGCATCAACCGGACGATTCACTGTATCTTTGAAGAAGTCAAAAAACGATGATTTGCCGGCAATTTTCCCATAAGGCGTGTATCCCTGCCAGAGTGACAAAGGAGAGTTCCCGTTGTCAAGAATATCACTCACACCAAAATCATTGATGCTGAATGTGTTCGGACCATAACTATCCAAAAGGATGTTTTCATTATCCGGAATACCATTTTTCGCTCTGAAGTTCCGATCAAAAGTTGTTTGACCTGGGTATAGTCCGTTCTGTTTGGTGAAAGGATTCACAAAGGCACTTGTATACACTTTTACAAGTGTATCCAAATCTGGATTGGCAGGATCATCATTGGCGATCAAAGACTTCTCCAAAATCGTTGTATTTAAATTCGGGACAAACTGAGCATTGAGTTGCTGTCTTGATCTTGAATAAAGCGAACCAATTGTATTGTATGAAGAAATGATTCGTTGCTCGAATTCAAATCCAATTTTGATGTTATGATTTTTGATTTCAGCACCAGCCTGCAATGAAATCCGATGTTGCTGACTCATTGATTTGCTGTAGCCTGTTTGTGCTTTACCCAAAGTTGGATAAAAATATCCAAAGTCGTTTCCGCCACCGCCATTGAGGAAACCGGTCAGTCCAAGAAGTTGAAGGTCACTCACAATATTGTTTTCTTCAAAAATCTGACGGTTGATGGCCGCCAAATCAGGATTGATAGAAGACGGAGTAAAGCTCAGACCTTGAGGCTGGTTCATCAACTGAAACTTTGTTTCATCGGTTGTGTTGATAACAATTGGAGTTGTTGTCACATTTCCGTTTCCATCGACTGTCGTACTTGATAGTTCAAATGGTGGAGCTTGATCCGGATACAAAACATCGTCTTTGACTATTTCGAATTTTCCGACATAGTTAATTTCATTCAAACGGTCATAAAAACGTGGGTCGTATGATTCGATTCTCCTTCTGGAATAATCATACTGAACCTGATAATACACATTCTTTAACAAAGAGCCGGTATCGCTGATGCCTGAATTATTAAAGGTCTGACGGAATCGAAGAAAACCGTTGTAGTTCTGGTCAACTCTTTTACCATTATTTCCGAAGTTAAACAAATTCTGATAGGAGTTCGGGTTCGGACTACCATCTCCACCGTTGTCCTCAGACGGTCCAAGACGACTCATAATATGGTTGTAGTTTCCACCCAATGTGATCATGATGTTTTCCTGCGGTTGGAAATCAAGGGTCAGGTTACTCTGGATGGTCTGATCACCCATATTTGGACGGGCCTTTATCTCTTCAAAAGCATCTGATTTCAGATAGTTGGCCGAATTGGTATACGAATCTGAAAAACGTGTCAGTGGTTTGGCACGTAATGCATCCAGAGTTGATGACTTTGCTCTGTAAATAGGAATAGCAGAAGGAGCGCCATCTGAATTGGATGTATACTGAACTGCTCCAAAGAAACCCAGGATAGTTCGGGTATTTGTATCAGCACCTTCGATGGTTGTTCTCGTCAATATTGGGCCGGAACCGTTCAAACCCACAAAATTATAGTTGTATTTATCAAATAGTGAGGATGTTTCACCCTGAACTCCAACATTGAATTTCCTTGCAGCCGACTTGGTTGTTACCGAAATAATCCCACCCAATGCATCTCCATACTGAGCCGGAATACCACCAGTAATCAGGGACAATTCCTGGATGGATTCTGCAGGTGGAAGAGACGTTCCGAACTGACGGACACCGTTCACGAAAACGGCATTATCACCTGATCTGTTACCTCTTACGTTGAGGCCTCTGCCATAATCGGCAGAAGTAACGTTGCTGAAAGTGGCCACCATATCCTGTGGGTTCCGTGTAGGTATTTTGGCAATCTGCTCAGAGCCTAAGCGTTGCTTTTGACCTCCATCAATCCCAATAATTGGTTCTTTGTAGGCTTTAATTTCAACCTCTTTTGTGGTGGAAACAACTGAAACTATGGAAGAATTAATGCGCTTCAATTCTTCAGCACCCACATTTATTCCAGGGACAACGTGCTTTTTGTAACCAGCACTGGATACTTCCATGCTGTACACACCCGGACTCAATGGGGAGCCTGAAAAAGAGCCATTGATATCGCAAATGGCCCCGCCTTTCAATGCGCCTCCGGAAAAGAACTTCACGTTGGCAAATGGGACGGGTTCTTTTGTATCAGCATCGGTAACGGTACCAATGATCTTACCAGTCTGCTGGGCGAAGGCAGAAAAACAGCCCGGACCTGTGAGCGCAACTAACAGTAAAAGCGCTCTTAAAATGTTCTTGATCACCAACGAGTAACAGTTTTATCGTAAACTAAACTTTTTTTCCAAAAAACAAAACTAATCCCACGAATACCTTTCACCAAAAAATATTGTTCTGCTAACATGCAAACCGACCGTATTTACTTTGTCAATTGGCTCAACCGATCTATTATTTTAATTGCCAGCACCCGTGAAATCTTTTCGTAAGATTCTAAAGACCAACCCGCTATATGAGGGGTCAGTAACACATCATCCCGGCCGAACAGTTGTTCGTATTTGGCCCGATTAATTGAATTTTTTTTTAGGGGTGGTTCGTCTTCGAGCACATCAAGTGCTGCACCGGACAAGGTTCCATCCACTAAACATTCGAGAATCGCCTTCACGTGTACGATCCCGCCACGTGAGGTATTCACCAGAAAGACACCTTTTCGAAAGGATTTCAGATAATCTGAATCAACCATACCTGCGGTTTCCTCCGTAAGCGGGATGTGAAGGCTGAGAATATGGCTTTCCGATTTCAATGTGTCCAGATCGACCCGGACCGCATAGTGGTCAGGCCAGTTGTCCAGATATTTGTCGTATGCAATGACCTCGCAACCGAAAGAGTTCAATCGTCTGGCAACAGCACGGCCCATGTTTCCATAGCCCACTAAGCCAACGGTTTTACCTTTCAATTCCACTCCCCGATACAATTCTCTGTTCCATTCCCCAGCCCTGACGGATCTGTCGGCACTGGCAATTTTGGAAAGGAGTCCGAGAATGAGCCCAATGGTGTGTTCGCCAACTGCATCGGCATTGCCTTCTGCAGCATGAACCACATCGATTTCTCTTGCCCGGGTTTCTTCCAGATCTATGTTATCGAGACCGGCCCCTGCCCTTCCGATGAGATACAAACCCGGCGCCTGGTCCAGAATCTCACGGCTTACCTGAAACTTGCTCCGGATGATCAGAATGTCAGCGGTTGCCAGCATTCCGGAATCCTGTGTGAGGGCAAAGTCAGGTTTGTAGATGACCTCAAGGCCAACCGACTCCAGCTTCTGGATCAGGATAGGGTGAATATCATCTACTATAAGGCACTGCATATTCTTTCAGACAAGGCGTCTTTTGAAAAGGTTGTACGAAAGGCAAAAAAAGATGATAAAATTCGGATTATATTATCTGAGAGGCGTGCTCTGCCGTTTTAACTTTATCAATGATATTGGTGATCACTCCATTTTCATCAATCACAAAGGTGGTACGGACGATTCCCATATACTTTTTGCCATACATCGATTTCTCCTTCCAGACGCCAAACGCTTCAACCAGCTGATGATCGGTATCAGCGATGAGAGGAAAGTTCAAGCTATATTTGGCGATGAATTTCAAATGAGACTTTTCATCATCCGCACTAACTCCAACTACATGGTAACCAGCCGCATTCAATGCAGGAAGAGAATCCCGTAGATTGCATGCCTGCGCTGTGCAACCAGACGTATCGTCTTTTGGATAGAAATAGAGAGCCAGTTTTTTTCCTTGAAAATCGGCCAATGAAATGGCTTTTCCGTTTTCGTCTTTTGATGTGAAGGCAGGGGCTTTATCGCCGATCTTTAATTCCATTGAATATTATTTTAAGTAATAAATAGATTGAGGCCTGATTTTGTTTTGAGTGATGCTTTTCAACAAATGACCCGAACCCGGAAAAGGAACCAAAACAGGAAATTACTCTACTGATCGTATCAGGTTATTGCTGTCGATGTTGCCAGTTGGAATTTTCTCCATGGCAGACACAAATTTGGCGCAATCATCCGGCGACAGGTAACGGTATCCTTCGGGACTGACCGTTATTTCCAAGGGCAGTTTCTTTTTGGAAGCAATCAGTTTAATGAAAGCCTGATTGGCGGCAGGCTCGGAAGGCGAAAACACATTTTCATCGTCCGGCAACATGAAACTACCTTTTGACATCTGGTTTTTCTGTCCGTTTTCAAACGGGAAAACCATGTACATTTTGTTTCCTGTGAGGTCGTTGCTTTCATAGTAAAACGCATAGACATAGGCATCCTCCTTCAGATCCACTTTCAGTTGATATCCTTTTCCGGTTTGCAGGCAGGTTTCCAGAGAAATCGGCTGATCGGTTTTTTCATCGACGATGTTTACAGAAGCGAACTGTCCTTTTGAAGCCAGCCGAACAAGACGGGCATACTGATCATCAATCACGCCGACATTGCCGTCCATTTTTTTGAAAGACTGCCTTTCGTTTTCATCCTGAAACTCGAAGTCCGCATCGGCCAGCGTGATTTTGCTGGAGTAGTTGGCGAGTTTTGGATTGAGGGCATCTTTGATGAGCTCGACGTTACTCACCCGAACACCTTTATAGTCACCTATGATTTCGTATTTGCCTGTGATGTAGTAATCGGGTCTTTGTCCTTGCGCCACGTTTTTCCAGAACTCCGACTCTTCCGCCATGGTAGCCGGCGGCGTAACGTTTTTGGCCATCAGCTCGAACAGCTGTTTGTTTTCATCGTCGGGACTCACGATGTTGAGATTCAGTTTCCGGAGTTTTCGTTCCTGGGCCAGACGTTTGAAACGAAAGGAAATCTCGGCGGATATTTTCATGCCGAGGGGTGTTTTGAAGGTATCGACTCCAGCCCTTTCGCAGCGGAAAGGCAGAGCATACAGTTTGCAGCCCAGTGGGATTTTCGCTTTCCTCACTTCCTTTTTAAAGGATCGCCCCACAGACCAGGAAATCACATCCATTACGGCCAGTGGCGGCAGTGAATCTGTATCCACTTGCGCACGGATGTCAGATGAAAAAGTGGTGAGGACGAGGAAACAGAAGAAAAGTCGTTTCATGTTGGTATCAGAATTCGGTTTCAAATAAGGCGGGTCTTCCTGATTGAGGCGAATAATTTTTTGGTAAGATTGGTTAAAACGAAGTGAATTTCATTTGAAAGAGATGTCAGACAGCAAATCCTCTATTTTGTTTTTGGGTAGTTCTCCAGATTGAATTCTTTTCACCTCCGCTAGTCCTTGAGTAATGGTATTCAAGTCATCGAAATTAGAACTTGCCTCTACTGAACTTATAAAACCTAAACTCTCTACAAGTTCAATAAAAAACCCTAGTTTTTCATCCGGGACATTCACTGTGACAAAAGCCATTTTATTCTTTTTACAAAATTCAAATCGAAAATATCAAAAACCCGGAAACTGGCTCACAAGCCTTTTCCATCTGGCATTTTCTCACTTACCAAAATCAACCAGTGTCCGGGACTTATCGACACCAATCAATACCGGATTTTGCTCTCTTGAACTTCCAAACATCCGGCGTGACTGGTAGGGCACTCCTTCGGCCATGTCGCTCACAAACTGGTGAATTTCTTCCAGAGTGAGCTTTCCGTCCTTGTTCTTATCGGAGAGTTCTTTGTTCTGAATGGCCTTGAGGAAGTAATAGGTAAAAAGACCGTGTTCCTTCTCGACAAACCAGTTCGAAACCTGAGACTCCCGGCTGGATGCCAGAACCATGGCTTTTTTCACTTCCGGGTATTTTGGTCTGATCACCATGGGCGATGCTTTTTGAATGAGGTCTTCACCCGAAAAACAGGCATCAAGTACCACTGTCAGTGATTTTGCCGGAAGCCTTTCGAGATTGCCATAAAAGGTTTCGAGGGAATAGCCACCATTGGCCACGTAATTTGGATTGCAACCCACCGGAACAATGTAACCCTTTGTCTCACTGCCTTCTCCCAGATCTGGAGCACCATGGCCACTGTAGTAAACAAACACATCGCTGATATTGGGTTTTACACGGTCGTGCAACATTCCTTTTTGTTTTTCCTTTCCGAAAATGGTGTAGAAATCATCGAGGGAAGCATCGGTGTAATAAAGGATATTGCCCTCTCTAAAACCCAGCACCTGCACAAGGTAGTTTTTGATACTGGCGGCATCGTTGATAGCAAAATCAACTTGTTTGGTCTGTCGGTAATGCTGATTTCCAATGATCACCGCCACCGCATCGGGATTTTGTGTTTTCGAAACCGGAAGATTCTGATCCACATCGGATGTTAAAACCACGGTTGCAAACTCTTCCTTTTTCATTTCCTTCACTGCTACATCAACCGTTTGTGGTGTGGCAAGCTTCTGGTTCATGGAAACAGAGGTTGACTTTATACTTCCGAATTGCCCATATTTCTCAGTAATGGTGAGTGTACAAGGAACAGTCGTTTCGGCATAACGCTTATTGGCCATAAACTCAAAATCGAGCAATTTACTTTCGCCCGGCTTGAGAAGGGGGATGTTGATTTCTTCGTCAGAGGACAGGAAAACATTGGTTTCAGGTAGCTTGATCTTGACTTTCACATTTTCGGCAATGCCCTTTCCTGTGTTTTGAATGGCGGATCTCAAGGTAATGGAAACACCGGGCTGCATGGTGCCCGTCATTGATGAAAATTTGGAATCCACGATTTCGACTTTCGGTGCCTGAAAAGATTGAACCGTAACATTGATTTTAACCGGATCGGCATCGAATCCGTTTCTCTCCAGGGCCGTAATCTCTAAAGTAATGGGACCACTGGATTGCTGCATCGTCCCTTTTACCACCAATTCAAACTTCTTTGTTTCGCCGGGAGATAACTCGGCCACTGTTTCAGCTGCGGGAAGCAGAATTCCCGATTTTGAACCGGCCATTTCGGTCATCGCTAATTTCACCTGGCAGGCATGGCCCTTCCCTGAATTCACTAATTCAAAACTGGCATTGCAGTTTTCGTTGACTTCGATGACGCCATTTCCATTGCCATCGGTAAACTGAATCTTATCAATTACAAGATTGGCCGGTGCTTTGGGCTTTTCGCAGTAATGAGGCTCCGGAGCGATGTGGATGGAATAGGGTTTGGAAATGCCTTCGATGGTTTGGGCGGAAACGGAGAACGCACCGATCAATAACAGGAGAATAAATATTCTGAGCATTTGGCCTTTAATGAAGAGTCAAAATTATCGCAATAAATCAAAACTAAAAACAACCCACTGCTAGTCATCCTGGTCCGGTCAGGCAGGTACCCAGAAAAAAAAGTGGAATTGAATTCTGTAAAACATAGATTTGAATTCTAAACTGAACTAAACATGAAAGTGAATACAAGCATCCTGATACCAGGAAGCAAATACCATGTGTATAACCGAGGAATAAACGGAACCGATATTTTCAAGGCTCCGCTGAATTATGAACTTTTCCTGAAGAAATACGAAGAGCACGTTTCCCCCGTGGTGAGAACCTATGCATACTGCCTTCTGAAAAATCATTTCCACATTCTTCTGGAAGTAAAAACAAGGGATGAAATCCTGAAGCAATACGACATACCCGGTCAAAATGAAACGTTTCTGAAGAAATTTTCAGATGATGAGTCTACCGGGAAGTTTGTAAGTCGCCAGTTGGGGCATCTTTTTAACGGTTATACCCAAACCATAAACAAGGCCTACCGTCGTACCGGCGGTTTGTTTGAAGAGCCGTTTCGGAGAATACCGGTTCTCACCAATTCTTATGTAACCAATCTGATTGGCTACATCCACCAGAATCCTCAAAATCATGGGCTGGTTCCGGATTTTGCTACCTACCCGTATTCTTCGTATCAACGAATTCTTGATGGTGAACCGGCTTTTCTTGAAAGCGCCTGGGTGCTGGACTGGTTTGGCGGACGGGATGGATATATCAAGTTTCATCGGAACGGGGGGATATCGATCGACGAACTCGGCCTTACTTGAACAACGATCGACGCCTTGAACAACGATCGACGACCTTTTCAAGGATCGTCGACGTTGTTGATACGCCGACGTTGTTGGGGATGCGGGGAGGCTCGCCCGTCGGCGATGGTCCTACCTCGCCGATCGGTAGCGTGGGATGGGTTCGCCGATCGATAGCGTGGGAAGGGTTCGCCGATCGGTAGCGGTGGAGAGGTTGGATCGTTTTTACCTGAGGGATAACGGAAAGGATGAATTGTTTTTCAGGGACACCTCAGGAACGAAAAGCCAATAAAAACAACAGAGATACGCTTCCCGTGATCATCCAAACCAGATTGAAAATTTAAGGCATTGCCCCAAACCCCTACTATCAAAGGGACAAATAATCAAAGGGTTGTCGTTAAAGCGCCACGTCGCTGCACTGCGCTTTTTAATCCATGAGGCAACGGACACTAAAGCCATTCTGCCTATTGCTGTTGAACCGGCTTGAATAGCCATTGGTGTAATTCAGGAACCGGTACCAGGCGTAGGTTGTCGAGTACTCCGTAGAGGACCACCAGTAGCCGTAGTAGCCAATGTTGCCGTAAGTACCATCGTTGAAACGGAGGCCGCCCGGAAGGCCTGAAAAACCACTCTCATTGGTAGCTCCTATGTTTGGTGAATTCCAACCAGTTCTTGCTTTCATTTTACCTCCTGCCACATTCTCTCCACCAAGATAATTTGCCAAAGTAGTCCATTCCTGATCTGAAGGCACGTGCCACCCAACCGGGCATACGTTTCTTTTATCTACCACTGCATACCAATTATACAGCTTACCATATTTTATATTGTTGGCATCATCGTTATTGAAAATGGCAAAGGCACCTGAGGTAGTTTTTGCCCATTTATCGTTTGATAGATTGGTAGCAATCGGATCTCCATTTTGGTAGTGGCTCACTTTTAAATTTTCCTTCATCCAAACCTGATCTCCAATTCTAACTGTTTCGTACTTATTTCCATCAACATCGGTCACAGTGCCTTCCACTTTGCTGGCTTTCACTTTAAACCGGACGTTGTCACCCTTGAGGTCGGCACGGTCATTTAATACGGTCCAGGTTATTTTCTTCGTGAGGCCAGCGGTGATGTTTTTCCCCACATCTCCAGTCACCGATTTTAGTGGTCCGGCCCATGTGGTTCCATCGTCCGTGCTGCAAAATAAGCTTACCTCATATTTACCGGTTCCTCCTGTAATGCCATAGGAAACCACCAGTGTTTGTCCGTCTTGTTCCACATTGGTAACGGTTACGGTTTGGGCGTTCAATCCGGAGAAGACAAACAGGAAGGAAAGGAGAATTAAATGGATTTTCATTTTAAAAACCGGATTGGGGTGGGTGCGCTTTTATCTAAGTGGGCAAGTAAAGAAAGAGACAGGAATCGGGCAAGGTAAAAGGTGGTTATACCAGAAGAATTTTTCAGCAAAGCCCGCATCCATTGGACGAGAATTGGATTTGACAAGGCAATGATTTTATTTGAAAAACAGTACATTTGTCTCATAATGAATGTGCAGGAGCAAATAGACTATTGGCTTTCGGGGTCCCGGTATGATCTGGATACTGCCGAAGCAATGCTCGCCACAAAACGACTGCTCTATGTTGGTTTTTGTTGTCACCTGGCAGTGGAAAAAGCTCTCAAAGGATATTTTGTAAAATCCACCCAAACCACCGCACCATACACGCATAACTTGCTTCTTCTTGCAACAAAATCAGGAATGACAGAGAAGTTGACAGAATCACAGCTTGACCTTTTGGATCGGCTCACTCCGTTAAACATTGAGGGTCGATATCCTTCCTACAAAGACGCTTTGAGTAAGGCACTTTCGTTTGAGTATTGTAAAACTCTATTTCAGGAAACCGTAACCTTTTGCAAATGGACAGAGATGCAGTAATTAGCTCATTACAAAACTATAAGACCCTTCTTTCTCAGCATTTCTCCATTCAGGAAATGTATCTGTTCGGTTCTTATGCCAAAGGAAATTACCATGAAGACAGCGATATTGATGTTGCGGTAGTGGTAGATCATCTGGAAGGAGGCTACCTCGATTATACGCCCAAACTGTGGAAACTGAGACGCTCCATCGATATACGGATCGAACCCATTCTTTTCGAACAAGGCAAAGATCCTTCCGGCTTCCTGGAAACGATCCGCCTAAATGGCATCAGGGTTTAAATTCAGATTATGCAATAGGATTTAAATGATTGATTTTCTATGCTTTAGAGCCTCACCTAAATCCTCCCGAAGCCAGTTCGGGACAGGTCCTCCAATGTAGAGGGCTTAAGGTGAAAAACGAAGTTGGAGCTTTAGCAACATCAATCATTTATGAACCCAAAGCTTTTTCTATTGCGGAATTTGGGTTAAATTCAGATTTAGAGACTCTTTATCTGAACCCAAATCTGGCTTCCGTGTTTAATAAAGCAAACACAATGACAGGCAGATCCAACCTGGAAATCCGATCGCATCTGCCTATCTCCCAATCTTCCCTCCTACTTCAACCCCTCCAACGCTTTCTCAATCGCAAATTCCAAACCTGCTTCCAAAGAGGCCGGATTGTCGGCACGGGCCTTTCCGGTGTAAAGCTGGCTGCCATCGGCTGTATTCAGAATTCGGATGGTGGCCATGAGTGGCAAACCGCCCTGAATGGATTCGGTCGTGATTTCGGTAAAGGCAAGCGCGTTGGCGCCCAGACTTTTCGCGGCTTCCAATGCGGTGTTTTCAGCAACTGCCCCCGAACCACCGAAACTGCGGGCCCGGCAGGCTTCATCAAAACGATCGTTGCCCATCACGTCAAAATTCAGTTTTGACATTTCGGCACGTAGGTGAAAGGCACAACGGTTCAAGGCTTCATCGGTCTGGATCGGACGGCTCGAAACCAGGGTCGGCTTCACCAATATGATTTTATAGAGCAATGCCTTATTGTATGACGGTGAGGCATTGGTTTGCTGGAAGTAGTTTTTACTGCAGGCAAAAAGGGTAAGGCACAAAAGGCCGCAAACGAGGATTCGGTTCAGCATAACTTATTTCTTTTTCGTTGTCTTTTTAACGTTGGTTTTCTTAGCCGGTACAGCTGGTTTGGACGAACCTGCCAGAATCGGTTTGTTGGTAACGGCTGGTCGGATGGCCTGGGTACGCTTTAATACATTGTCCAGATTGAGAGGTGCGTCCTCGTTGGTAGACTGCTGTTTTTCGATGGCTTCTTTCACTTTGTTCAGATCCTGAAGAGGACGGACGGCTTCCTGTTTGTTGGAAGGCGTAAGACAAATGAAACGGCCAAACTGAAACGACACATCCATTTTCAAAGGCTGAAGGGCATCGGTTTCATCCGAATAATCCATCAGCAGATCCGTCATCTGGTCGGACCGCTTTTTAAAGGACAGGTTGTAGAGGAAATATCCGTTGTTGAGATTCGGCTCAAAGGTTCCGCCAAAATCAGCATTGCTGGTGAGCTTGTTTTTAAACTGCCGCATATCCCTTGAGGTAAGCGGAGGTGCCGTGGTGTTATAAATACGCACACGATACGGCGCCCCTTCATTGATCCAGGAACCCATGCTTTCGTTGAACAAGTACAACACACGGACCATTCCTTTCTCCACTGCATTTTTCACTGCTTCTCTTTGGGCGGCATTGGCGTCCGGAAGCATGATATATCCCGATTCAAGAGGTGTAGTACCGAGTAACTCTCCGGTACAGTTGTCAAACACCTTCACATCGAAAAACACTTTGGTCTGGCCCGGAATCTGCCCGTTACCCGGACGGAAATCCACATTGATCTTGTCGATTTCAAACAACATTTGCGCATCGGCCAGCATTCCCAGCTTTTGCTCATAATTAAGGTCGGAGTCGTCTTTATCAAGGATCGATTTGGTGGCCTTCAGAATCTGGAAGTATCGCTTCGATTCCAACACCCGGTATTTTTTCTGCAACAGGTATTCATTCACCCGATCCACCGCGAAACGGTAAATTTCAGGAAGTTCACCATTGGCCGCCAGATCCGGATTCACGATGGTGAGGAAACGAATCCCGCCCACCATTTGCGAAAGGGTCCGCACATTGGCTTCGTATGTATCTTTATTAACGGTGGCCTGCAGTTCGAGTTCGTACATTCCATCCACCATTCCTTCTTTGAGGATGGTTTCGTTGGTTACGATTCCTTGTGTCTGGGTGGTAACGGCATCACGGACTGCCACCATATCCTGCATCTGGGTTTCGGCACTCAGACGGGTCCCGATTCCGGAAGCGATGGCGTTGCGTCGGGCATCATTCAGCGCTTCGGTGCGATTGGTTCCCTGTCCTTTTACGGTAACGGTTGCCTGTTGTGCCCATGCGCTCAATACCACCGAAACGGAAAGGAGCACAGTGTAGAATATCTTTTTCATCGTTTGATTCTAAGTGGATGATTAAATAGGAAGAATCAGTTTTTTCACCAAGCCCCAGATCAGCAATCCGGCTTTTTTCCACTTTTCAACCCGGGCTTTTGACTTTTCATTCAGTACCAGATTCCCCAACTGATCCTGGGCCACTTCCAGCAATTCCATTCCTTTCTTTCCTTTCATGGCTTCCAGTGCACCGGAACCTTGCTTTACAATCGACAATGCTTTGCCCTTGGTGGGATCAAAGCTTTGGGCCATGTCCCAGATAATTTTGTTTTGAGAATCCGTCAGGGTTGGAAACAGTCTTGGATTGTAGGTACCGCTCACGCTTAACATTACTTGTTTTGGAAGAGAATCCTGCACAACCGGAACATTCGGATCAACCGGAACCGGTGCCGGGGCATGTGTGGTATCAACCGCTTCGGCCAAACCATCGGCATATAACGGAATACGCAACCGAACGGTGGCGACTCCGTCCTCGTAAGTGGTTTTGCCCACCTTCACCGCACCTTTCAGCATACCGCTTACTTTGGTTTTTACTTCATCGCTTTCTACGACGAGGTCTTTTACTGTGGTTTGTCCTTCGACTAATACGCCATTGACAATTTCGAGAAGATTCCGTTGGGCATCCACGATGGCACCCCGCTGGGCCATGAGTTTCGCCTGATTTCTCAGTTTGAAACGGCTGCTGTCCATAATCGAGGACCCTTCTGCTTCAATGTACTGGTCGGTCCAGTTGATTTTTCCATGCTCCATTTCCTGAACGAAATCGGATCCCTTGGCAGCAGATGGACGGACGGAGCCGGATTTAACATTTGCAGGGCGGGTACTTTTCTTATTACCCGGTTTCATAGACTGGGCCTGGGTTTGCCAGGAAAGCGACAAAGCAAGAAGGCAAACAAACGGAAAAACTATTTTCATAAACATTGACTATGAGGTAGAAGTGGGATTTTGTCTCTGAGCCATCCGGCCCAAAACCCGTTGCAATAATAAGGGGCTTTTTGGTTGGAAATAACAGATCCCGAAAGGATTGAGAGGAATTAACAAAAATTAAAGAACGGAACGGGTGGAACTTTAAGCTTTGATGCGTGGTTCGTGGTGAGTGATTATGAGTGAAGGGTTAAGGGTGAAGAGTTAAGAGTGGAGGGTTATGAGTGGAGAATGATGAGTTCTATTTCTTTGGCGCCTTTAGGTGCCTGCTATTGGTAGCCACGAAATCCATCCAGAACCAGAGTGCCGTAGGTACGAAATATGGAATTTGCGGCTTGCCGGGATTTATCGAGGTCTGACCTGCGGTACCGACCACAACAAATCCTGATCCGAAACAATTTGTGGACATTTTTCGATCGGCCCGAAATAAGTCCACAAATCATTCGTTCGGAAATTGTGGACTTTTAAAACCTTGCTCAAAAATGTCCACAAAAATGTGGACATTTCTCAATCGACTCCGAAAAAGTCCACAATAATTTCAGAAGAAAAAAGTAAACAAAATCAAGACCACTTGTTCCTGTTGTTCCGTGACACAATGCGCAATTTGAATAATGGTCCGGGACTCTATACCGTTTGCTCGCCATTGAATCCCATTCGCGAAAGAAAGCTATTGAACTCAATCTCAGATTCCATAAAATCCAAAACTCTTTCCACAATTCTACCAGGCCTTTCCCTACCTAAAACCAATCTCCATCAACCTCTTTGAAACTGGATTCCGTCATTTAAAGCAGTGGGGTTAGGATTTTCCTGAGAGATGCCCTTTCTTCGTGCCCTCACCTATTTGATCAGACACAGTTGGAAAAACTTCACGGACTCATTGGCGTGTTCACCATTCTTGGGATCGCCTTCCTTTTTTCAAACAACCGCAAACAAATCAACTATCGCCTTGTGGCCAGTGGCATTGCCCTGCAGATTGCGTTGGCCGTTCTGATTTTGCGTGTGCCGTTTGTAAAAGGAATGTTTCAATGGCTCGGACACCAGATGACCCACATTGAAGAGTTCGCCAAAGAAGGTGCCGGCTTTGTATACGGAGGTTTAATGGTGGATAATTTTGCCGGAGGAAGTATGGCCTACCGTACGCCCGGAGCCTTTATTTTCGGGTTCTCGGTTCTGGCCACCATCATTCTGGTTTGTGTGTTGGTTGCGATTTTGTACCACATCGGGGTGATGCAGTTTATTGTGAGCATCATCGCCAAAGCCATGAATTTTGTGATGCGGGTGAGTGGTGCTGAAGCATTGAGTAATGTGGCCAGTGCCTTTGTGGGTCAGGTGGAAGCTCAGGTGATGATTCGTCCCTACCTGAAAGGGATGACCAAAAGCGAGCTCCTCGCCAGTATGAGCGGAAGTCTGGCCTGTATTGCGGGTGGCATTCTCGTCGTATATGTGAGTTTTGGAGCGAAGGCGGAATACCTTCTGGCGGCCAGTATGATGGCGGCTCCGGGTGCGCTGGTGATTTCGAAAATCGTTTTCCCGGAAACCGAAAAAAGTGAAACCATGGGCGAGGTTACCCTCGAAGTAAAATCGCCTTACTCCAATATCATCGATGCCGTCAGTCATGGAGCTGCCGATGGAATGAAGATTTCCATGAACGTCATCGCTATGCTGATTGGTTTTATCGGACTGATTGCCTTCATCAATTTTATTCTGGGGAAATTCGGGATGTTACTTCCAATGGATGATGCGCTTACACTGGACTGGATCTTCGGCAAACTGTTTTACCCGATTGCCTGGACGATGGGAATTCCGGTTCAGGATCTCAACAATGCCTCAACCCTTCTGGGACAAAAGCTGGTAATCAATGAATTTGTGGCCTTTTCTCACCTCACGGCCAATCCGGCGATTGTGAAAGATGCTCTTCCAATTGTAACTGAAAAAGGACTTCTGATTGTGAGTTTCGCCATCTGCGGATTCGCCAACTTCTCTTCCGTCGGTATGCAGATAGGTGGTATCGGCGCTTTGGAGCCTGGCCGTCGTTCTGATCTGGCCAAACTGGGATTCAAAGCCCTTCTTTGCGGAACATTGGCGTCTTATCTGTCGGCTACTCTGGCTGGAATTATCTTTGGGTAAGTTTAGTTCAAAGTTCCGAGTTCAAAGTTCAAAGAGAGATGCGCAATTGTAATCAGGCCACTTTTCTTTGAACTTCAACTTTGAATTTTGAACTTACAATGTTTTAGATCAAAGAAGGTCTTTCTATTCAAACAGGCCACTTTTCTTTAAACTTTGAACTTCAACCTTTGAACTAAAACAACAGGTTCGCTTGCATTTTGCCGATGTGGATCACACGGATGGTTTCGGATTTTCGGCCTTCGTAGGTGAACAGCAATTGCAATCCCTGCGCCAGTTTTTGTTGCAGGTTGATGTTCCAGGTGAGGTTCCGTCCAGGCAACAATCCTTCCAGCATTTCGTAGGCCGCCGGCGATTGTAAACTTCCCTGATGCCGGATTTCCGTAACCCGAAACGAACCATTGATCGTCCGGGAGCTTAGGTGATTGTAGCGATATTCGATCCCAACTTTATAGAGACGGGTCTGCTCTTCACCATTTTGATTATGCTTCTTTGAAAACTGCCCCGTACCTGTAATCCGGTGGCTTTGGTTGGGCTGAACCGAAAACTCGGGCCCAGCTTCATAACCATTGAGTCGGTAATTCTGGGCGGCCAGGGCATCGGACTGCACCGTCCTTTCATACAAAGCCGATTGAAGGGTGAAATTGAGATAGCTGCTGAGATTCTTTCGGAATAGAAAACGGTGCTCCCGGATTTTCCGCAGGCTAAATCCATTGGACAACAGTACTTTCTGCAAGGAATTGATCTGGCTGTATTCTGCACCGAAATCGGATTGGGTCCGGTTGAAAAAGACCGTGTTCCTGAAAATGCGGTTGGCTGACAGTACCTGTTCATTTTCCACATCGGTAAACGGAAGGTATCGGTCACGTGTTTTGCCGCCGATCGATTTCTGGTCTGATGTAATGCTGCTGAGCAAGGATAATTTCGCCAGCTGTTTCTTTATTCCTCCTGCATACCGCCAGCTTTGAGGTGCCGCAAGGTTGAGACGGTAATTCAACACATTGGTATAGGCACGAATCAGTTCGCTGGTGGGCGTAAATATTTTGATGTACTGCCTGTCTTCCGTCCGTTGGGCCTCCACAAATTCATCGAGTTCCTGCAAGCCGTTTCCATTGTAATCCACCCACTGATGCGTGCCCTCTCCTACTGCATTGACGCGGATAAACTGAAAATTTCGTTTCGCTTCCTGTCCGGTATTGGCGGTAAAAACGATTTCCTGCCGCAAAGCTCCATCCCAGAAAGTGCCCTGGTAGTCCAGTCTTCCGGCCAGATTCTCTTCTTGTTTCTGCAATCGTGCATAACGGACGGTGCGGTAGTTTCCATACAAATCAATCCGGTGATTGGCCGAAAGGGTTTTCCCAGCTCTGACTTCGCCATTCTGAGAAAACAGATTCCGGAACAGTTCTCCGAAAAATGGTTGTTTGTCTTCCCTGTAAGTGTACGACATCGACAAAACCTGCTGGCTGCTGTCTTTGCTTTTCAATGAAAACGAATGCGCCCGGAAGTTCATAGCGGTTCGCAACACAGAATCGGATTTCGATTTCCGGATCACGTTTTCATCAGCGGTGAACGTGTAGGCCGGAATCAATCCATATTTATCCATCGACACCATGGAAGAAATTCTCCGCCAGTTGGCCACTTCCTGCGACCTGGAATTCTCCATCAGAAAAGCCTGGTTCTGAAACCGGATAAGACCCAATCTAAAATTGAGCCCGGCCTGTTGCTGCAGTCCTTTTACATTCTCGCCTTTGTTTCGCCAGGCACCGGAATACGAAACGTCCCATTTGTCGTGCTTTTTCAACCCAAGTCTGGACTGAACCAGATGATCATCGGCCGAAAGTGTATCGCCACTGTTTCCGTTCCAGTCACGCTCAAATTCAATTCCCCGGAACCGATCGATGGCCTGAAAATTCCGGCTTAGTCTTGTGTAATCAACACTGGCTGAAGGCTGGATTTCACCTTTGACTCCGTCCGGATTCCAGCTGTAACCCATGCATTGAGAATTGCCCCCATTGTCGGCTTTATCGAGTTTGGACAATCTGTTCTTGTCGTATTGACTGAAAGCGGCTTCCGAACGGACGGCATGTCCTTTTCCCAGATTGATGGACACGGCAGCACGGCTCATGGATCGCCGATTGGGCAGAACCGCTTGCCGGACAGGAAGATACGCTCCGCCACCAGGTCCGTTGTATATGTACAGTTTGCCGTTTCCAAGATTTTCCAGAAGACGGTAATCCCCGTTTCCTTCTCCCACATCTGAAAAGGTAACCTGCCAAAGGCCGGACGTCTGATCGGTGGCTGCCTCAAAAATGGACACCAGTTCTGTTCCTACAAGAGTGTCTCTTTTCACATAATACAACTGGCCTTCCTGTGCCGACGTCACCGTTTGCTCTCCAGGCAAGACCGCTTTTCGGGGATCATCTCCGGCCTGGTTAAGAATGGATGACGAAAGTGAATCGAGTGAAAAACTCAATGGACGGCTGGCATTGTCCTGCTCCTGATAATGTGTGAGCTGAATGGTGGCCTGCCCGATTTTTTCTTCGTGTTCGCCCATCACGATGGTGCGGCTGTAATTCCGTTCCGAATACTCAAAATCGCAGCGAAGGCGGGAAAATTGGGTTACCATCAGGTTATTATTCAGGGTGAGTTCGCCGGTGTTGTAGTCGATCACGTAATCCTGATTGAAACCCCGTTTGAGAAGCCGGTTATCAAAATATATCCGTTCTGAATTGGCTAGAATCACCACCAGCAAATCGGGATTATTGGGTGGCCGCAAACGGTACGGACCGTGTACTCCTTCTGTAACGGCGACTACAACTGATGCAAATTTTCCTTTCGCCACACCGGCACCCACACGGGTTTTGCTTAGTTTGGTCGAATCCCAATACGCATCAACCTGTGCGCCCTGAATATTTTTGTAGTATCGTAGAAACTGAGATTCTTCATTTTTGAGAACCACATCACCTGCCAGTAACCGTCCTTGTTTATGATCGAGCTGGATGTAGATTTTATCCAGTTCCCTGATCTGCTGGGTATTTCCCTGCGGTTGGAAAGGCACACTCTGATCCGATAAAACAGCGGTGAGCCGGATCTCGGGAGAAAGCTGGCCTTCCAACTGTAGGTTCAGTGCTGAATTGACAAATCCGTTCTGTCCGTTTCCCACGCTGATTCCACGTGAAATAACCCCTGACTTTTGAATCCCGGGCATTTCGAACAATTCCTCCCGCTTTTCGGGCTTTCGTTCCAAACCGGGATAATCAGCAAACGAAAGGAGGGAATCGTATAAAGCCGTACTGAACGCATAGACTGGTTTCGATGCATCAAACGGATATCGGAAATACTCAAACGTGACGGAGTCGCCTGAAAATGCACCCTTCTGAATCTGGATGTTGCCGGTTTTAAAGTCGTATGCAAGGCGAAGGCTGGTATCGGAAATACAGCGAAGTGTGGGGGCAATAATGGTGAGGCTGTCCAATTGAAAAGCCGAAGTGGGTCTGGCAATTTTCCTGCGGATTTTGGTGCCGCTTTGCGCCATTGACTCGCCCATCTGGAAGAGGCAAATGCCAATAAACCAACCGACAAAAACAAGATTTCGCAACAAAAGAAAGATGAGTTTCCGGCGGCAAGTTAGGTGGAAAATGGTTGGAGAAAAGGCAGGAAACGCGTAAAAATCACGTCTTTCTTAGTTCACAATCCGGAGGAAAATGAGCGTCAACTTAAATGATTAGTTTTCAATCTGACTTCCTTTTTCGGGATTAAAAGCCTTGTTTTGCAGTCATTTCGCATCAAACGGAATTTCCTTTAACCAATGAATTACCTACAACATCCCGGCCAGATGATCCGCCGGATTTTCCAACTCCTGTTTTTCTTCCTGATCACGGTTTCCGTTTCGGCACAGAAATACGAAACCAAAACGTTTACAGAAGCCGGATACACGTATCAGGCAGTGGAAGGCGACCCCACAGAGACACGCATCTATACGCTGAAAAACGGAATGAAAGTGTACCTTTCTGTTTACCGTGACCTGCCTCAGATCTTCACCCTCATTCCGGTTCGGGCCGGAAGTAAAAACGATCCGTCGGACAACACCGGACTCGCTCATTATCTGGAGCACATGGTTTTTAAAGGAACATCACAGATCGGTGCCAAAGAATACGCGAAAGAAAAAGTGCTATTGGACAGCATTGAGCGCATGTACAACCGGTACCGACGTCTGAAAGATCCGGTGAAACGGAAAGCACTGTATAAGCAAATTGACAAAGTATCGTTTGAAGCCAGCAAGCTTTGCTACGCCAATGAATACGATAAAATGGTGGGCATAATTGGCGCCAAAGGAACCAACGCCTTCACATCCAACGAGCAGACAGTGTATATGAATTCCATCCCCGCCAACCAACTTGAAAAATGGCTGGTGATCGAACGGGAGCGATTCAGCAAGTTGGTACCCCGTCTTTTTCATACGGAGCTGGAGGCAGTGTATGAAGAAAAAAACATGTCGCTCGACAGTGATGGAGACAAGGTACAGGAAACCCTTTTTGCGAATCTGTACAAAAAACATCCGTACGGCACGCAAACCACAATCGGAACTGTTGAACACCTGAAAAACCCTTCGATTACCGAAATCAAGAAGTTTTTCAACACCTATTATGTGCCAAATAATATGGCGATCTGTCTGGCAGGAGATCTGGATCCAAACCGGACCATCCGTTTGATCGACAGTACATTTGGTAATATGCCATCCCGCCCGGTTCCAGTCTGGAAAGCGCCGGTTGAAGCACCGATTACCCAACCAATCATTAAGAAAGTACTGGGACCATCCGAAGAAAGTGTGATGATCGGATTCCGGTTACCGGGATATGGAACGAGAGAAAGTCTGCTCGCCGGGTTGGTTGATCAGATGCTTCAGAACCAACAGGCGGGTCTGATTGACCTCAACCTGAACCAAAAACAACTGGTACTGGGAGCGGGAACGTATCTGGATGAAAACAAAGATTATTCCACTCATATTTTCTATGGATCTCCGCGGGAGAAGCAATCTCTGGCTGCTGTGCGTAACCTCATTCTGGCTCAGCTGGACTCGATCAAACAAGGAAAATTTGAAGACTGGCTCATTCCTGCGATTGTGAACAACATTAAGATCAACGAGCTCCGTCAATTTGACAACAACCAGGGCCGTGCTTTTGCTCAGATGACGGCCTTTATTCTGGACGCCAATTGGGCCGATGTCTGGAAAGAAACCGATCAGTTGAAGTCCGTTACCAAGCAGGAAATCATGAATTTTGTTCGCCAGTATTATGGCAACCAATATGTTTCGGTTGAAAAGATCACCGGAAAGGACCCGAATCCGATCAAAATTTCGAAGCCGTCCATTACCCCGAACTTCCTGAACAAGGACGGATCCTCGGATTTTTACAAAAGCGTTGCGGGTAAAAACTCACCACTTCTGGAGCCTCAGTTTCTGGATTACAGCAAAGACCTGAACCACTCCATCTGGAAGCCGGGCGTTGAGGTTCTGTACAAAAAGAACAAATCCACTCCCCTATTCCAGCTCACATACCTGGTAGAATTCGGGGAACTGAATGACCGGAAAATGGAACTGGCCGGTCGTTTCCTCGATCTGTGTGGAGCTGGAAATAAGGACGGAAATCAGTTTAAAATTGAATTGTTTAAACTGGGAACTGAAATCACGTTTCAGTCCAGCAACGACCAGTGCTATGTGACAGTGAAAGGCCTTCAGGAGAATTTCGAACCGTCTGTAAAATTACTGGATCAACTTTTGACACAGCCAACCGGTTCCAAAGAAGACCTGGCCGTTCTGGTGGATGGTCTGATCAAAGAGCGTGAGAATCAAAAACTTGACAAAGGCTATATTCTACAGGCTGGTTTGTCTCAGTATGCAAAATTTGGGAAGGAATCCCCGGCTCATTTCATTCTTAAAAACTCAGAGCTTTCATCGGTAACAAAAGACGAACTGCTTGCGTTTATCCGCAGCCTTTCCTCATATGAGCACAAAATTCTGTATTACGGTCCGGCTGAGGAAAACGAGATGCTCGCTTCTCTGGAGAAAGTTCGTCCTACTCCGGCTCAGCTTCTTCCGGTACCACCGAAAAAGAAGTTCAACGAACTGGCAACCGACAGCAACAAAGTCTACTGGTTCGATTACGATATGGTTCAGACGGAACTTCTCTTCATTTCAAAATCCGTTGCTTTCGACAGCACCCAGGTTGTTTTAGCCAATCTCTACAATGAATATATGGGTGGCAATATGAGTTCCGTCGTGTTTCAGGAACTGAGGGAATCGAAAGCACTGGCGTACGGAGCTTATGCCGGATACAATCTGGCTTCTGAAAAAGGAAAGCCTAATTATATGACGTCATACATTGGCTGTCAGGCGGATAAACTACCAGAGGCCATGGTTTCGATGCTGGATGTTCTGGAAAATATTCCGTTGAAAGAAGCGTCTTTGAATCTCAACAAAGAATCCATCCAAACCTCGCTCCGCAGTGAGCGTGTAACCAAAGCATCGGTGTTGTTTTCATATCTGACAGCCCGGAAAAAAGGTTTGAACTCGGATATCCGGAAGCTGGTATTTGAGAAAACACCTGGTCTCACTCTCGACGATCTAAAACGGTTTCAGGAAACGTATGTCAAGAACCGGAAATACACACTGGTCATGATCGGAAAGAAAGACAAAATCAACTTTGATGCTTTGCGTAAATTCGGACCGGTTCAGGAGCTGAAACCTTCGGATATTTTCGGGTTTTAGATTCTGTCTGCAAAAAGAAAAGCATGGCACATAAAAACATCTACACGAAAAAACAGCGGCAAACGTTGCTGATTGCCAGCATCCTGCTACTGCTTTTCTTTATTCTGTTTGGACTTCGGGATTACCTGTCAGCCTTGTTTGGAAGCGTAATTCTGTATGTGCTGTTCCTTCCTATGTACCGCTATCTGGTGGAAGTGAAGAAGTGGAAACCTTCGCTTACTTCCATTCTGATCATCGTCCTTTCTTTTGTCGTCATTGTTCTTCCTTTTCTGTTTTTATCTGTTCTTCTCACGGATAAAATCCTGTACTACACATCTCACTATCAGGAAATTCTGGTTTGGGTTAAAAAACTGGAAGAGTTTTCCGGTTTTAGTCTGAAGGATAAAGCAACCATCACCTCCATTGCCTCCAATCTCGGTTCCTTCCTGAGTAATCTGTTTCCTCAACTGGTAACCAGTGCGCTGGACGTTTTCATCATTCTGGGTTTACTCTATTTTGTGATGTATTACCTGCAGGTGTACAACCGAAGTCTGCATATCCATGTCTACAAATATCTTCCGTTTGCCGGTCCCACCATCAAGGCACTGACGGAAGAACTGAAAGCTTCTGTCAATGCCAATGTACTGGGACTTGGGATCATATCCCTGGTTCAGGCGACGCTGGTAGGCTTCAGTTTCTGGATTTTCGGGGTACCGGATGCCATTTTCTGGGGACTAATCAGCTTTTTTGCTGCGTTCATTCCTGTTTTGGGAACACCCTTGGTCTGGGTTCCGGGCGGAATCTGGCTCATCACCAATAATGAAACCGGAAAAGGTATTGGCCTACTCATTGTCGGTGCTGTGATTATTATGAACATCGACAACATTCTCCGGCTCTACATTGCCAAAAAAATGGGCGATACTCATCCGCTGATCACCATTCTTGGTGTGATTCTGGGCCTTCCCCTTTTTGGGATTCTGGGTCTGGTAATCGGGCCACTCATGATTTCGTACCTGATCCTACTCATTAAAGTGTATGAACAGGAATATCCAAGGCTCCATGTTCCGGTCCCTTCTGTAGAAACTGAAGATTCCGAAGAAAGTGATGAGTGACAAAACCGGGACGACATCTTCCGCACCTTTTCTGCTATTTCTGGGTTCACGAAGTTTTTTTACTCTTGGAGTGAACATGCAGGGCACGCTCGTTGCATGGTTCGTTTATCAGATTACCCACAATGCGCTGGATCTGGGCTTCACGGGTCTTGCTGAAATCGTTCCTTATGTTGGGCTCCTTCTGTTTGGTGGTGCCTGGGCCGATCGGTTCAACCGGCGGAATCTGATGCTCTTTTCACAGGCCGGATATCTGGCGATCAGTTTCGGACTTTGGTTTCTGGCCTCCGAATCAGAAGCCGGTGTGGTCATTTCTCCCTTACTGATTTATGCGCTTATTTTTATGACCGGCCTGTTTCGTGGGATTCTGTCTCCATCGCAGAATGCATTGCTTGGTCAGCTGGTTTCAAAAGAAGAAGTTTCGAAAGCCTCTGTCTGGAACTCGGCAGTGTTTCATATTGGCGCTGTCGGTGGTCCTGCTGCCGGAGGTTTATTGTATGCGTACGTTGGCGGAGCCTTTGCGTTTGGCGTGGTCTGTTGTCTTCAATTGCTGGCAGTCCTCACCCTTCTTCAACTTCGAGGAGTAAAAAAGCCGGAGTATCGAAACACAGGAGAAAGCATTTTCAACCGGATTGGTGTGGGTCTTCGGTTTGTGTGGTCACATAAGATTTTGTTCCCGGGAATGATGATGGACATGGTCGCCGTCCTTTTTGGTGGAGCCGTGGCTGTATTGCCTCTGTTTGCTGACCAGATATTGCATACCGGAGCGGAAGGATTGGGCTGGTTACGGGCGGCCCCGGCTCTTGGAAGTCTGGTGATGGCGGGCATTCTGATCCGTTTTCCGCTGGGTCGTGGTGCAGGCAAATGGTTGCTGATCTGTGTGTTTCTGTTTGGTCTGACAAATCTGATTTTTGCTCTCAGCACCAGTTTCCTTTTATCATTTGCCATGCTTTTTCTGGGTGGATTGTTCGACAATGTGAGTGCCATCATACGGATGACCATTGTCCAGATCTTTACTCCGGATGAAATGAAAGGTCGGGTCTCAGCGGTCAACGCCATTTTTATCGGAAGCTCCAATGAACTGGGTGCCTTCGAATCAGGAGTGGCTGCACGTTTTCTCGGACTGGTATCATCGGTTACATACGGTGCCTATGTTACCTTTGCCACCGTGGGTTTCACCGCATGGAAAGCCAAAGAATTGAGGCAACTCACAATGGAAAACAAATCCTAAATTCGTATTCATTTGAAAAAGGTCCTTGTCATTGCGTATTACTGGCCACCGTCGGCTGGTTCCGGTGTGCAGCGCTGGTTGAAGTTTGTAAAATATCTCCGCTTGTATGGCTGGGAACCCATTGTGTACACACCCGCCAATCCGGATTTTGACCTGAAGGACGAAAAGCTATTGGAGGAAATTCCGGCCGGAATCCAGATCATCAAACAGCCCATTTTCGAACCCTTCCAGATTTACAGCAAACTGGTTGGTCAGAAGGCAGATGCCCAGGTAAATCCGGTGATGAAAGGCGAAGGGAAGATTTCCTGGAAAGCCAGACTTGCCTTGTGGATCCGTGCCAACGTTTTCATCCCGGACAGCCGGATGTTCTGGATCAAACCTTCCGTTTCATTCCTCAATAAATGGCTTTCTGAAAACAAAGTGGATGCCATGGTTACAACTGGCCCGCCTCATTCGATGCATATGATCGGTCTGGGAATAAAGAAAAAACATGATATTCCCTGGTTGGCCGACTTCCGCGATCCCTGGACCAAAATCGATTTCTACCACGAGCTTCCCCTTGAACCATGGGCGGACCGTCAGCACAAACGGTTTGAGAGCCTTGTATGCCGCAAAGCGAATCACGTGGTTGTGGTAAGCAATCAAATGAAAGAGGATGCACTGGAATCGGGTTATGAAAATGTGTCGGTTGTCACCAATGGTTTTGATCCGGCCGACATCGACCTCAGTCAACCACTGACGATGGATGAAAAATTCAGTATCATTCACATTGGGATGCTGGGAAAAGCAAGAAGCCATCCTATTTTCTGGAACGGATTGAATGAACTTCGCCAGCAAAATCCGGAACTGGCCCAACATCTGGAAGTCCGGATTTACGGTGTTGCCGACCCGATTGTTCAGCAGCAAATTTCCGGGTTTGACGATACTTCCTGGATAAAGTTCCTTCCTTATGTTCCACACAGTGAAGTGATTCAGATCCAGCGTGCTGCCCGTGTATTGCTGCTCAGCGTGAACAATGTGCCGTCCGCAAAAGGAATTGTGACCGGTAAAATTTTCGAATACCTGGCCATTGGAAGGCCCGTTTTATGCATTGGCCCTGAAGACGGCGATGCGGCCCATATTATCCGGGAAGCGGAGGCCGGTCCAATAGTTGGTTTTGAAGATGGAGAAGGTCTGAAAAATTCGGTTCTGCAATTGTTTGATAACTGGAAATCGGGAAAGGACAAATCAGCGTCTTCTTCCGTAGAAAAATACAGCCGGAAAGCGCTGTGCGGCAGAATTGCGGAGATTCTTACTGAAATTTCATCCGGAAAATAGGGCAAACAGGTTAGAGACTTATTCCCTGATTAGCTGCAAACGCGGTTAGATTTTTACGAACATGATTGCAGATTCTGTTCACTTTCCGGATCAGTTTTTCCTTTTCAGCCTTGTCCGGAATCTGATTTGCTTCAATCCGTTGGATGGTTTCGCTCAATACCTGCTCCAATGAACGGATGTCAAATGTTTTAATCGTCGCACGTATTTTATGCAATAAGAATTTCAGTGCTTCCGTGTCTTCTTTGTTCAGATGCTTTTCAAACTCTGATTTGCATTCGGCCAGACTTTTGAAATAAGAATTGAAGAGATTGAACATGAAATCTTTGTCACCTTCCGTAATTTCCAGCAATTTATCAAAGTTGAGATCGATGGTTTCCTGCTTTTCCTGGGCCACGGTTCCATCCAAGTCAGATTCGCTTCTGGAAAATTTCCAGGCATGTTCAATAGCATCATTTTCTGATACCGGCGGCGATTTCACAATCACATTTCCATCATACTGTACCGCCTCGGTCTGACCCGCATCCTGAATGTAAAAGAGTAATTTGATGTTATGCTTTTTGAGAAGTGACATATCCACTTCTTCCAGATCACCGATCGAATCTCCCCACCAAATAACGAGATGAAATTCCCCGCTGCTCAGGTATTTATTGATGCCAAAAATCGTTTTCAGCCCTGTTACGGTTGCTCCATGGAGCCGTAATTCATCTGCATTCCAAATGGCTTTCCTTTTGAGGGAAGGGCCCGTTATGATTTTCTTATCTCTTAGAATTTTTAATGGCGAATCAATCCGATGTGTATCTGGCTGATTGGCGAGAATGGCCGGTATTCGAATAATAAATGACGTCTCCGACTTTTCGTTTTGAGTCGGTGAATCAATCCAAACAGTTTGGAGAATCTGCAGAGTCTGTTGCAGGTCATTCGACTTTTCTCCTTCAGAATCTGTGGTAATTGATATCTGGATCTTCGGATGATCTTCATTTATTTCCAGGTACGTGATGGAAACCTCAAAATTGAATTCGGCATGGTGGTATGCAATGCGCTCAATTGATTCAAGGATTCCAACAACCGGCAGCTGAAAAATCACTTTGCCCGGCAAAAAAGATTCTTCGATCAGACGTATATTTTTCAGTTTTCTACTTAGATTGAGAATACTGCCTGCCAACATGCTTAGCGTAGCTGGATAATAGTGAACTGAAGTTCCTTGTTTCAATCCATTACCCAACTGACGGGAATCATCCTGCCGATGCAAATCAGAAAATAGTTCATTGAGCAGGTGAAATGAAGGGAGTTCTGACGCTTCGGGAAACTCATTTCCTAAAAAACGAAACCGGATGAAAAGCCGGTCAAGAGTCTCCATAAACTGTTCCCGATTCCGTTGAAGTTCTGTTTTATCAAGGCCCAGTATCACAAACCCTTCCAGACTTTGGCCGGCAGACAAAACCGGGCTTACCTCCCGAATAATTGTTTTCACCAACTGGTCTTTATCCAGAACAAATTCCTCAAACCTCACTTTTTCAAGAAGAAGGCGAACCTCATCTATTTTGGATTTTCGAAGCAGCGCAATACTCAGATCTGCACCATCCGCTTTGGCAATATCCTCGTCTGACTTACCCATCATCCATTCCCGGTAATCGATGTTCAATTCCCAGGCCGGATTGATGTAAGCATACCGTTCTTCTTTTGACAATGCCCCAATTTCAAAACCAGAATTCTCAAGGATCTGATGGAAGAACTTTCTGTCTTTCTCCATCATTGTAAAGTTGCCGTAAGGCCGGGTAACGTCGATGAGTTGAACAAACAAAATATTCTCCCCTACTCTGGCCAGCAATTGAAACATACGGTCTGGTCCTTTTGCCGTTTTCCACGGAACATAATCGGAAGGGTCTTTCAGTTTGGTAAGAACGGATTCGGTGAGGGAAGAAGAAATTTGTTCGAGTGTCAGTCCCTCCACTTCAAACCAATCCAGACTCATCAATCCAAGTATGGCTTTGTTTGCCCAGATCAGGCTTGACTTGCCTGGATTCGAATGCGATTCCGTCATTTCAAAAATCATGACCGGATCCGGATCCATCAGAAGATACTTTTCCAGCCACTCATCAAAGAGTTTGTTCTTCTTCTTTGCGGCATTCTGAACAGAAAGATCCCGGGCACTTCCTTTTACTTTGAGTATTCTGCCATCCTGATCGAAGGACATTTTGAGCCGCAGTCCTATAAAAACGGACTCCCCAAACCTGTTAACAGCCTCCCATTCATTATAGGTACTGGATTTTTTGTCTTTGTATTGCCGGTTATAAAAGAAAAGAACCTCGTGCAGATTTTCTACAGGTACCAGACTCTGGTAAGTGATTTTCTGAATCTCATCATCCCTGTAACCGAGTTTCTGGAGCATAAAAGGATTGGCATAGAGGAAGCGGCCCTTGTAATCGACCTCAAACAGAAATTCATCCGTTTCCTCGACAATCTCCTGAAAATGCTGTAGCTCGGCATTTTTTTTCTCATATTCCTGAATGATGCGCTCTGTCTTTGTTTCGAGAAGCACCTTTTGGTTAGACAGTGCCTGGACTTTCTCTTCGGCTTCAAACTTCTCTTTTCGAATCCGTTCTGAGTCGAGCAAACTCTTACGCAGACTCATTTTTTCTCTGTTCAACCGACGGCGTTGAAGGATGTAACCTGCCAAAACAAGCAGGAACAGAACTGCCAATGAATATGTTGTATACATCCTGAGCTTTTCCCTCATCCGGAAGGAATATGCAAAGAATAGGTATTTTTTCGATTTTCAAGAAGGATCACCTGAAAAAATCCTGACTTTCGTGGGCCATCCTGAACCGCTCGTAATGGAGACATCTTCAGCTATATAACGAATTTTTCCTACATTTTATCGAGGAAAACAACCCATTGAGGTGAAAGCTACCGTTTTAAACCGAATAGCAGAAAACTTCAAACTGAAAGTATTACCTTTGTTACAGTTTTAAGTGGTTGAGTAGTTTAAGTTGTATGGACGTCGCACTAAATTAGTTCGATGTCCATTTTTTTTGTAAACATTACACTGCAATTACAACTCTGTAATTGACCGAAATAATCGGATTCCAGCGCTCACTTTTGTAACGTCAAAACCAATCGAACGATTTCCATTGGATTTTGAAACTGGAAAAAATTTAAACTTCTACTCAAAAAATTCATGAAGGCAGGTCTACTTGCAGATATTATCTTAGGAGAAAGCCCGCACTTAAAAGGATTGGTTCGCCACTTTAATTTACTGGTTCTCAATCCGTCCGGCAAAATCACAGGTTTCAATACTCACTTTATCAAGAATTCCGGTAAATCAGAGAATCAATTGATTCACCAGAATTTTGCCAAGCTTTTCGATTCTGATGAAGGAAAAGCAGAACTAATGCAGTGCGTAAAGCGGGCACTAAAAGGACAACCCGGATCCATCACGTTTGGCCTGACGGAATCGAATATCACGTTTAAAGGTGTCATTCTGCCTGTTTATGATTCCGGGAATACTCCTGCCAACCTCATTCTCATTACGAAAGAAGAACACACCACTTTTGTTTCTGACATTGAACTTGATGATTTCTGGAATCTGGCCAGTAAAATGATGGAAGAAGTCGGTGTTACCACTCATGACCAAACCATTATGGATAAGCTAAAGAATCCGAATATTTTACTCATTGAAGACCGGAAAGGATTGATCGCCAAACTTTTCCAGAATCTGATCAAATCAAATAAGAATGTGATCCTTGCTCCTACCACCGAAGCGGCTCTGCTAATGGCTGAATCCTTGCTTCCACAGGTGGTCATCACGACAGCGGATCCGATCGGGACAAATCTCATAGGTACTGTCGCCGATGAACTGAAAAAGAAATTTAACTCATCAACCATTTGCCTTACCGCCAATGGAAATGAAATACGAATTGAAGACGGCTGGCTGGATATACACATTAAAAATCAGCCCGACTCCGTCCGGAAAATACTTGACCTGATCAACCAGCTATACTGGTAATCAGTCAACGTCTCGTGTGTGAGAGTTACTTGAGGAAATTTGGAAAGTGTGTTCTCCAAATCCGCGGTTGGCATAGGCCCTGCCCATACCCACCCGGCTCAGGTAAATTCTGACAACATGGAAAGAAGACCACCTCCAAAAGAGGTGGTTTTTTCTTTGAACCACATGCGGATGATCAACGGAGAAATCAGCCTGTTATTTAGCAAATTCTCAGATTCTCAGCCATGGTATTCAAATCTCGTTCTGGTAACCCATGGATTTTATTACACTACATAACTGGCAAACGGAAAATTGACAGAACTCAATTTTGACCAGGAAGGAATTCGGCCCTTTTTTGCATACAGAAAACAAGGGCAGATCATGACAAAAACAGAAACGCAATTCCGTGAGGTTATGCAGAAATGCAGAAGCCTTTTCATAAGTAAAAGCATAGACTATGGTACTTCCTGGAGAATTATGCGATTGCCTTCTGTAACGGATCAGATTTTTATCAAGGCATCCCGCATCCGGAGCATTCAGGAAAAAGGAACGCAAAAAGTTGAGGATCCGATTGAAACTGAGTTTGTCGGCATCATTAACTACTGCATTATCGCCTTAATTCAATGCCGTCTGGAAGGAAAATCCATGGAGATCAATCTTACTCCGGATGAAGTAACCCAATTGTATGACCAGATCACCGAAGCCAATATTGAACTTCTACAGCAAAAGAACCACGACTACAGCGAAGCCTGGAGAGATATGCGGATCAGTTCGATTACCGATATCATTCTGATGAAACTGCATCGTCTTAAACAAATTGAAAACAACCAGGGCCACACATTGGTTTCGGAAGGAATCGAAGCAAACTACCGGGACATTCTCAACTATTCAGTTTTTGCATTAATCACCGGCAGTGAAAAAGGCCTTTTGTAATCAAACAACATTCCATTGAATTCTCCATCACCGAAAACCCTTGGTGCTTTAAAAGCATCGGGCTGGCAAAGCCGCACAGTAAAAGAAGAACTCCGCCAGAATCTGATTTCCCGTCTCAAAAACAAGGAAACCGGATTTCATGGAATCTACGGCTATGAAGAAACGGTTATTCCGGAACTGGAGCGGGCCATTCTGAGCAAGCACAACATTAATCTTCTCGGACTTCGTGGCCAGGCCAAAACAAGACTGGCAAGGCTGATGGTGCAACTTCTTGATGAATGGATGCCGTGTATTGAAGGAACCGAGCTGAACGATGATCCTTTGCATCCGATTACCAGAGCTGGACAGGATTTGGTAGAGAAAATGGGAGATGAAACACCCATTATCTGGATGCACAGAAATGACCGGTACACCGAAAAACTGGCCACACCCGATGTCACAGTAGCCGATCTCATCGGCGATGTGGACCCGATCAAAGCCGCCAGTCTGAAACTCCCCTACTCCGATGAACGGGTAATTCATTATGGATTGATTCCAAGATCACACCGGTGTATTTTCGTAATCAATGAGTTGCCCGATCTGCAGGCAAGGATTCAGGTGGCCTTATTTAATATTTTGCAGGAAGGTGATATTCAGATCCGCGGATTCAAACTAAGATTACCTCTGGATATCCAGTTTGTGTTCACAGCAAATCCTGAAGATTATACAAACAGAGGCAGCATTGTGACACCTCTTAAAGACCGGATCGACAGTCAGATAATCACCCACTATCCGGCTTCCATTGAAACAGGAAAAAAAATCACACGGCAGGAAGCCGCCATTCAAAGTGGGCAAACGACCGTTTTTATACCAGAACTTGCCCGTGACCTCATTGAACAGGTGGCCATGGAAGCTCGCCACTCTGAATTTGTGGACGGAAAATCCGGTGTTTCAGCTCGTCTCACCATCTCAGCTTTTGAAAACCTGATGAGCACTGCCGAACGAAGAATGCTTCTCAACGGTGAAACCGAAACCGCTCTCCGGATGACCGATGTATACGGTATTATTCCCGCCATAACAGGAAAAGTAGAGCTGGTGTACGAAGGAGAACAGGAAGGAGCTGGCATTGTGGCCCGCAACCTGATCGGCAAAGCGATACGAACCTTATTCACACAGTATTTCCCGGACCCTGAGAAATCGAAAAAGCAAAAAGAGGGTTCTGTTTTCACGCCGGTTGCTGCCTATTTTGAAGAAGGAACGTCCATTCATTTAATGACGGAATCCCCGGAAGAAGCGTACCGTTTGATTCTGGATGGCATCCCTGGAATGGATGACCTGTTGTTTGACAGTTCACTTTCCATTCAGCCTTCAGAACGCCTTTTCTGGAAAGAATTTATTCTGTTTGGTCTGGCCGAATTTTCCATCATCAGTAAAAAAGTTCTGGAATCTGAAACCCGCTTTTCAGATCTGTTAAGCAGTATGATCAATCTGGATGAAATGGAATTTGACGACGACGATGTTTAATTTCATTTCCTGATAAAGGGCAATTGCACATAAACATACATCAAAAGAAACCAGTCGAAATTCACCTTCATCGTTGTTGAAAATTCCCGATTTTTCTACTCTTAAAAAGAGTGAGGTATGAAAAATTACAGAGGATTTTTAACAGCATTCATCTGGATATCGATGTTGGTGGGGACATCGTTTCCAATAATTGTAAAAGCAATTGACCATAGTACCTTTACGTCATCTGTTGCCAATCCAGGGAGGAAGCGTGATTTCTTAGGAATGAACCTTCCAATGCTTGGAAACAAATGGCCGCACAAAAGTGGTTCTCTATGGATCAATATGAGTGCAGCTAAAAAGTACATCATCTTCCCCGAATTTGGATCTCAGAAAGGACTTCCTCCAATGCAGATATCGGGCGATTATTCTTTTGATAATCACTGGGCATTCGGCGTGTATTATGGATTCTTCAATGCCACATATACCGATTCTTACGGATCTGAGGCATATCAAAGCCATATCAAAAGTAACTTCGGAGGAGTACGACTTACATTCCATTTCGCCGACGTGTTCAACAACACATTTGGGGAAGTAATCAACGTAAAAAAGTGGGATTTCTATTCCACTGCTTCAATTGGCTGGTATTCTTTCCGTTGGCAAGTCGCTCCAAAATACGTTGAAAAGCAGGATTTCTCCGATGGCTCATTCGGTTCTGCCAGTCTGGTGCTGGGTGCAAAATGGATTCCTCATCCTAAAATCGGGATTTTTCTGGAAGCTGGAAAAGGAACTGCAGGCATGATCAGCTTCGGGGTTTCTGGAAAAATCATGAAATGATAGAAGTCGATTTGCAGACAACTTCCATTTCGGTTCTGGTCCTGCCCATCAAGGCAACTGGACTGTATTGAAAGAAATCATCCGTTTGCCTCTGATTCAACACACTTTGGTACAGGCAATCGACACATTTTTAAAAAGAATAAAAAACAATCTTTTGATTCAGGTCTTTTTGAAATAGTTTCGCCCTTTCATAGAGGACAGCCTAACAGCCAAATTATACAGCATAACGAATTATCATGTCAGTTGCACAACTCACATTCGAGGGTAAAACCATTGAACTACCGGTTATCGTAGGAACCGAAAACGAAAAAGCCATTGATATTTCCACACTTCGGGACGCAACAGGTCTCGTAACAATGGATTTAGGATACAAAAACACAGGAGCCACCAAAAGTGCTGTTACGTTCCTGGATGGTGAACTGGGTATCCTCCGCTATCGCGGTTATCCGATTGAAGAACTGGCAGAGAAATCCAATTTTATTGAAGTTGCCTATCTCCTGATTTATGGAGAGCTCCCAACCAAGGCCCAGTTTGATGAATTCACCGAGCAGATCAAAATGCACACTTTGGTGAATGAAGACATTAAAAAGATTCTGGATGGTTTTCCGGCGACTGCTCACCCGATGGGTGTTCTTTCTTCTTTGGTTTGTTCTCTTACCGCTTTCTATCCTGAATCGGTGGAGAACCCAACCCCGGACAACATCAACCTGAACATCTTCCGGTTGCTTGCTAAAATGCCAACCTTTGTGGGTTGGGCCTACAAAAAATCAATGGGGCATCCGGTAAACTATCCGATGAACCGCTATGATTACTGTCAGAATTTCCTCCATATGATGTTTGCGCTTCCTGTGGAAGATTTCCATCCGGATCCAATCGTAGTGGATGCTCTCAACAAATTACTGATTCTGCATGCCGACCATGAGCAAAACTGTTCTGCCAGTACTGTGCGAATGGTGGGTTCATCAAAAGCAAGCCTTTATTCATCCATATCCGCCGGAATCAATGCCTTGTGGGGTCCGTTGCATGGCGGTGCCAACCAGGAGGTTATTGAAATGCTGGACGAAATCCGCTTGATGGGCATTGACCCGAAAGATTACCTTGAAAAAGTAAAAAGGAAAGAAGTTCGCCTGATGGGCTTTGGCCACCGGGTCTACAAAAACTTTGATCCAAGAGCGAAAATCATCAAAAAAGCCTGCGATAAAATCCTGAGCCAGTTGGGTGTAAATGATCCGATTCTCGAAATAGCAAAAGGACTGGAAGAAGCCGCACTCACAGACGAATACTTCATCAGCCGTAAACTGTATCCAAACGTAGACTTCTACAGCGGAATCATCTACCGTGCATTGGGAATTCCAACCAATATGTTTACCGTGATGTTTGCACTGGGACGGCTCCCCGGATGGATCGCACAGTGGAAAGAATTAAATGCTTCAAAAGAACCGATCGGAAGGCCTCGCCAAATTTACACCGGAGCCACCGCAAGGGATTTTGTATCCATTACAGAACGCTAAAAAAATGGAACAGCCCTCACCGAAGGGCTGTTTTTTTTATCTCTCATCCGAATTTACACACATGCGAATTATCATTCAATCCATTCTTCTGACCATTATTGTTTGGTTCCCTCTCTCATCTTTCACTCAGAAGCCGGTGCAGGTTGGCTTTTCAAAACTGGAAGGATATTTTGTAAAACCTGGAATGGAACCAAAATCGGGACTGAACACGCAGCTTTTCGCCCGAAAAGAACAGTTTGATGAATATTTCATTTCCAAAGTGGTCCCGGGTAAAAAGATATCCAAATTGGATTTCAACCGGTATGTCGTTCTGGTTTGCATGTCGGCTAAGACAAACATTGAAACCACACTGAAACTGGAGAAGGTTTTGAAAAAAAATGGCACAATGGAAATCTATTTCACCGCAGTGTATGGAAAGAAACTTGCTTCGCCCATCATTCCCGCCTGCTTTTACATCACCGCCATCGACAAAAGCCTGAGTGGAATGGTGTATTACATCAATGGCAAACTGGTTCAGGACGTTCAAAACTAAACGCAAAAACGGTTGACCGATCCCGTCCTTTCCATTGTTCTGGTCAATTACAACGTAGAGCACTTTCTGGAGCTTTGCCTGCAGTCGGTTTTAGCGGCTGTTAAAGACATACCGAGTGAGATATTTGTTGTTGACAATCATTCTTCCGACGGCTCATTGGACATGCTCCGAAAGAAATTCGGACAGGTTCAACTGATCGATAACAAAGAAAACGTCGGTTTTTCGAGAGCAAACAACCAGGCCATCCGGTTGGCGAAAGGAAAGTACGTTTTGTTGCTGAATCCCGATACCGTCATCCCGGAAGACTGCCTCACAAAGTGCCTGGATTTCATGGAAAAAACGCCGGATGCCGGTGGCCTTGGAGCCCGGATGCTCGATGGTGCCGGAATCTATCTGCCGGAAAGCAAACGCGGACTTCCCACTCCCTGGGTTTCTTTCTGCAAAGCATTCGGACTTGCTCGCCTCTTTCCAACCAATCCGAAATTCGGAAAATACCATCTCAGCTACCTGAATGAAATGGAAACGCATGAGGTGGATGTCCTTTCCGGGGCATTTATGCTGATGCGAAAATCGGCTCTGGATGTTTCAGGACTTCTGGATGAATCCTTTTTTATGTATGGCGAAGACGTAGATTTGAGTTACCGCATTCAGAAAGCCGGGTACAAAAACTACTACTTTCCTGAAACAACCATTCTCCACTTCAAAGGAGAAAGCACAAAAAGAGGCAGTATTTCTTTTGTCCGGCATTTTTACAAAGCCATGCTGCTTTTCTCTAAAAAGCATTTCAGCGACCGGTTTGCCTTTACCTTATTTATTTATTTCGGCATTGCTGTCCGTGCTGTTTTGGCTCTGATCAAACGCTCCATTGATTATTCAGGCGCATTTCTGATTGAATTTCTGATTGCTTTTGGCGGAATGGCATTCATCAAAAACTGGTGGGAGCTCAATTTTAAAGGCATTCCCGGAATGTATCCGGATTACTTTATGCAATTCCTTATTCCGTCGTACCTGCTGGTTTGGCTTGGATCCACACGCATTGTAGGACGGTACTCAGAACAATTCGGCCATGGGGCCATTATCAAAGGGATTGCCATCGGCACCATTCTGATTTCGGGTGTGACCAACTTTTTCGACGATTACCGTTTTTCGAAAGGACTCATCCTCATTGGTGCCGTGTGGACATATCTGGTTGTCACAATCCGGTTCATAGGTATTCAATGGTTTCAAAACAAGAATCTTCTTTTTTCCACCAACAAAAAGAAACGGGTCCTTGTTGTCGGTGCCTCCGCTGATGCGGAAAAAGCCCGGATGATCCTGCGAAAATTTGATCAGGAAATGGCCGTGTGCGGATGGGTGAGCCCGGAAGAAGAAGTCCTTCCGGAACAGCCAAATTACCTGGGCCCCATTTCATCCATTCCTACTTTATCACACCATCTGGGGCTGGAAGAAATCCTTTTTTGCCTTGGACGTCTCGATTCCATCCGGATCATTCAATGGATTCAGGCTATGCGAAATTCAGGTATCCGGTTTTCATTTCTGGCTCCCAACGGACATTTCATTGTGTCCAGCAGCGAGAAACACGCCCGTGGAAAAGTGTATCAGTCGGAAAACATACCGGATCTGGTCCGTCCGTACAATCTGCGGCTGAAACGACTAAGCGATTTCGGGATTTGCATTGTTCTTTTGGCCTTCCTGCCTTTCGTATTGTTGATAATGAAACGTCCGGTCACTTTTCTGGAGAACTGGAAAAATGTCTTCTTTGATAAAATGTCGTGGATCGGTCTGCAGTTTAATCAATACCGTTCTCATGGCTTGCGGGATGGAATCATCACCATGGAAAATCTGGCGGGTCCCAATGCGGAAAAATCACTGGTTGAAAGTCTGGACTCGCTCTATCTGAATGAATTCCATCCGGAACATGAATTTTGGACCGTCCTTAAAAACATCCGGAAACTGGACCGCAACCCAAGCACTATGTGACCAATCCGGCTTGTTCCCGCCCTGAACGAAACGATTCAAGCCTGAGAAGTCACAAAAGAGTAACCATTCGGTAAAACAACTGCACTCCCCGATTTCGGACAAAAGCGGTTTTCGGCTACATTTGCACTTTACACCAAACAGATTTGACATTGGAAACTTCTGCTCCTGCTTTGAAAAAAAAGAAATCTTCTCTTAAAACCCCTGAATCATCCTTTTCCATTTCAAAGGAAAGCGTCCTTTCAGATTATGCCATTGGTTTTGAAAGCCGGCAAATCAGCCTTTTAGGCAGGAAAGAAGTATTTGCAGGAAAAGCCAAATTCGGAATTTTCGGAGACGGAAAAGAAGTTCCCCAACTGGTTATGGCCCGGGTATTCGAGAAAGGTGACTTCCGTTCCGGCTATTACAGGGATCAAACGTTTATGATGGCCATTGGTGGACTCACCAGTCAGCAGTTTTTTGCACAACTGTATGCGCACACAAGTCTGGAAGATGAACCAAGTTCGGCTGGTCGTCAGATGAGTTGCCACTTTGGCACTCGTACCATTGATAAAAACGGGGAGTGGAAAGACCTCACCGACATTAAAAATTCTTCTTCGGATATTTCGCCAACGGCTGCTCAGATGCCACGGCTTCTGGGGCTGGCATACGCTTCTAAACTCTACAGAAACAATCCGGCCCTTCACTCATTCACGAAGTTTTCACGGAATGGAAACGAAATAGCCTTTGGCACAATCGGAAATGCATCTACATCAGAAGGTGTCTTTTTTGAAGCAATGAATGCAGCCGGTGTATTGCAGGTTCCCATGCTGGTTTCGGTCTGGGATGATGATTATGGCATTTCAGTTCCGAAAGAATACCACACCACAAAAGGCAGCATCTCCGAAGCGATGAAAGGATTTCAATCATCGGAAGGAGCCGCCGGAGTTGAAATCTTCACCGTCAAAGGCTGGGATTATCCTGCTCTTTTGGAAACCTATCAGAAAGCCGTGGCATTGTGCAGAACTTCTCATACGCCAGTTCTGATCCACGTGCAGGAAGTGACTCAACCACAAGGCCACAGTACATCCGGCTCTCATGAGCGGTACAAAACCAAAGAAAGGCTGGCCTGGGAAAAAGACAACGATTGCCTGGTTAAAATGAGGGAATGGATGTTGTCTTCCGGAATTGCGACAGAAGAAGAAATTTCCGCCGTTGAAGAAAAAGGAATTGAAGTCGCCAAAAATGCCCGGACAGCTGCCTGGAAAGCATTTAATCTCGATATGAAATCGGATTACGACCAGACAGTATCCCTATTACAGGCTGGATTGGAATCAGGATTCGAAACAGAAGCGTTGCTGGAAATCCTCACCAAACTAAAAAGCGAGCAGTTCCCGGTCCGAAGTGATGCATTAAAGTCAGTGAACGAAGCCCTTCGTCTTTTAAGGACAGGGCCTGAAGAACTAAAACGCTCTTTTGTGGCTCTCCGGAAATCAATTGATGAAGCCAATACAGACCGGTTCAATTCCAATCTGCACAGCGAAACAGCTGCCTCTGCCACCCGAATAGGCGAAGTTTTGCCTTCATATTCAGAAGAAGCTCCCATTTTAGATGGCCGGGAAATTCTTCAGGCTTATTTCGATAAGCTTTTCAACAACAATCCACTTGTTTTTGCAATTGGAGAAGATGTCGGTAAAATTGGGGATGTCAATCAGGGATTTGCTGGTCTTCAGGAAAAATACGGTGAAATCCGGATCACGGACACAGGCATAAGAGAGTGTACGATTGCAGGACAAGGAATTGGTGCGGCCTTGCGAGGATTACGTCCAATTGTCGAAATCCAGTACCTCGATTATCTGATGTATGCGCTTCAGATTCTGACGGATGACCTGGCCACCATACAATACCGGACCAAAGGTGGACAGAGAGCCCCGATGATCATCCGGACCCGTGGCCACCGGTTAGAGGGCGTCTGGCATGCAGGATCTCCTTTGAGTGTCATCATCAATTCCCTGAGAGGAATTTATGTATTGACCCCACGAAACATGACCAAGGCGGCTGGATTTTACAACACATTGTTGAAATCTGACGAGCCGGGCCTGGTGATCGAATGCCTCAATGGATACCGTCTGAAAGAAAAACTGCCAGAAAATCTGGAGGATATTACCGTTCCGCTTGGTGTGGTGGAAGTATTAAGAGAAGGCGCAGATGTGACGATCGTAACCTATGGATCTATGACAAGGATTTGTATGGATGCAGCAGAGATTCTGTCACAAACCGGAATTGATGCCGAAGTAATTGATGCGCAATCCTTGCTTCCGTTCGACCGCAACCACGACATTCTAAAAAGTCTGAAAAAAACCAACCGGATCATATTTGCAGATGAAGACGTTCCGGGAGGAGCCACTGCCTTTATGATGCAGCAGGTGCTGGAAATTCAGGGTGGATACAACTTCCTGGATAGTAAACCGAGAACGATCACGGCACATCCACACCGACCAGCGTATGCATCAGATGGAGACTATTTCTCCAAACCGAGTGCAGACAACATATTCGAAGTGGCGTACGAACTGATGATGGAAGCCCATCCGGATCGCTTTCCTTCTTTATTCTGATCTCAATGCCCGGAATACGGACCATTCTGAATTTTGTTGATCAGATTTCGCCCGTCAATTTCGGGATTTGGCATGCCGCCATCGCCACATCGGAATCACTTTACAAGAAATTTGGAATTACGTCCTGGGTTATAGCGCCTGAATCTTCGGAAGACATCGACGAAGCTCAGTTTCCATTCATACGTGTAAAACGGTTTACTCCGGGCCGCACAAAGTCAGATGAAATCCTCAAAGCATTTGATCCGGCGGAATCACTGGTGGTAACACATGGTGTCTGGCAATACCCAACCCGATGGGGAGCGGAAGCCAAAGCCCTTGGTTTTCGGTGGGTATACACTCCGCACGGAATGCTGGAGCCCTGGAGTATGGAGCAGAAATGGTTAAAAAAGAAAATCTATTTTGCTCTGGTTGAAAACCGACTTGCGCAAAAAGCCGATTTGGTCAGAGCTGTGGGTGGCCCGGAATGCATGAATCTGAAGAAAACATTTCCGAAAGTAGAGCACATCGCCAATGGGATTTATCCATCCGATATTCTGGAAGCACCAAAATCAGACAGTAAAATTACCTTCCTTTATCTGGCAAGACTGCACCATAAAAAAGGCGTGATTCCATTGGCGGAAGCCTGGCTAAAATCGGAACCTGGAAAATCAAACCGTCATGAATTGCTGATCGCCGGAACCGATGATGGAGAAAAAGAGGCACTCGAAACGTTGATCCGAAATTCCGGCTCATCCAATATGAAATTCCTCGGGCCTCAGTTTGGACCTAAAAAAAGAGAACTACTGGAGAAAGCACATTTTTATGTTCTTCCCTCCCATTCTGAAGGATTTCCGACTTCTGTCGTGGAAGCCATGGGTGCAGGTTTAATACCGATTATCACGACCGGTTGCAATTTTCCTGAAGCCTTTCAAAATGGTCTGGCGATACGCACGACCCCGAATCCAAACGACATTCTGACGGCACTCAACAAAGCATTTACTATGTCGATGGATGAAATCCGTCACAGCTCGTCGTCGGTCAGAGAATTTGCACAGCGGGATTACCTCTGGGACAATATTGCAGCCCGGCAGGTTGAAATATTCGGAAAACTTTTTGATTGATTCTCTGGAAATCAGGAATCCAGAAAATCCTGAACCAGCTTTTCGGCTGCAGCCAGCGTGGTTTCAAGGTTATCGTTCACTAATATTACATCAAACTGATCCTGAAATCCCATTTCAAATTTCACTTTGAAAAGCCTTCTGGAAATACTGTCCTCTGTATCCGTACCCCTACCAACCAGACGAGACTTCAAATCTTCAACAGATGGAACTTTCACGAAAACAGTGAGGGCTTTTTCCTTGTAATATTCCTTTAGGCTAAGTCCTCCTTTCACGTCTACATCAAAAATTACGACTTTTCCCTGACTCCAGATCCGCTCGATCTCCGATTTCAGTGTCCCATAAAAGGCTCCTTCGTATACTTCTTCCCACTCCACAAACTCATGATTTTCGACTCTCTGTCGAAAGTCCTCGGGTGTTAAAAAGTAGTAATCTTTTCCATTTTCTTCAATCCTACCCCTTTTGTCGCGGGTACAGGCAGAGATAGAAAAGCCCAGGATCGGAAACTTTTTTATCAAATGTTTTACAATGGTGGTTTTTCCGGAACCAGAAGGAGCGGAAAAAACGATTAGTTTTTGATTTTTAGCTTCCAATTTTTACGTTATTGCTGCGTCACAATTCGACATCAAAGGTAAGTAGCCAGGATAGTTCATCTGCGATTTTTCATTCGGCGATGATGTATTTATTGGTAAGTACCTGAAAAATTGACAGATGACCAACCACGTTTTCGAATCCATCATAAAAATATTCGCAATTATTGCGAAAGCAGACGGTATTGCTGAAGAAGAGATCCTCGTATTCAACCGGTTTTTACGTTCTCATTTTGATGATGCCCGCTACCGTTTCTTCCGAAATTATTTCACTTCTTTTTCCGAAACCATTGAAGGAACAGCACAGGAGATGCACCAGATTGCCTCTCAGGTTGCGACAGAACTCAGCACAGAACAACGGTTTCTGATCTACATCCGGCTCAATGAACTTGTGAGGGCCGACGGCATTGTAAGCGAAATGGAATCAGAGTTTCTGTCCATTCTCGCCAGGGTTTTTCATTTGAACGAACAGTTTACCCTCATTGCTCAGCAATTTGTTTTTACACATAAAAAGGATCTGCTGAAAACGCCGGATGTTGGAATTATTGATTCAGCCACCATTCAGATTTCCGGTCAGAAAATCCCGATTCAATTCAAATCCAATTCAGAAATTGCCTTTTATTTTCTCAAGGATCTTGGCTTTTTTATAGTGAAAGTGCTGAGCTCAAGGGATCAACTTGGGCTGAATAACGAGCCTGTTAAGGTTGGTGTCAATTATTTTCTTCGGCCTGGTTCTATTCTGATTGCAGAAAACGGAGGGCAACAACTTCATTTTTCAAGCCTTTGGAGCGCACTGCACCATGCAGAACATTCCAATCAGAACTTTGTGCTGTGTAAAGATGTGGAGTATTCGCATCCAAACGGAAAGAAAGGACTCCATTCCTTTAATTTCAAAGCACAGTCAGGCGACCTGATCGCCATTATGGGACCCAGTGGTTCAGGCAAATCCACTTTGCTGAACATCATCAACGGAAACTACAAACCGGTTTCCGGTTCAGTGACCCTGAACCAGATTGACATTCACAAACAAAACACATTGGTGAAACCCTACTTTGGGTATGTTCCACAGGACGATTTGCTGGTGGAAGATCTGACGGTATTTCAAAACCTGTATTTCTCGGCACTGCTTAGTTTACCGGAACTCACCTCTGCACAGGTAACCCAGCGGGTAGACAGCCTTCTCGAAGAACTGGGCCTCTATCATGTCCGAAACCTGAAAGTTGGTAACAGCCTGAGCAAAACTATTTCCGGTGGCCAGCGAAAGCGTCTGAATATTTCCCTTGAACTGATAAGAAGACCGTCCGTTTTATTTGTGGATGAACCAACTTCCGGTTTGTCGTCCCGGGATTCGGACAACATCATGACACTCCTCCGGGAATTGTGTTTCAAGGGAACAATCATCTTCACCGTCATTCATCAGCCAAGTTCAGATATTTACAAACTGTTTGATCAGCTGATTCTGTTGGATGTAGGAGGCTACTCCATTTATTCCGGCAATCCGATTGATGCCGTTTCGTATTTTAAGAAAAGCATCAATCACGTTACGAGTCACATTTCGGCCTGTCCTTCCTGCGGCAGCATCAACCCCGAAGTGATTTTCAACATCATCGAAAGCAAGGTGATTGATGAATTCGGAAATCCGATCAACGACCGGAGAATCAATCCGCTTGAGTGGTTCTCTAAATTCAGAATGCAGGCTCCCAACATTGTCGAAACGGATACGCGAATTACTCCATTGACAAAAGTAAGGAAACCTTCTCTTCTACTTCAGTTCCAGGTGTTTTTCCGCCGGGACTTTCTAAGCAAACTGGCCAACCGGCAATACATTGCCATCACCTTGCTGGAACCCATCATTCTGGCATTTATCCTGGCGTGCATTGTCCGATTCTTTCCGGTTTCCACCAAACTTGAAAACACCTACCATTTCTCCGAAAATGTGAACCTTCCAAGTTTCATTTTCATCGGGATCATTGTCTGCCTTTTCATGGGACTTTCGTTGTCGGCAGAAGAAATATTCAAAGACCTTAAACTACTCAAACGAGAAGAATTCCTGCTGTTGTCACGGTTTGGCTATCTGAGTTCCAAACTGGTGATTCAGTTCCTGATTTCGTTTGTTCAGACATTGCTTTTCATTTTGCCCGCCTGTTTCATCATGGGGAATATGGAAATGTTCTGGTATTATTTTATCGTCCTTTTTTCGAGCGCCTGTTTTGCTAATATACTGGCCCTCAATATTTCTTCGGCACTTTCTCGAATCAATACCATTTACATTCTGATACCAATTTTGTTGATTCCACAGTTAATACTGGGAGGTATCATTGTAAATTTTGATAAGATGAATCCTTCTTTGGCCCGTTACGGGAAAGTTCCGATCGTGGGCGATTTCATGGCCAGCCGCTGGGCGTTTGAGGCTGCCTGCATGGCACAATTCCGGGAAAATGCATTCGACAAACAGTTCTTTGTCATTGATAAAGAGATCTCGAAAGCTTCCTTTAAACTCCTGTACTGGCTACCGGAAATGAACAACATTACGAATGAACTAAACGAAGCCCTGATGGAAGGAAAGCCACGAAGAATGAACCAATCAGTGGCCCTTACTCAGAAACACTATTCACTCCTTTTGTTTGAGCTCACCAAAGAAAACCACTTCAACAAGTATGCACAATTCCCTGTAGAAGAATTAAAGCCAGAACGAATTTCACTGAATACAGTTCTGGAACTGGAGAAATATTTTGCAGGATTGGAACGTATTTACCGAAAAAAACTGAATTTCTATCAAAAGAAAAAAGACCGCAAAATCAACCAGATTATTCAGGAAAAAGGGAAAGATGCATACCTGAAACTATATCGGAAACATCACAACGAAGCACTCGATCAGTTTCTGCGACGATCAGGAGAAGAAAACCGTATCTTGCACGCAGAAGGTCATTTGGTTCAGCAAATTGATCCCGTTTTCAATGATCAGACAATTCCATTGAATGTATTCGATTACCGGTCGCATTTTTTCTCACCGTATAAATATTTTGCCGGATTTCGGTTTGACACCTTCTGGTTTAATATTTCTATTCTTTGGTTGATGGTAATTACCTTATTTTTGTCGTTGTATTTCGATGTTTTAAAAAAAATAATGTCTGTAAAATTTAAATAATAACTCGCTCTCTTATTCTTATGAAACACATAAAAACCCTGGGACTTCTTCCTGTTTTTCTGGTTCTGCTGGCCAGCTGCGGAGGCAGCCAGGAAGCCAACACAGAAATAGACACAAAAGGGGAAGACTCTCTTATGATGGATTCTATGCGAACTCAGGTGAAAGAATTTGTTCACATTTTCCCCTCCCACCTGAAGGTTGCCATACTCTTTAAAAATGCCGGGCTGAAATATGAAAGCTCATATCTGCTTACTTCATCACAGGGAGATAAACTGATGACTACTCAGGATAAAGCCTTTGGTCTAGGTTTTTTTGGTGTGGATATGGCTTATACCGCCATCAATAACCAAACACAGGCATCTATCAATTTCCTGAAAGTTTCAAAATCTCTCTCTCAGCAACTGGGACTGGAAAGTGTGTATGAGTCAAACCGCTACCTTCAGAAATTCGAATCAAACCTTAACAATGTTGATACGCTTGAATCTATCATCCGAGATTTGTTTGCCGAATCAGATGCCTTCCTCAAAGACAATGACAAACTGGATGTAACCCTTCTGACATTTGCCGGCGGTTGGACAGAATCAGTGTATCTGGCTGCATCTTATGCTCGGTCAACAAAGAATCAGGCCATTGTTGAAATCATCGGTGATCAATTGATTTCTCTGGACCCGCTGATTCGGTTACTGGGTGAAAACCAGAAAAACTTTGACAATAAAGCGTTGATCAAACAATTGACGGAAACAAAGAAAATCCTGGAATCCGGAATCGTGAAGCCAGAAACTGAAACGGAACCGATGATTTTTCAGTTAACGGATAAGCAACTGGATGAGCTCATCAATAAAATTAAAGAAATCAGATCAAAAGTTAACAACGCATAGAACCTTTTACCTATGAGATTTTTACCGTTACTTCTACTTGTTGCACTACCATTTTTCTTTTCAGGTAACGTTCAGGCGCAATGCAAACTGAAAGACCTGAAAGCAGAATATCTGGAAAAAATCAAACCCTACGAATTTGAAGGGATTTCGGCTGGTGTTATTTTCGCAGGAGAGTCCACAACCATTTCGGTTTCGGTTTTCCGGAATCAGAAATACCGTCTGTTCTTTCATTCTGAAGGCTTTGACGGTCCGGTTTCTGTAAAAGTAATGACACGTAACCGATTCGTGCTTTTCACAAACAAAGATGATCCAAGTCTGGACCGATACACATTCATTCCAAAAAAGACTGAAGACTACTTTGTAGAATTTACCACACCCAGCAGCGCCAATGAAGATGCCCGGGGTTGTGTAGCCGTTGTTCTTTGTTCAAGAGGATATTAAAAAAGTTTGAAACTTTTTTTTCTGTCTTTCGTGACAAGCCAAATAAACATCTACGACCATGAACAAGAATAAATTTTCATCACTTAACATCCTGACTGCGGCACTCATCATATTATTGTCTGGTCAGGTTGTGGCTCAGAACAGTTTTGTTTTTAAGGTACTCGGAGTTTCCGGAACCATCAAAAAACATACAGCCTCAGGAGATGTTGCACTTTCACCAGGCACAAAACTGAATTCAGACGAATCCATCATTATTGAAAATGGATATTGTGGACTTCTTCACTCTACCGGCAAAGGTCTGGAAGTAAAGAAACCAGGTACTTATCAGGTCGCGGATCTGGCTAAAAGTATGAGCGCTGCAGCCAAAGCAGGGAAAGTTTCGGATCGTTACGTGAACTACGTAATGGGCCAGCTTACAAAAGAAGAAGCCGAAGACATCAATGCCAACCACCGCAAATACATGGAAGTAACAGGATCCGTTGAAAGAAGTGGGGCAAAAGTTTACAATATCCGGATGCTGGCCTTGAGATCAAATGAAGTACTTCCAAAAACATATACCCTATCCTGGAATTCCAATGTAACCAATGTGGAATACCTTCTGGAAGTGCATAATCTATTCAACGAAAACATATTCACAGCCAAAACAAAAGAAAATTCAGCCGCTGTTGATTTTGCCCCGCTGTTTGCCAAGCATGGAAAAAACCTTCTGGTTTATGTAAAAGTAGTAGGTAAGCCTGAAATCAAATCCAATGAGTACAATTTCAATCTGGCCTCGAGTACCAGTGCTACAGATCTGGGATTGTCAGAAGAGAAAACACCTGTCAGCAACATGGTAAACGGAATGATCTGCGAGGAGAACAACCTGTTCATGGATGCCCTTGCGTATTACAAGGAAGCTACTTCTCAGGAAGCTTCCGTAGAAGGGTATAAAGACGCCTATCTGAATCTCTACAAACTGATTACCACAGGCAAATAACCATAGCCCGTTTTCCAAAAAAATCCCCTGCCAAACAGGGGATTTTTTTTTATTGCCTGCCACATATTCCTTGGAAAGATTGCCATATCTTGCCACCGTTCATAAACATCTGTTAAACTGACTGATTCCAAACCAAAAGGGTTCTAAATGAAGATTTTATCGATACTGCTATGCCTTGTTTTTATCCTTTTCGCTTTTGTTCAGATCAATGATCCTGATCCCTGGATATGGATACCGCTCTATCTCTTTTCTGCATATACCGCTTTTTGCAGCTCCCGGAATTACTTTAACCCCATGCTTCTGATGATAATGGCCACAGGATATTTTCTTGGAGCCTTGTTTTTGTTTCCATTTGAAAACTTTTCCGAAGTGCTTCATACCGAACAAAAGGCGAAATCAATGGAGATGACCTTGCCTTTTGTGGAAGAAGCCCGCGAAAGTCTGGGTTTGCTCATTTGTTGCATTACAAACACGATTTTTATGTTCATCGGCTTTAAAAAGGCCAAACAACCGAACTATAATTTCGGGTTCTTTTTTGCACAGGAACCTCCTCAAGAGAATTAATTCCAGTGAAGTCCCAGGGTCTTAAAATTTTGATTCTAAGCTCGTATGATGTAGGAGGAGCCTCCATTGCGGCCATCCGGCTGCATTTGGCTTTGCTGAAAGCAGGGGTTCAATCCCGTCTGCTAACCCTTCATAAAAGCGGCGGTAATATTCCGGAACATTACCAGTATCAGCCACAGGCAGGATGGAAAAGTAAAATCGAACTTAAGTTCCGGCAAAGGGCAGAACATCAACAGAAAAACTCCCTGCACCTTCCAAAAGGACAGAGCCTTTCCGGAGAGTTCAGTATGCCACTGGCCTCCTACGACATTACCGATTCGCATCATTGGAAATGGGCCGATGTAGTGAATATACATTGGGTGAATGAATGGATCAGCCTCGAAAATCTGGTGGCCAAAGCCGGCCAAAAACCCATGATATGGACAATGCACGATATGCATGCCTTTACGGGTGGGTGTCATTATTCACATAGCTGCCTTGGGTTTGAAATGGAATGTAATAACTGCCCAATGCTGATTCACAGTTCTATTCCGCAACTGGCCAATCAATTCTGGAAATCAAAAAAGACAGCCCTTTACGTTCACCAACCGAAACTCAGGATCGTGGCGCCATCGCAATGGATGGTAGATCTGGCTGCCAAAAGCAGTCTCTTTTCTGAATTCACAGGAAGCCGGATTTTCAATAGTTTGGACACATCCGTTTTTAAGCCTTTACCCCAGGAAATGTGTGCGGCAGTTTTGGGTCTTCCCGGGAATAAAAAAATCATGCTGTCGGTCATTCAAAGTCTGAAAGATCGCCGGAAAGGATTTTTCATCCTGATCGAGGCGTTGAAGAAAGTGCCGGATCCGGAAAACTGGGTGTTGTGTACAGTGGGTAAACTGCACGATGAAACCACTGAAATCGGAGTCGAACACATTCACCTGGGCAGTATTCAGGACGAAAGGCTGATGGCGATTGTTTACAATTCTGCACACGTTTTCGTTCATCCGGCGACAGAAGACAACCTTCCAAATGTTGTGGTCGAAGCTTTATGCTGTGGATTATCAGTTGCAGGTTTTCAGATCGGAGGAATGCCGGAAATGGTGATCCAAGGTGAAAACGGAATCCTGACAAACAACATATCGCCTGAAGGACTACTTAATGCCATCAAGGAGACCAGCGCCATTCAATCCCGAAAAACTCAGATCGCAGAGGCGGCTCATCAAACGTTTTCCGGTTCGGAACACGTAAAACAATTCCTTCAGGTTGCAGAACAATTGGTTGGATAAGAACGTCTGAGTACTGAATTACAACTTATTTTTTCTTTACAAAAACAGGCAAAACAGGTTTTCCTGAAAGTCCTCCTTTATTCCTCATTTCATGGGATTCTGACCATGACCTCAAATTCCACGGAATTGATCCGGTGTGCTTACTGAATAAAGATACCGTCCTTTCAATTGGTTTAATCGTGCTATAAAACCCATTTGATGATCAAGATGGTGTGATTCCCGGATTAATTTTAACTAAGAGCAGTTTGCATAAACCACTGAATAACAAAATCTTAATTCCTACATGCGTAGAATCAGGCCATTTAAGCCCAATTCTTAACCCAGCCTTTGGCATATTGCAGACTGTTATACACTTACTCATTATGATTCGAATCTTAAGTTGCCTGATTGCAGTCTTCTGCCTGGCATCAACTTCCTGGGCTCAAACAGCCCTGCCAACCTCCTGGAACTTCTCAACACCTGCTATTACAAGTCCTCCCAATGGATGGACTGTCAATAATGCCTTAAATGGCACCGGTGGCCTTACCTACACAGGAAACCAAAATTCAGTAGGGGGAGATGGAATTTCCTGCAGGCTGGATGCAAATGGTGAATTTGTTAAGATCTGGTTTGCTGACAAACCGGGTGCTCTTACCTATTACATCAAAGGAACTGGTATTTCTCCTGCGCCAACCTTTACTGGTAAATTTAATATTCAGCAATCGGCTGACGATGTTACGTACACTGCTTTACGAACATTTACAACCGCCAATCCGCTTCCTGGTGGTAACATTAGTGGGAACAAGTTTACCGACACACCTTTGCCAACCACCCGGTACATCCGCTTCTTCTATGAAGAGAAACTATCAGGCAACAACGTAGCACTTGATAGTGTGAAGATCAATTCGGCACCACCCAGCCCTGCACCTTCCATAACGGTTAAAGTTGGAGCCACAGTTGTTGTGAACCAAACTACCTACACAATCGGAACAAATGCCACAACCAATTTCTCCATCGTAAACAATGGAACGATTGAAAATCTAAACATAGACAGTGTACGAATCTCGGGTGATGCCAGTGCCGATTATACACTCCCATCTGTTCCAACCACTGTTGGGCCAGTTGCAAGTCAACCTTTACAGGTTAATTTTTCTGCCTCGACACAAGGCTCAAGAAAAGCGACACTGAAAATCTATAATAATGACCCGGAACGAAACCCGTTTGTTATTCAGCTTTATGGAATTGGTGGGACAATTGCTACGGAGCCAACATCGGCACCAAACGGAATCATTACCTCCAACACTACATCGTTTGGATTTAAGGTAGCCGTAACACCACCTGCAACAGCACCGGAAAAGTATCTGATCATCCGAAAATTGGGAAGTGAAATCACACAAGGTCCAACGGACGGTACCTCTTACAAAAAGGGCGATAAGATTGGGGACGGAGTTGTCGCGTACGTTGGAGATTCTGCCGTGACCAACTTACTTCCTAAATATGTTTTTGCCAGCTCTACCTATTATTTAGCCGCTTACAGTTTTAACGGGCCAAATGGTTTTGAAAACTATCTCACCACATCTTCTGCAAGCACATCGGTAACTACGTTGGGAAAACAACCCGGTAATTACTACAACGGAATCAATCCGGCAGTGAACACATTTGTAAACGATCTTCGGGATAAATTGAACACTCACGATACGGTTTTTTACTCTCAGTACGGACCGAGGTTACTGGAAGGATACGTGGCAAGAGATACCACAAATGGCTTAAAAGTCATCAATTGTGTTTATACCGGACTTCCTTATGTCTATGACGGTGCCATTAGTTACTGGACAGGCCAGGCCGGAAATCCTGCGACACTCACCCGTGAACATACCTACGCACAAAGCTGGATGCCGAGCAATACCGGACAACCAAGCTGGCCAACAGCACCAAATGGAAAAGAATATCCGGAATACAACGACATGCATCATTTATTCCCGGCTCATCAGGTAAATGCCAATGCCAGAAGATCAAATAACCCATTTGGAAATGTGGTCAATGCCACGTACACATCTCCAACCGGAGTCGGAAAACTGGGAACCAATTCCGGTGGAACGGTGGTGTATGAACCAAGAGATGAACACAAAGGCGATGCTGCCCGTGCCTTAATGTACATGTCAACCTGCTACAATGGCGTACAAGGTCAGGAATGGAAATTCCCAACAAACCAGAGTCCGGCCGTTATTTTACAGTGGCATCAACAAGATCCGCCAAGTAATTTTGAAATTGCCCGTCACGAGTTTATTGCCACGCTTCAGAAAAACCGGAATCCATTCATCGACAATCCGGATTGGGCATACAGCATAAACTTCGCCACGATGGCCTTTATCCCGACTTCGGTTTCGCCACTGGATTTCCGGAATGCGATCGCCACCTGGCCGAATCCTGCCACCAACCGAATCAATGTGGATGCTACTTTGATTTTCGAACTATCCATGACCTATGATTGGGTAAACGCCAGCGGTGTTGTTCAGTCGACCGGAACCATGGAAGCACCGATCACCCAGCTGACATTGCCAGAAGCGAAAGGTGTTTACTTCCTCCGTCTCCATTCAAACAGCGGAACACGAGTAACCCGGGTAATGAAAGACTAATCCTTCAAACCGAATCCCAACAAAAAAGCCTCCTGGAAACAAGAGGCTTTTTTTTTTATATAAAGTCCATTAAATATTTTCAAATAAATTACAAAGCGATTTCCCCAATTCATTTTCGACTTGGAATTGGTTCATCAGGTTTCTGAAAGCTTCAATTCTATTTTCCATTGACTCCATAAATCGATTGTGGGTTATTTTTTTTCTCATGTACCACCAGATTCGTTCCATCGGATTTAAGTCTGGTGAATATGCTGGCAAGTAAACAAGCTCGATCCGGTGTTTATACTTCTCCAAAATTGGCTTTAATCTTTTGGCATGGTGGTACTTGACGTTATCTAAGACCATTATCACCTTGCTATTTCCATAATGCTTTACGGTTTTTAACAGGAAGCTGAAAAAGGTTTTTGTGTTGCCTTTCTCGTTTTCGCATGTCAATACAATACCCGTTTTAGGTTCTACGCATCCAAATAAGGTCTTTCTCTCACGTTGTCGTTGTTTTTGCTTAAGGCTTGGTTGTCTTCCTTTTTCAGCCCATAGATAAGAGATTGTTGCCGTATTGGATAAGCTCGCTTCATCCTCAAAGACAATTACACTTTCATTATCCCTTTCCAATTGGAGTTTTTTTTACCATTTCAACTTTTTCAGTCCTGCCGGAAGCTTCAGGATAAACACCCTTTCCCTTCTGAAAGGTCAATCCTAGACTCTTCAATATATTGTAAATCTGAGCTTTTCGGAATTTAACTTCATAACGTTTCTCTATCATGGAAATAAGAATAGGCCCAGTCCAGGTGGCACTATTAAATCCGAAATCACTAGGCATCTGATTCAAAATAGTTTCCTTAATTTCTGATAGTTGATCTGAATTGAGCTTTTTAGGTCGTCCTGGCCTTTCCTTATCAATCAAAGCATCAACCCCACCTTCGTTAAGCCGATGAACCCAATTGCAAATAGATTTGAAGGAAGTATCATAAAGCTCCTCAAGGTCTTTTGGTCGTTTGCCAAGGGAAACCTGGTAACAAGCGAAAATGCGAATCGCTTGCTGAAATTTAACATCTTTACGCAACAACGACCCTAGGGCTTCCGGCGTATAATTCTTGATCTGTAGTGCCACTTTACTCATACGGCAATACTACATATAATTGTAAATATATATTAGACTTTATATA
>CAMCXM010000003.1 GCA_945883425.1 Spirosoma fluviale
TATTCCGGAGGCACTCCTGTTATGAATGAACAACAAGTAATGGAAACTCTTCAAAATTTCGAAAAAGAAATGCAGGAGAAAATGCAGGGAGATTCTAAGAAAGCAGCACAAGGAAATAAAGAAAAAGGCAAAGCCTGGTTGGCAGAAAATAAAAAAAGACCAGGAGTAATTGAGTTACCAAGCGGACTTCAATACGAAGTGATCAAGGAAGGTACTGGAGAAAGCCCATTGGCAACCAGCACCGTGACCACTCATTATACGGGTACCTTAATCGACGGAACCGTATTCGATAGTTCTGTGGAAAGAGGACAACCTGCCCAGTTTCCTGTGAATGGAGTAATCCGGGGCTGGACAGAAGCTCTTCAGTTAATGAAGCCAGGCTCCAAACTGAAACTGTACATTCCATCTGACCTGGCTTACGGCGATGGAGGCTCACCACCAAAAATCGGACCCGGCGAAACACTGATTTTTGAAGTGGAGTTAATTTCTGTGGATAAATAAAATCCATGCTGGATACTGAAAAGGAGGGACAAAAATTTGCTCCCGACGAAATTGATCTGGTCGGGCTTTTTATTCGTTCCGTTCGCTTTTTTTACAACAATCGGTTCATATTTTTAACCTGTACCGTTCTTGCAGCCAGTGCAACAGCAGGTTACATGTATTTTAAACCAAAAATTTACCAGTCAAGGTTTACAGCAGAGTGCATGTCGATTCCCGATAGCCGCACGGTGGAACTTATTAATGATCTGGAAGGCCTGCGCATTAATAAGGACTGGAATCTCTTGGGGATGAAGCTGGGGATGAAACCTGAACGGGCCAAACTGATTAAAAAAATTGAGCCGCTTTCCAACATCACAATTGACAAGGAAGCAAAAGGTGTGGACGATTACCTCTTGTCTACCGCAGAAACGTCATATAAGTTCTCCATTATCGCACTGGTAAAAAATAATTCCGTATTGCCGGAACTACAGAACGGAATTATTAAATACCTTTCTGCCAATGAATATTCTTCCCTTCGGGTAAACCGGTTTATTGAGAACCGCAAGAGTCTTCTGTCATATGTGAATTATGAACTGAAAAAACTTGACTCACTAAACTCGCTTTATGCTGATAAGATCGTGCACTCCAGCTCTAGCACTTCTCTCACAAGTCCCGGAGATTTTAAAGCAATGGTTATTAATCTTCAGGAGAAAAAACTGGCCATTGAAGATGAACTTAAATTCGCATCTCCAGTCAGAGTGATTCAGGGATTTACAGCCTTCCAAAATCCGGTTGAACCTGTTTTCACTCTGGTACTTCTCATATCACTTGCAATTTTCTATGGACTTGGGTTACTATACATTATGATCCGATTTCTTACAAGATTATATTCAGAAAATAAAACCAGATACATCTAACGATTATGAACTACTTTATCATATTACTATTGTCAATTGCTTTTGCGATTTCATCGTGCAAACAGGTACAAAAATCATCGGTTGCAGAGTCCTCTGTTTCTAAAGAACTGGAAAATCAAAAAATGCAACTCGACAGCACCTGGAATGTCATGTTCCAATCGGATGATAATAAAATTGAAAACCTGAATCGTCTGGTTAAAGAGCTTCAAATGATTGACGGGAGTAATTCAGGATTACTAACATTGGCAGAAAAAGAAATTCAGAGTATTAAAGGTTTTCGCTATGACCAAAATTCGATGAGAATTTCCCGAAACATAGACATTTACGATTCGGTCACCAATGGTGTCATCCAAAAACTCCGCAACGAAACCAATCAGAATCCCAACGCGATCAAATACCAGATTGTTAATCAGCTTATATCTGAGATTCAGTTGGCAGATGATAGTATTCTGTTTTACAGGAAAGAATATGACAGAACCGTCGATTCATATAACAACTTCCTTAAAACGCGGAACAAAGACCTCAAAAAGTCAGGGATCAATGTAGACAGCTTGAAACCGTACCCTGTATTCCGGTTACTGATGTAACTGAATTCGTAATTGGCAGGAAAGCAGAAACACATAAATTACCCAAGGAAAGAAAAAAGGTAGTAACGCCATTTTAACAGATGCAGAATTTTGTCGTTTCGGCCCGTAAGTATCGGCCATCAACATTTGATACGGTTGTTGGCCAAACGCATATTACTACCACACTAAAAAATGCCATCCGGACAAATCATCTGGCACAGGCATTTCTTTTCTGTGGTCCGCGGGGTGTAGGGAAAACAACCTGTGCACGGATCCTGGCGAAAACCATCAACTGTGAGAACCTCCAGGGCGATGGAGAAGCATGTGGCGCTTGCCCTTCATGCCAGAGTTATCAGAACAACAATTCATTCAACATTCATGAACTGGATGCTGCCAGCAACAACTCAGTAGACGACATCCGAAACCTGAATGAACAAGTAAGGATTCCACCTCAGTACGGGAACTACAAGGTTTATATAATTGATGAGGTTCACATGTTGAGTCAGGCGGCATTCAATGCATTCCTGAAAACACTGGAGGAGCCTCCCCGGTACGCAATTTTCATTCTGGCGACAACAGAGAAACATAAGATTCTACCTACGATCCTTTCCCGTTGCCAGATATTTGACTTCAACCGGATCAAAATTTCTGACATTTCAAACCAGCTCATAAAGGTTGCTCTTTCTGAAGGAATCGAATATGAAGAAGAGGGACTGCGAATCATAGCCCAAAAGGCTGATGGTGGCATGAGAGATGCATTGTCGATGTTCGATATGATCAGTACCTTTTCGGCTGATAAAAAAATATCCTATTCACAGGTTATTAGCAATCTCCACATTCTCGACAGTGATTATTACTTCAGAATTACAGATTTCATTCTGGATGGAAACGTTGGTAGCCTACTGCTCATTTTTGATGAAATACTTCAAAAGGGATTTGATGGGCACCACTTTATTCTTGGATTGGCAGACCACTTCCGCAATGTTTTGGTCGCTTCAGATCCAGCAACGCATTCATTACTGGAAATTGGCGACGATAAAAAGCCGCTGTTCCTTCAACAATCATCCAGAACTTCTAATGGAGTGTATCTGAACTTATTGTCATTGGCTTCTGCTGTGGACCTCAACTATAAAAGCAGCAAAAACCAACGATTACTAGTCGAACTTTGCCTTTTGAAAATGGCGAATGTTCCAGCCACCATTGCTTCAATAGAGGCTGAAAAAAAAAAGCATTCACTAACCGATAGCGAAAAACAATCATTTAAAACTGCCCAACCAAGTCTGGTAGTAAAAGACCAGAGCAAACTAGACCGGACTCAATTCAAGACTACGATTAACATCAAAGAAACGGGTAAGGCTCAATCCAATATACAGGAAGCGGGAGATGAGAATAGTAAAAGTCTTACGACCGAATTACTAACTGAAAAACAAGATCTATCGGTAGTGGGCCTTTTAAAAGCTAAAGAACAATATATTCAATGGCTTAAAACTGAAATCAAAGCTCCTGTATCTCATTGGAGCCTGGCCATTGAAGAACATTTTGAAAACTCAACATGCTACCTCACTTTTTCAAATGACCTTTTAATTGAAGATTTTGAGAAAGAGAAGATTTACATTAACCGCTTTTTCTCTTCGTATTTTACACAGCTGCCGCAGTTTGAAACCCGCATTTCAGATCAGCCGGTAGCCGAAATAAAACCTTATACGAATACTGAAAAGTTTAATTTTCTGGGTAAGAAACACGCCAAAATTTTGCTTCTCAAAGCCAGACTCGGCCTGGAAGCAAACTAGTTTGACAAGGGCAGCGCACGCATTCCAGACAATTCATCTTTTTGATAATTGACGGAATACATGACTCGTGTCAAGAATTAGATTAAAAGAAAATGGGGTTTGCCCCTGTTCCGAAAACAAACCCCATTTTATTGAGAACCATGAAAAACTATTTCTTCCTCGGAACCTGACGGGAAGGAGCCGAAATGGTACTTCTCGAACGTTTTGTAGTCTGACGACTGTTCATGTTTAGGAATGGTACCACAGGAAGTATGTATTCTACCTTGAGATTGATCAGAAGGTAGCCATCCCTGTTGCCTGGATTGCCGCGTTTAGCACCAACGCCATACCCAGCAAACGGAACTGGTCTTTCATCACCCCTAAAAGATAAATCTCTGGCAATATCACTACTCAGCGTTCCAGGATCTACGTACACATCGCTCACGTCATCCAATCGATCAGAAAATGAGTATCGGTAACCTGCCTGCAGACTGACGGATAATTGATCAATAACTTTATACCCAATTCCCAATCCAAATGGTATGACGGCAGCAACACCGGAATATGAAACCCCTTCTGTTTTTAATGGCCTCAACTCTACATAATCTCCTTTGTATTCTGTTTTTGGATTGTTTGTCGTAAGACCTAGTCCTAAAAAACAGTACATACTGATTGGAAACTCTTTCCTACTGAGGTAACGGAACGTGTTGTAATTGAGAAATTCAAAATTTGCAATTCCACTAAACTCCAGATTGTCAGACCTAAATGACAAATTTCGTTTTAAGCGACCTGTATTTCCACTTTCAAGATCCGAACCAGAAATACGGTAATATTGGGCATTCAGCGAAAAAAAGATATAATCGTTCATGCGGTAATTTGCACCTATCCCAAAGTTAAATTTGGTATTCGAGTAACAATCACCAGTAGGGCACAAATCACCAAAATAACTGGATAGGCCTAACTGACCGTGAACTGAAAATGACTTTAATTTTGGATCTCTGAAATCAAAAACCCGGTAACGGGGTTGCGCCACTACTACCGAAGTAACAGTAACGAAAAGTAAAAATGCTAAAAAGGAAAATCTATTCATATAACTATACCCCAAAGGCGGACATAATATAATTGCAAAGTAAGCCAAGAAACACAACTACTCCAACCCTAATTAACAGCAAGTGCGAAACCGCTAGTTATAAGAGGATTATTTCATGTAGTATTTTACTTCAACGCGTCGGTTTTGCGCCTGACCATCTTCAGTTGAGTTGTCTGCCATTGGATTCAACTCACCGAAACCACGGGATTCGATGATACTTTTAGAAATTCCGTTTTTAATAAGAAACTTCTTCACAGCAAGTGCTCGTCTTTCCGACAACCGCTGATTGTATTTTTCTGAACCCTTATTATCTGTATGACCCTCGACCTGAATGCGGTATGACGTATTCTGCTTCAACCTGGCGACAACATTGTTCAGACTCGCTTTGGAATCGGGGTTGATGACTACTGAATTGAAACCAAATAATGCCTGGTCAAGTGTATCTGTGCGCTTTGGAACAGGCGGAGCTGCCACTACAGGTGGAGGTGGGACTGTATCTACTACAGGAGCGGGCGGAGGCGGAGGTGGAGGTTGTATCATACTGATCACATACAGATCTCCCAAACCTGCACTTCCCTCACCACTGATATAGTAAGCGTTTCCTTCACCATCCACGGAAAAAGAGCCATCAAAACCTGTTGTATTGATTCGGGTGCCAACATTTTCGGGAGTTGACCAGTTCATCCATGTATCGTCAAGGCGCTTTGTCATGAAAATATCGGCGTCTCCGCTTCCACCAAGGCCATTTGAACTGAAATACATTGTCTTTCCGTCTGGAGAAAGAACAGGTGATGTTTCAAAACCAGTGGTATTTATAGCATCCGCAAGATGTCTGGGTTCACCAAACATACCCGTTGCTGGATCTTTTGTCATGATATACAGATCTTCCAGCCCTTTGGTATCGCTTCCTTCAAAAGAGGCAATGGCTGTATTTTCATCATATGATACAAACACTTGAAAAAATCCTTTCTCCGGGAACTTGAAACTGGTTACTTTCCTTGGCTGGCCCCACACGCCATTCTGAAAGTCAGAAACTGAAATACCAGGATCAGTTTTATCCTGCCGTATTTTAATTGAATTCAGGTAAATACGATTTCCATCCGAACTCACACCGCAAACGGCATTGTGGAATTCATCATTCAATGGTGCACCAATATTTTTAGCACCCGACCATTTTCCATCACCAATCTTTTTACTGAAATAGATATCCTGCATCCCATTTACACCACCCACGTTGCCAGAATAAAATGACCGCACAAAGTAGAGGGTCTTCCCATCCGACGACATCACAGCTGCTGACTCATCCTGACTGGAATTGACGGAATCGGACATGACAGTCCGACTCTCATATATTGCTTTCTGAGCATAGCTCCCGGCACTTAAAACCAGAGATAAGGATATTAGAAGTAACTTATTCATTTCTTTACTTTGAATCTTAGGTTGCTTACCACATTGAAGGCCTTGAAAAATTAGTGCCGCTTCGCACGAGGCGCAGGCCTAAAACAATCTCATGAGAACCATTGCTGGCTGTATTCAGCTTACTGTAAGTGTAATCATACGCATAAGACAAACTGAGAAAATTGGAAAGATTCATACCCAGAAACCCGGAGAATGAATCCTGATTCCGAAAATTCGGACCAAACCAAATGATGTCTTTATATCCAACACGTAAGCTTCCGTCTACTGAGACTGGAGCTCCATCCACGTATTTGAGCATCGCAGTAGGAACAATATACCAGGTTTCATTCAGATCAAACCTGACACCTGCGGTGGCATAATGGTGAACCTTTTGCTTTCCGACCAAAGTGCTGTTGTCGCTAAGTGAAAATATCTTGTTACGTAAAAGAAAATTCCCGGAGTAACCGATGAAAAACCGTTGAGAATGAAGAAAGACACCGGCTGAAAGGTCTGGATTCAGCTTACTGTTTACCCCGTTTCCAATTCCAGGGTCAGATGCCGCACTTACATTAAGCTTATCCCTGTCAAGAGAAGTTTGCGATAATGAAAGTCCAACTCCGAAAGAAAGTTTCAATTGTTCCTCATTAAGTGGTAGATGCAAGGCATATGACACATTACCGCTACTTAGTGAAGTAGGTGATGTTTGATCAACCAGAACATACCCACCTAATGCGTGCTTCATACCTACTTTAACCGGTGGTTTCTCCGTTACAAACCGTGATGCAAGCCTACCTCTGACTGGCAATGACAACGTTGGTTCATCAGTTCCAAACTGTCCACTGACAGAAGCAAACAAAGTACTGGGTGAATTGGAAAGACCAGCCCATTGTTTCCTGTAGCCAATTTTAAAGTCTGTAAATTTATTTACACCGGTCATAGCTGGATTTATGACATTTCCGGTTTGCATAAACTGAGTGAACTGCGGAGCCTGTTGAGAGAACCCGGCAAAGGATATCAATATGCAGATTCCTGAGATTAGATATTTTTTCATTTCCTGAGTTCGTAAAGATTAACGTACCAAAGTGACAGTTCCGGTTCTGGTTGATTTTCCATCATCATAGGTGTAATAATAAGTTCCGGCTGGTAAGTTGTCGCCATCCCAATCATTTTTATACCCTGAGAATTCCTTCACAATATTTCCCCAACGATTGAAAATAGTGAGCTTATTTGTTGAAATATCATCTGCACCCGGAATGATCCAGGTATCAAATGTTCCGTCGTTGTTAGGTGTAAATACGTTTGGAATTTCATTACTTCCAGAACCAACGGTAATCAGCACAGAATCAGCACCGGAACATCCGTTTTTAGTAACGACAACTTTATACGTTGTGGTTTCAACAGGTGAAGCAACCGGATTCGAAACAGCGGCATTTGTTAACGTGGCAGCTGGGCTCCATGAATAAGTGCCATCCGCTCCATTCACAGTAAGGTCAACCGTTTCTCCGGGGAGAATTTTAGTTCGGCTCGAAGTAATTTCCGGAACCGGTATCGCATTAACGGTGGCAGTAGTAATCGTCCGCCCACTTTCACATCCCTTCGCATCCACAGTTGAAACATAAAATGATGAAGTCGAAGAAATCTCGGTCTGGAAATCATTTTCTGAAGACAATGAACTGCCACCTGTTTCAGTTGAATACCATTTCACAGTGGATCCCGCTCCGGAACTCGCAGTTAAGGTAACCAAACCTGGACCGCATCTCACAGCAGGGATACTTGCTGGCACTCCCGGAATCGGATTCAGTTGAACAATACATTCTGTTCTGGAACTTTCGCAACCTGCCTGGTCTACGGATGAAGCGAAGAAGGTGCCGGAATTCTGGATATCAGTTGTGAATTGAGCTCCCGTTTGAAGGACGTCACCACCTGTTGCCTGAGAATACCAACGGAATGTGGAAATTCCGGGTGAACTGGTTGTCAGAGTTACGGATCCTGTTCCACAACGTTCAGCAGTATCGGATAAAGGGGCTGTTGGCAAAGACGAAACAACAACCGAAACCGATGCCCTTTCACTTGCACAACCATTTTCAGAAGAAGAAACATAGAAACTGGACGTTTGGGACAACAATAAAACCTGATAGGTGTCGCCTGTTCCAAGAACAATACCGCCTGATGGAGAATCGAACCATGTAAAGTTGTTGCCACCAGTCGCTGTTAATGTTACAGTTCCAGGCCCGCAAAGTGGAGTTACCGGAGAAATTGAAGGGGTAGATGGAATTGAATTGATTACCGCCTTTATTTCTTGCCTGTCACTTTCACAGCCAGGGAGATAAGAAGATGCATAATAAGAAGTTGTGGAACTCAGAACAGGTGTTGAAAATGTGGCACCTGTAAACAATAAAGACCCACCCACTTGTGAATCGTACCAGCGAACATCCGCTCCAATCGAAGGAGTTGCGGCCAGATCAACTGAACCATTTCCGCAACGCGTGACATTTGCCCCAGTTGGCGTTGTGGTCGATTCTGAAATGATGGCTTTAATCTCTAAGCGGGGACTTTCACATACCCCAATTTTACTGGACAAATAATAACTGGTTGTCGCATTCAAAACAGGTGTCGTGTAAGTAGTTCCAGTGTTTAGTAAAGTTCCACCAGTTGGCGCATTATACCATTGAATCGGTAATCCTGCAGCCTGAGAGGCTGTTAACTGAACACTGCCACTGCCACAGTTGGCAACATTGGAACCTGTCGGTGTAGCAGGAACGGGATTAATGGTGACGATTGCCATTGCTCTCGGGCTAAGGCAACCACCATTTGTTTCCGCTTGCACATAAAATGTATCAGACTGAGTAAGTGTTGGATTAAACGGGTTTCCAGTAAAGAGTTGAGTGCCCCCAAATTCCGCATCAAACCAGACAAAAAATGCACCGCTTGTGTTGGAGTTTCCGGTAAGATTTATCAAACCGCTACCACAAATGTTTACATCATTCGTTCCAATAGAAATCGGAAAAGCAGACATTGTCACAACAAGTGATTGACGAACAGAGCTTTCACAGCTTCCCTCTGCAATTGCCACATAGTAGGTTGACGTTGCAGAGACATTGACCGAAAATGGAGAACCTGTGCCGATCAACGTTCCGCCCGTAGGAGCGTCATACCATTTGTAGGACTGGCCAGCCAATGCACCAGTTGCAGTTAAATCTGTATTTCCTGCAAAACAACGTACAATCGGTGTGGTACCAGGGGTTGGAAGATCATTGGAAATTTTCGCTATCACCCGAACTCTGGAAGACTCGCATAAACCTTCCGCAATGGAAACATAAAATGTATCCGCAGATACAAGATTGGGAATCACATATGAACTGCCAGTTGCAATGACCGATCCGCCAGTGAGGTTGGTATACCAATTATAGATCTGTCCAGCCGCAGCTCCGGACGCCGTCAACGTAACACTTCCGGGAACGCACTGTGAAACATCGGCTGCTGTAGGAAGGATGAGATTATTTGATAAAAGAGCGGTTACCGGAACACGAGCACTTTCGCAATTTCCCTGACCTGCACTTACAAAGAATGTGGTCGTATTATTAATGCTGGTCTGAAAGTTGGAACCTGTAAAAAGGACAGAACCTCCGGTCGCACTTGAATACCAAATATAAGATGCGCCTGCACCACTGCCGGTAGCATTAAGCGAAACCTGACCCGGAGCACAAACGGTGTCAGCAGTCACAGCAGGCAAGCCAGGCGCTTGGGAATATGAAACCTGAACAGCCGTCCGGATACTGCTTTCACAGAGTCCGTTGGAAATGGTCACATAAAATGTGGTATCGGAAGAGACTGTCACATTCAGAACACCATTATTTGTGGCAAATGGAGTATTAATGGTGGGTGATGTATACCAGAAATACGTTTCCCCACCTGTAGCTACAAGTTGAATCTCAGCAGATCCGCAAACAGATGGAGGGGATTGAAAGCCAGCCGGAGGTAAACCAATGGAAACCAGTAGCGGAGGTCCAAATGAACTGTTTCCACAGGCAGAGACCGCTCTGGCACGAATCACCGCGACACCAGAAAAGATATTATTCCAGTCAACCACTGCACTGTTTGCTGTGGTTGAAATAGTTCCTGCATTTGAAGGCACCACCTCGAATTCATAAGAAGTAGCACCTGCGACCGGATCAACAGAATAAGTTTGGTTGGATGGGTCTGAACACAACTGAGTTGCTCCCTGAGCAAGGCCAGGACTGCTGTTGGGTGTAACAGACAGGTTCACCGTTGAACTACCGCATTGATCTCCATCCAGGTACACGAGAATGGGACCTGATATTCCATCCTGAGATGTTGAAATCCGGACGGTATCCATAGAAGGTGAACTGGTGGAGGCATCTTGTACGAACACACCAGCAGGCAATATCCATTGGAATGAATTAACTGCACCCGTAAATGTGCCGGACACATTTGCCAACACAGATCCTCCACTACATAAAGTCATTGAATTCCCGGTGGAAGGCTGAATGGAGAATGTGGCAGGATTGGAGTTGATGGTGGGGGCTGTTCTTTGCAATGAATCAAATCCACAGCCATTGATCGATTTCACAACGATTGAGCCGGGTTGAGCGGAGGCAGAAACGGTAACGGAAACCGTATTCGAATTGGAAGCACCATTGATTGTCCAACCGGAAGGGAAAGACCAGGAATAAGAAGTTGCACCCAATGTTGGATTGATAAAGAAGTCAAGAGTTGTTTCTGAACAAACATTCCCATTAAGTGATGGAAGAATTCTCTCGGCAGGTAAAATATCCGGAACCCCTTTGCGGATCACCACCGATTGAGGATTACTGATGCCGCATTCGTTTTGTGCCTGAACAAATAGACTTGCCTGAACAGAACCACCAGCCTGCGGTACAAACAACCGGGTTGTATTGGTTCCCTGATCCAGAACTTCCCAGGTATTTCCTGAGGTGTACCAGCTGTATGTATTTCCTGCTACTGATGAAGTAGAGTATGAGATGGTATCATCGGAACAAAATCCAGATGAAGATCCCGTTATAGAAGATGGAATTGCCGGAATGCTTTGATTGAGAGCGGAACCCAGTTGGATCGATGCTGGTGAACTTGCCCCGCATTGATTGACTGCCACAACAGACAGCTGACCCCCTGTAGCGCCAGAACTTGCCTTAACTGTGATGTTTGACGTGGAACTGCTTCCGGAATACCCTGTCCCTGAAACTGTCCATTGATAAGCCATAACCTGAGGATCGGCTACAACTGAGAAACTCTTTGGAATATCGACGCAGACAGATGGAGAACCAGGAGTGAAAACAGGTACAGATGGAACATTTCCCTGACTGGAAATTGGGAACTGTACGGGTGAACTTGAATTTGAACATCCGGACACAACGACCTGCAAACTGCATGAAGAAGCTACAGTTGCTCCGCTTGTTACATTCACCACATTGGTAGCTGTTACCGGCGAAGAAAGATTCCATCCCTGGCATCCGGCTCCGGTTATCGTCCAGGAGTATGATGTTGCACCATCTACCGGATTCACCTGATATGGGAGAGTCTGGTTGGGACAGTGAGATGGAGGAAAAAACGATGATGTCGGTGCATTTACAGTCGCATTCACTTGAAGCGTAGTTGTTCTTGCCCGACTAACCCCTGTTCCATTAATGGCATAAACTGTCAGGAATCCGCTACTGGCTCCTGCTGCACGGGTCAATGTGATGGAATTGGTGGTCGATGAACCGGTCCAACCGTTTGCTTCAATTATCCAACGATATGATGAGGCACCTGCTACTGCTGGGACCGAGAAAGTAAACTCAGTACCAGAACAAAGACTGGATGGTTTCGCAATCGTATCCGGTTGAGCAGGAGGTTGATTTGTTGGATTAAAAAACAACTTTCCAAAAACAGCTGTGGAATTATTTAATGAGCTTGAACCCCAGGCTGGAGCATTTGCCAGAATCAGATCACCGCCTGTTCCTTTATGGTAACCGGTTACAAGGAGACCTCCGTCAATCGGAAAAATAGAACGAAGTACAGTATTGTCAGAAGTACCATTCGCCGGATTCCAGATGCCAGTGACAAGAGATGAATAAACAACTGAATCGAGACCTGAGCTGTAAACCCTGGCAAAAGCATTCAGTGATGAAACGCCACCGCCCAATTGATATGGCCCCGGTTTCAGCATTTTCTGATACGCTGAACGGGTTGTGATTGTTCTCTGCCCTGTTCCGCACACATAAATCTGGCCAGTTAGAGGATGAACCGATAATTGATTAATCGTAGTTGATCCAAGATTGTAATCACCTTTATTCAGATCAGGAAAACCATCCAGATTTGGATCGGAAGAAGCTGTCTGAAACATCTGATTCTCTTGAAGCTCTCCCACATATGTACTCCTGTGGATAATACCTGAAACTGCGTTGTACTTTCCAATCCAGAAGTAATCTGGTGTTACAGGACCTGTTGCGGCACCTGATAAACTATTCTGAAAACCATTACCGGTTTTGTTGGCATTCAATTCATTTCCCTTCCAGAAATTATTCTGACTATTTCCTCTTGTCCGGCCTAAAACAACCACTTGATCATGAGAATAATCAAAGTCAATACCTTCCACCTGTTGTTGAGCTGACGAACGGGCTCCATCTTCTTTATGAAGTCGTGCCCACCATTTGAGCTCTCCATTTTCATTACAAGCAGCGAGAGCAGGCTCTGTGTCATCGAGACCGGTTTGATTGGAAGCCGATGTCACCGAAATACTGAACCCTATGTAGAAATGTCCGTTGCGTTTATCAAAAACAATTCCACCGATTTTTCCTGTCCATTTGCCACCTCCGGTTCCAACGCTGTATCCGGTGTATCCGGGACCATTGGTGGTTGCTGGTGCTCCCCCCAGATACTGAGGGGAATCAAAAAAAGCATCCAAAGGAAAAGCTCCTTTCCTTCCAATATTACCATTTTCATCTCTGCTTACCTGATTGAAAAGGCTGCTGGAATATGAACGCATGGCTCCAGGGACAACCGTATTTGAATACCGAAAAGAAAGGGTACTGCTGATCAAGTCGAAAGCAGGATTTCCAGTGCTATTCACAAAAGAGGTGGCTGGTACTCCTGTAAAGCCTGGATTGTGAATGTTGAAATAATTCATCAGGGTGTCAACACCATTGCGATTCATAAATCCAATGTTCACCTTGTCGAATGAAAAGTCATTTCCAGTGGCGTACAAAATCTGCCCCTTTGCATTCACATCCCATATTTGGTATTGTTTATGGGCAGACTCATTTCCAGCAGGAAATTGGATGGATGGATTTCCTCCGTTTCGGGTTCTGGCCTCGATTGATCTGTAATATGCAAGTCCGCTTGGTTGCCCGTTGACAAAATTATTGTTCAGTCTGGCAATGAAGTACCCATCCTGAGCAGCATCAGCATCCCGGCTACCTGAAATAAAAATATCCCCTGTAGGCTGACCAGGGAGTGAATTGGTTTTTATTTTATACACATCTCTTACTGTATTGTCCGGAAAACGGAGAACGCTGAGAATTACCTGCTGGTCGGCACTCACATGCATAATAAAACCCGAACCCTGGTTTGAAACCGATCCAAAATCTCCTGAATTGGGTATCACATTGACAGTTGTGCCTGCAGGTAGCCAGTTAAAATTGTCTGCCTGGCCTCCTATGAGGAGAGTACCATCAGAAAGTTGCAGCAAACCTTGAAATCGTTCGTTTCCACTTCCTCCGGCATACGTTAGAATATTTGTACCAGTTCCCTGACCAAAAACTGCCATTGAGATCTGAAAAAACAGAAGAATTAATACGGAAAGCACCCAGGACTTGCTTCGGACTGAATTTTGAAAACCTAGTTGTGTGCAATAGTTTCCCATATGATATTTGGTAAATCTGAGAGGATGAAGGGGCAAAAATAGAAAAAGAAGGCACTTAATTACGTTGTATTTAAAGTTATTCAATTTCAGTAGATTTTGTTGAATTCCGGATTCGGTAGGTTGTCGCAATTTTAGTATTGCATTCCAGCCACTTATTCTTCATTGGGTGCCTCGTATTAGAAATCAGATCCGACTTTATACACGATTTTCAGGACAGGGTGCTGTCAAACATTATCCCATCTTATGCATTGGAAATTTACACCGGATGTCAACTTTATTGCATAAAATGGGATTATGGCATTCAATTGTCTAAAAAAATTCCAAAAAAAAGTCCTGGAAATAATATTCCCAGGACCCGTTGATGTCAGAATAAATCAGCACTCGGCTTGTATTGAAGAAATGCCGAAAAGAATGATTGATAACCTTCAGCAGAATGCTTCCATTTTATTTACCCTCCTTTCATGATTTCCCAATTCAAAAGTAGATGTTAAAAATGCGTCGACCATTTGCCAGGCGTAATCTGAAGCCGTGAAGCGTGAGCCTAAACAAATAATCTGGGCATTATTGTGTTTTCTGAGTAAAGATGCAATCTCTGTATTCCAGGCCAGGCCTGCCCGAATCCCGTGAAATTTATTGGCTGCCATCACCATCCCTTCTCCGCTTCCGCAAACCAGAATGCCGAATTCGCTTTTTCCTTCCTGTATCCGGGTTGCCACCTGACTTGCAAAATCTGGATAGTCAACAGAATCCTGTGAAAAACAACCTACGTCTTCAAATGAATAGCCTGCATCATTAAGCCTGTTTTTCAGATATTCTTTCAGAATAAATCCGGCGTGATCTGCTCCTATTACTATTGGTTTCATAGTATAAGATTGTATTACAAACAGATTTTATTTAAGAAGTTAGAAACCGCCTCTGAATTTATAGGTCTGGGCAACCTTGTCAATGGCAACCACATAGGCACCAATCCGCAATGTTGTATCGTGCTTTTGTGCCGTATTGTAGACTTTATCAAATGCTTCTTTCAGAATACGGTCGCTGCGTCTTTGAACCCGGTCCAAACCCCACTTGTATCCAAGCCGATTCTGCACCCATTCGAAATATGAAACCGTCACACCTCCTGAATTTGCCAGAATATCCGGTACCGCCATAATTCCTTTTTCCTGAACCACCGCATCCGCTTTGGCCGATGTCGGACCATTGGCACCTTCAACGATGAGCTTACAACGAAGATTGTGCACGTTTTCTGGTGTGATCACATCTTCTTTGGCTGCCGGCACCAGAACGTCTACCTCCAGAGCAAGTAGTTCTTCATTGGTGATTTTCTGTGCATTCTGATATCCTTCCAGAGACATATTGTTTGAATCACGATACGCAATGGCTTCTTCGATATTGATACCGTTTTCGTTGAAATATGCTCCGGAAACATCACTCACGCCGAGAATTTTCACTCCTCGTTCGTGAAGAAGTTTAGCCGAGATGGAACCCACATTACCAAAACCCTGCACAGCACAGGTTGCTTTGAATGGATTGATTTTCAATTTTTCCATGGCTGCGAATGCCGAAACCATGACCCCTCTTCCGGTTGCTTCCACCCTTCCGACGGATCCTCCCAGAACCAATGGTTTTCCAGTTACTACAGCCGTAATGGTTGTTCCATGAGCTTTTGAAAATTCATCCATCAACCAGGCCATTTCGCGTTGACTCGTACCCATATCCGGTGCTGGGATGTCTTTATCCGGACCAAACACATCAATCAAAGCCATGGTATAGGCTCTGGTAAGTCGTTCAATTTCACCGGCCGACATACTTCGGGGATCACAGGTAATTCCACCTTTTGCACCTCCGTACGGAATATCGACAACGGCGCACTTCCAGGTCATCCAGGCGGCAAGTGCTTTTACTTCGTCGATGTTTACATCCATAGCATAACGGATTCCTCCTTTTGCGGGCCCGAGAATATTGGAATGGATAACCCGGTAGCCTTCAAATACGCGAACTTGTCCATTGTCCATTGTAATGGGCAAGGCAACAATTACTTGCTTGGTGGGTGTTTTCAGAACGTTGTATGTTGCCGGATCCAATCCAAGAATCTGTGCCGCCACATCAAAACGAGACATCATCGATTCGAATGGATTCTCAATGTCTTTAATGGGTGCTGGTTCAATATATGCCATTGATTGTTAATTATGGTGTGTTCGTTATAAGCTTTGTTTTAAACCGGGTATCCGGAAATGATTTAACCGATGATCAGCTGCTGACCAGGTTTGATGTTTTTATCCTTTAACTTGTTGATTCTCATCAAATCCTTAATTGTCAGCTTGGTAAACTTCCGGGTGATGGAATAGAGAGTATCGCCTTTCTGTACCAGATAGGTCCGAGAAATCTCCAGTTTCGGCTTTTCTCTCGGTTGTTTTTTCGAAGAGCGGGTTGATATTTTAGAAGATGCAACTGGTGCTTTTTCTTCCTCTGAAGAATCCGACAAACAAATGCCTTCCGAAATTGGTTTGGAAAGATATATTTTCTGACCTTCTTTCAAACTGGTTGTAATACCAGGGTTCCATTCCAGAATATTTGACATCGGCACACTTGCGTTGCGGGCAAGAAGAAAGAGTTTATCGCCTTTCTTCACTGTGTATAATGACACTGTGTTTTCTTCTACACTCTCTTTCGGCTCTGTTTTTGTTTTGGCCAGTTTTGAAGTTTCATTGTTGTCCAGCTCCACAAAACCATCCCCTGTAACATGTAGCACCTGCCCAGTCACAAGCTTCGAAGTATTCAGATGATTCCATTTTTTCAGATCCTGGGGCTTCACGTTGTAACTGGCCGCTATGGAATACAACTTCTCTCCCATTCTGACGATGTGGGTTCCGGGAGCAGCTTTCTCCGTTGATTTTTCAGTTTCTTTACCGACTGGTGGGATTTCTTCTTTGTTCTTTACTGAAGCAACCAAAACCTCCCTTTCAGATGATTTCGGGAATTTCAACTTCCGGGTTTTGGATAGTTTCTCACCATGCAGGTGATTTATCCTGCAAAGCTCTTCGGCCTGAACGTTATGCCTTTTCGCTAAATCCTTAATTCGATCCCCTTTGTGACATGTTATATACTTGTACTTATCGGACCGTTTCACGAAAGCAGGTTCTGCCGGAACGGATACGAATGCCGAGTCAATAAACCGGTCCAGATTAAGAGAAAGTAATTCTGAATGAGACTCTGGAACCAGCAATGGATGCTTTGAACCTGCCGGATAAATATGAGTAGAGAAAGTGGGGTTGTGATGAACCAGTGTTTTTTGTGGAAGTCCCAAAATGGTTTCGAGCCGGAGCAAATCAAATGATTTGGCAACCTGAAAGGTATCAAGCGGAACAGAAACCAGAACACTGTCGATATCGGCCCGGATGTTATGCTCTTCCGCAAAATTCATTGTATACACCACCGCATGAAACTGAGGCACATACGAACGGGTTTCCTGAGGAAGGAAGTTATAGATTTCCCAGAAACCTCGCTTTCCGGATCGTCGCATGGCCTTCATCACATTTCCTGGACCACAATTGTAAGCAGCAAGTGCCAGTTCCCAATCACCAAACATACCATGCAGATACTTAAGGAACTTGCAGGCAGCTTCTGTTGCCAGATAGGGATTACGTCTTTCGTCAATCAGATGATTTTGTGCAAGGTAAAAATCCTTTCCTGTTCCGGGCATAAACTGCCAGAGACCCACTGCCCCACTCCTGGATATGGCTTTGAAATTCAAACCGGACTCAACTATTGAAAGGTATTTGAGTGCATCCGGCATCTGATGTTTTTTGAGGTAGTATTCAAAAATGGGAAAGTAATAATTCTTCCTCTCCAGCATGGTTTGGGTGTAGTTCCTTTTACGGACAGCAAAAAAATGAATGAAACCACATACCGTTTTATTGATCACCAGAGGCATATCCAGATTCAGACAAGAGGCACGATCTTCTATGGTCTCCATATCGACCATGGGTACGTAGCGTGAGTAGAGTGTATCTGAGCCAATCCGATCCAACGCATAGCTCTCCGAGTTTTCATGTTCGCGAAGCATCAGCAAATCGTTGTCTATCAATGAATCCGGCAGAAACTGAGCCTGGCAGTTCATTTGAGGAAAAAGAAATACACTTACCACCAGAAGCCAAAGAAATCCAATTCCTCTAAATCGGGAAGCCGCCACTGGTTTTGTCCTTTTTATACACATAATAAGGGAAGCAAGGTAAACAAACTGGAATACGCCCACAATTGAATGTAAGGCAAAAGAATGGATTGCATCAAAACACAACTTACCAGTAAAACGTTTTTTTCAGGTATTTATTCGGTTGGGGTATGATTTCACCATTGTTCAGTTTAAATTCGGATCTGCCGGAAAATTGGATACCATTTTGTAGTAGGGTCCCATTCTTTGAAGAAGCTCTTTCCAAAGTTGAAGCGGATCGGTTTCCAGGATGAAATCAATCGGACCATTATACAACATCCACTCCTCATTTGCGATTTCAGTTTCCAGTTGATTTTCTGACCAACCTGCATATCCAACCAACAGCCGACCATTGTCGTTACGGAACGCATCTTCAGCCATGGCTTCCAGAAGAGAGTTATATTCTCCCTGCCAGCAAATTCCATCCTTCAGAAGAAATGAATTTTTCAGATACGGTAATGTGTGAACGAAAAACATACTATTGACGTCCATTGGGCCACCACCAAAGAAATGAAAGCGGGAAAGGGGGTGATCAGGATCTTCTTCAAATGGATTAGCTGCCGGTTTATTCAGAATCAGACCCAGGGCTCCTTCCTTATCATAATGGCAAATCAACACCACGGACCGACCGAACATGGCATCTTTTGCAAAAGGCTCAGCAATGAGAATGGTCCCAGCTCCTAAGTACGACAGTTCTTTTGACAATTTCTTATGTATATTTTCGGATGCAAGCCTAATTACTTTTCAGACCTGGGCAAAGAAATTTCGGAAATCATTTAACAAAACCTGACCAGATTAATGAGCTATAAACATTCAATTCATATTTAAAGAATGAAATATGAATTCTTTTCGACCCAGAATGAATCTGTACAGTTTGAGATAAGATCACAAAGCGGATCGCCGGTTGAGGGATTTTTCCAATTTGGACAGACGTCAAGCAATGGCATCAGAACAAACTTCCTGAGGTGCAATCTTGGATGGGGCAGGACCAGACATTCATTTTGAATCTTGTGTTCTCCATATGAGATAAGATCTATATCAATCAGCCTGGGGGAAAGATCACCTTTGGATTTGCGTCCGGATTGCAGTTCGATTTTCTGTGTTACAGCCAAAACAGATTCAGGGTCCAGCCTGGATGAAAACGCAGCCACCAGATTGAGATAGGATGGATGATTTCCGACTGCATATGGTTCGGTTTCATATACCGGACTGACTCCCAGCAGATTTCCCACTTCATTTCTGAGATTCCCGATGGCCTGATGAAGAGCAAAAGCTCTGTCTCCTAAGTTCGATCCCAGTGAAAGTATGAGAAGTTCAGCCATCACCTTCCTGAAATATAAACAGGTTTCAAATATGCTGGCTCGAATAATGCCACGTCCTCAATTCTACCTTTCATCCATTTCTGATACCCTATTCGTGCCGTCACTGTGACCAAAGGAGCAATGGTTTCATCAATAATTACAGATTCCGGAAGTTCACTTTGTCTGACAAACTCCCCGGCATTTTTCCCGCAAACAATGATGGATGCAAATGGTGACAGGATGCTGTTAAGATAAATTTCACCCAACTTCCCAGCCTGAGGAGGTGTCAATGAAGTACCGTCCTTTGAAAAAACAGCATAAAAAAATTCATCTTTTCTGGCCGGAAGACAGGCTACAACTGCATCATACTGAGGAAATCTCTCCGAAACCTGAAATGCCATATTTTCCAAACCACTAACTGAAAGCAACGGGATTTCACATCCAAAGCATATTCCTTTGGCGACAGAAAGTCCAATCCGCAAACCTGTGTATGAACCCGGTCCACTTCCCACCACCACAGCATTCAGATCTGACATGTTTTTTCCAAGGCTTTCAATTCCAGCTTTTATGAACGAAGCTGTTAGTTGGGAATGAGCATGTGAAAGGTACAAAACTGAAGAATACAACGTTTTGTCATCCGATTGAATCGCCAAAGAAAGGTGTTCGCCGGCGCATTCGATGGCCAAAATCAGAGTCAAGTTACCAGAATGGAATAGGTGGAATGCAAAACTATGATTTCAGGCGGGATTTGCATCTGAACAATCCGGCTTCGAAAATAGCAGAGACGCCCGACGCTGCAGCTATTCATTTGTATAAACTCCATAAAACACAGTAAGTCAGACAATAAAGAATTATACTGGTTGAAATAATGAAAATCTTATCCGCATCGGAACTTCAAATTCGTTATTTGGACTTTAATTTACAGTCATCGAAAAACGCTTTTCATTGCAACTTAGTCGCTAATTGTCTCATTCAGAACCAAAAGGGAGCCACTTCATTTTTCTCCCTGTCATTGTTTCAATTTCCATTGCATTCGGTGTCTGGCTGGGTGTAATCCTATTTGGCGGAACGGGAAAAAACAAGTTGATGGGGACAAGCCTCACCAAATTCAGGGAATTTCTGGGTGTGATTGAAGGAGAGTATGTAGACACCATTAATCCTGACCTGCTCACACATTTGGCTATCGACCATATTCTCAAGGAACTTGATCCGCACTCAAGCTACATTCCACCTGAGGATATTGAGATTTCCAAAACATCCCTTGAATCTGGTTTTGAAGGGATTGGTATCGAATTTCTGATTGTCAATGATTCGGTTCAGATTATATCGGCAATTAAAGGCGGGCCTTCTGACATCGTTGGCATCATGCCAGGCGACAGAATTGTATCGGCAGATGGGAAGTCTTTAACGGGAAATGTAACAAACAAAGATGTATTTTTCCGACTTCGAGGCCAGCAAGGTTCAATTGTTGAACTCGAGGTATCCAGACCAGGCGTGCGCAACACAATAAAATTTGCCATCACCAGAGCCAGAATTTCATCCAACTCTGTCGAGGCTTCTTTCCTGATTCGGCCATCCACTGGTTACCTTAAAATCAGCAAATTCTCCGATAATACCTACCTCGAGTGCCGCCATCATCTTGAAAATCTGAAACGACGAGGCGCCCGTTCCATCATCATTGATGTGCGGGACAACCCGGGAGGATATCTGGACAGAGCGACCAAACTGGTCGATGAATTCCTTCCGGACAACAAACTCATTGTTTACACCGATGGCCGGTCAGTGAAATATGATCAACAATATTTTTCTACCCAGGGCGGACTATTTCTTAATGAACCGTTGATCGTTCTGGTAAATGAAGGTTCGGCTTCGGCTTCTGAAATTCTGGCTGGTGCAATACAGGATAACGACAGGGGAATCATAGTGGGCAGACGAACTTTTGGGAAAGGACTTGTACAGGTACCAATATCATTAAAAGACGGTTCTGAACTAAGATTAACCATTTCAAGGTACTACACACCCAGCGGCCGCTGCATCCAGAAGCCATATCATGTTAAGAACAAGCTGTATGACGAAGAACTTGAGAACAGATTGTTTCATGGAGAACTCTTCGTCCCAGACAGTATCCAGCCGGATAAGAATCTAAAGTACGAAACACTAAATGGCAGAACGGTATACGGTGGAGGAGGAATCATTCCCGATATATTTGTTCCTTTGGATACCCTTGCGATCAACCAGTTTCTAATTGAAATGATGCGTAAAAATCTATTCCGGGAGTTCGCATTGATGTATTACAATGAGCATAAAATGGAATTGGAACAAATCCGAAAACGAACGGAACCTTCCAACCTCGTTTTGAAGCAGGAAGTCTGGCCCAGATTTGTACAATTCACTTATGAAAAGAAAATCGTCTGGCCTGTATCAAAACAACGAATTGAGTCTGAAGTTTACCTCACGCATTTGATTAAGGCTTATATTGCAAGGCTTGTTTGGGGTGATAACGGGTACTATCAGGTTTTGAGTCAGAAAGACCCGATGATCACCACAGCACTTCGCAAAATACCAGAGGTTCAAAAACTGTTACAAGCCGAGAAAAAAACAAATCGAAATTAGAAATGCCTTTTTATAACCGATTGGGTCAGATCCCGCCGAAACGACACACGCAATTCCGTCAGGCAGATGGAAGTTTATATTATGAAGAGCTCGTTAGTTCTTATGGATTCAGCGGCATCTATTCGAACCTGTATCATACGTTTGCTCCCACCCGCGTTACGTCTATGGGTGCTGTTACTCCTTTAAACTACAGTTTCGACAAAGGGTATGGCCTAAAGCAAACACACATCAAAACCAGCATCATGGAACCAACCGGTTCTGATTTCATCGATGCGAAAATGCCAATGCTGGGCAATCAGGATGTCATCCTGTATATGCTGCTTTCAGACAACTTGTCGATGCCTTATTACTTCAAAAATGCAGAAGCAGATGAGGTTCTTTTTATTCATGAAGGAAGTGGAATACTGGAATCGCAGATGGGTAGTTTCCAGTACAGGCCAGGCGACTATGTGGTTATCCCCAGAACCGTTATTTACCGGATCAAACCCGATAGCGGAAGGTCCAGATTTATGATTACCGAATCATTCAGTCCGGTCGAAACGGTTTCGCGTTACCGCAATGATATGGGGCAGCTTTTGGAGCATTCACCCTATTGTGAACGGGATATTCGTACTCCGGATACCATCGTTCTGGAACTGGAAAAAGGATCCTACACCGTCAGGATAAAAAAGGACAATGCCATTCATGATTATGGGTACGAGCATTCGCCGTTTGATGTCGTTGGTTGGGATGGTTGCCTTTACCCGTATGCATTGTCCATTCATGATTTCGAACCCATAACGGGCAGAATTCACCAGCCACCGCCTGTTCACCAGACATTTCAGGGACGGAATTTTGTTATCTGTTCCTTTGTACCACGTTTGTTTGACTACCATCCTCTCAGCATTCCAGCACCATACAACCACAGCAACATCGACAGTGATGAAGTACTGTATTATGTAGATGGTAATTTTATGAGCCGGAGAGGCATTGATGTCGGTTCCTTTACATTGCACCCAGGCGGACTTCCACACGGACCTCATCCAGGCACGGTAGAAGCCAGCATAGGAAAGAAAGAAACTCTGGAGCTCGCCGTTATGATAGACACATTCAAACCTTTGTATCCATCGGTTCAGGCAGAAAAATTTCTGGATTCAAATTACCCTTTCAGCTGGATTTCATGAAACACCATCCTGTCCGGAGAATGATTCAACTGGGATTGATTTTCCTTTTGTCAATACCTTGTTATTCGCAGAGGAAAGTGATCCAGTTTTCAGGATTGATTGTTTCAGGTGAACAATCCTATGGCGTGCCGTATGCATCGGTTTATGTTCCAAGAACTACACGGGGAGCCGTCACAAATGACGTGGGTTACTTCTCTTTTCCTCTTCTTATCGGAGATACCTGCATTGTTCGGTCACAAGGATTCCGGCCGCAGAAATACATCATCCCTGATGACGGAAGGGTAAGCATCTCAGTAGTGTTGTACCTTCAGTCTGACACCACATTACTGCCTGAAGTGGAGATTCTTCCCTTTCCAACTGAAGCTGATTTTAAGAAAGCGTTCCTGGCCCTTCGTCTCCCGGATACCGATATGAACCGGATGAGGAGAAATCTCGATGCCAATGTGCTGGCCAGAATGCAATATAACTTAGGATTGGACGGACGAATGAATCACATGTATTTTGTAAACCAGCAATCCTTTAGTACGGTAAATCAGAATTTCGTTCCAAACACAACACAGATTTTGAATCCGTTTGCCTGGGGACAGTTTATTAAGTCGGTAAAAAAGGGCGAAGCTGACAGAAGGAAACGAGAAGAGGACGAAGATTAACTGTTATTTGGATTCGGTGATCACGAATTTCCAGTCCTGTTTCAAATTCATAGGTTGTATTGTGAACGGTCCTGCAATTTGTTGTACAACTTTCTCTTTCCCTCTGAAAAAAATCATTTGGATATCTCCTTTCATTCCGGGGGCCGTAGCTGCTTTTACTTCATAAGTCAAAGACTCGCCCTTGGCCAGGCCTACAACTTTTAGGGTATCAGGATTTAAGAAGATACTACCAGAACCAAACACTTTCACTGAATGAACTGGTCCTGACTCGTTGGTCACCTTAACGGTAACCTTTGTTCTCGATTCATCTGTTGCCATGAGATAACAATAGCAAATCGGAAGAAATGCCAGAATGTAGGAGGAGGCATTTACACCTTTTCCTTCATTTGAATCGTCATTGGCATTCTTGAGCCAGCCCCAAAGAAACCACACCACCGACATCACCCATAAAAACACCCCAAAAACAAGTAATGGGACTGTAATTCCTTCAAGGACATCAAGTGAAAAATAGGCAATGATGGTTGCCAGAGAACAAAGAAAAATGGCGCCCAATGCCATCCACTTTGACAATTTCAGTAAGTCACCAAAAATCATTTTTTATCGTCAGTCTGTTGATATTTGAAAGGGCAAATTACTTCCTTAATTGTATAACTCAGATTTATTCCAAAAAATGAATATACATCTTTGTCGTAGACGTTGCCCCGCTGCATATTCGTGAGTACCTCTCTATCACTCACATTATCCAGATAGTCGGTGAAGCTAAAACGCCCACCAAACTCAACTCCTATATTCCAGAATTGTCCAACCTGATGCTTATAACCAAAACCAATCAATAAGGCTGGTTGAACCATTGAAACCTTGGATCCTTTCTCTAACTGCTCTGGTGAGAATACAAAAATTGATGGACCACCAAAAAGGTAAGGAGAACCGAAAATAAATCGGTTCTTAGGATTTCGGTAATTGAAGAAATTATATTCTATCAATCCTGAAAACTCGAAAATGTCGGTTGAAAAAACATTGGGCTTGATTTGGGAAATATAAACATTGGGCGACAAGCCACCGTCTCCAACAAGTTTACCATACAAAATATTAAATCTACCAACAACCGCCATACTAAAATTATAGCGGGCAAAAGCCTGAAAGCCAGGCTTTGAAAGCAACACATTCAGATGGGGATTCAGATCCCCTTTATAATTCAAAACACCAACTCCACCACCAAATTCATATCTCTGAGCCTGCAGAGTTGGAATAAATGGCACAAAAAAAATGAGGGCACAAAGCCCTCTGAGAAATGTTGGTAATCGCTTCATTAACTCCATAACGGAAGAAACGTCGATAGATTAACGGAATTTTGGTGGCTTCTGTTTAATCTCAAGTATGTAAGCTAAGTGGATTGCTGTACACAGCCAGTAATCTCTTCGTTTGTTTCCTCTTGGGGCGGCACCGTTTTCATTTCCTGGTATTCTACTGAAAGGACCGGACTCTTTTTCTTCAGTTAAAAAAGGCCGTGCGCCTGCCAGTCCTGGATTTTTCCACCTCCTGAAAACATCCTGTCTTTTAGCGCTTTCAATTGCAGCAAAAGCTTCTCCTGAACGGTTGGAGAGAGTTACACCAAGCTCATTTCCATCCGCAATCATTTGCTTGTATACGGTATCGGCCGGGTATTTCCCGCTGACATCGTCTATGTAATCTGTGAAAACAAACCGATAACAAAATTCAAGACTTAAATCCCATTTATCAAGCAATCGGTATCGAACACCAACGCCCAACGGAATTCCAATCTGAAGCAATGAATATGGCCTTGGCGTTCCTGGAATTCCGGTAAACTGTCCTTCTGTACCCAATGGCTTAAGGTCAACCCATTCGCTGGGGGTTGCTCCTACCCCACTTTTAATTGGTGTCTTCGTCTGTGGATTGTGTCTAAAAATGCTGAGTCCAAGAATTCCGTATGGATTGATAAAATTTCGTCTTAAGTATCCTCTGTCTGTTGGAAACAATTCGAAAACGCCTACCCCTGACAATTCAAAAATATCATTCCGAAAACTTAGGTTCCGGGTAAAACGCCCCCTGTCGTCTGCTGATGGTTTGGTTAGATCTGCCACGGAATAGTCATCACCCCGCAATCTCATCCAGGTAAAACCTCCACGTACGGTGATATGCGGATGAATTCTGTGGAGATAAAAGCCCGTCATATAGGTACGGGTGTAACCAAGATTGGAACTTCCTCTTCTTGATTTTGGAGCCAGATCACCAAAATAATTTGCAATCCCCATACCTCCTCCAAATGAGATATATTTTTTTGATTTACTGAAATCCGTACGAACAGTAAAACGGGATATTTGCTTATTCCGTGTCTTGAGAGACGCTCTTTTAGCCCGCTTTCCAAGCTGACCATAGCCTGAGGTTATGGTTAGCAGAGATGCGCAAAGAGCAATCAAAAGGACAGATTGTATATTTTTTAGCCACATAAGGATATCTGAAATATCGAATTGCAATCCAAACACAATTTTGGCAAAGCTAAACTTTAATTTTCTAATAGAAAAACACTGTAAGTTTTCCAACAAAATTAATTGCGGAGGTCCTTCCCCCAGAACAACTTTTCTCTCAATATCTGCGAGAATGAGCTTCCGGGGACATTAAAAAACAAAGCTACTTTTGCACTTGTTTTTATACGGATTGCCTGGTTAATGGTAACCGACCTGGACCGTGAATCCATGGAAATCATAATTTTTTGCTGCCTTCCCTTGGGTAAAAGACGAAGCACAACATCATCTGGCAACACGATCGGCCGCATAGAGAGATTATGAGGACTCACGGGCGTAAGCACCAAACCTTTGCTCTGAGGCCATAAAATGGGTCCCCCGCAACTCAGGGAATATCCAGTTGAACCGGTTGGCGTTGATACAATGAGTCCATCACCCCAGAATTCATTGAGAAACTCATCATTCAGATATGTTTGAATGGTAATCATTGAAGCCGTATCTTTCTTGGTAATGGATACTTCATTCAAAGCAAAATTATGGCTCTTAAATGGGTTGTCTTCCGAAAGCTCTATTTCCAGAAGAGACCTCCTGGTCATTTCAGCTCTACCTTCCTGTAATATTGTTGCGACTTCTGCCAGCTTGGAGGAAATTATATTAGGAAGGAATCCCATCCGCCCGAAATTGACACCTAACAAAGGCACCTGGTGCGGAACGGCGTATAAAAGTGAGTCCAGAATCGTTCCATCACCACCAAGACTCAGCAATAATGAAAAAGATGAAATATCATCATCCTGCGAAAAAACAGAATACGGAAAAGAAGGAGTGAAAGACTTCTCCAATGGTTTCAGGAGACCGGATGAAAACCAGATATCAAATCCCTTCTCCCAAAAAACAAACGCAATTTCTCCGACTACCTGTGCCTGAATCTTATGCAGTGACAAAGCATGGAATCCAACCTTCATCCGGAATCTAATTAAATGCCGAGGTATTTCATTAACTGATCCAGGCGTTCCTGGTCGATGGAAGTGAGCTCACTTTTATGATGAACTTCCACCACATTATAATCAAATCGTTCGAGTGTGGCCACTACCCTGCTAAGGTCAGGAATATTAAACTTAAGGTGAACCAGTAAATTGAGATGAGTGAACGGATCTGTTTCGACCAAAACCGATAGAATTTTTGCTTCGTTTGATTCGGCAAGCCGGGAAATCTCGGAAAGGGAGTAGCTATGGGCCGCCACAGACAGGACCAAAATACCGCCTTCTGACTGAAACGAAAATGAATCGGCAATTAAACTGAGTACAGAATCCAGACGCACAACACCTTCATAATGCTGTTCATCGTCAAGAACAGGCAACACTGGAATTCCAGCTTTTCGAAAAAGAGGCAGAATCTCAAAAATATGTTGCTTCTGGTTTACTTTCAGATCTGTCGTTTCCAGTGAACACTGGCCAACTGTTTCATTTATTTCCTTATCTGAATCGAGGTCTTCCAACGATAAAAATCCCAGGAATCGCTGTTGATCCAGAACTGGTACGTAGAGTAAGCCATCCGGATAATCTTCGGAAAACACCTCATCCAGATCTGTTTCCAGACCCAGAGGATGAATTGAATTCTGAATTACTTCCGAGACTAACATTACTGGCGTTGAAGAAATTGAATCAATAAGTTATTAAAAAGTTCTGGCTGCTCCATCATTGGCGCATGGCAACATTTATCAATGAAATACAATTCGCTTTTTGAAATGAGGCGGTTGAATTCATGGGCCACATGCGGAGGTGTGATGGTGTCATTTAATCCCCAGATGAGAAGCGTCGGGACATTGATTTTATAGAGATCATTGGCCAGGTTGTGCCGCTGTGCTGATTTTGCGATGGCGACAATCGCCATACATTTTGATACGCTTTTTGTGATTTCAAACACCTCCTGAATAAGGTCTTCCGAGGCGGTGGCAGGATCATAAAAAGTATAACCCACCCGTTCTTTTATATAGTCGTAACTACCTCTTTTCGGGAATGAACCACCCATTGAGTTTTCAAACAAACCGGAACTTCCGGTGAGAATAAGCGTCTTAACGTGAGCCGGATGCTCAAAAGTGTATGCAATGGCAATGTGACCGCCCAATGAATTCCCAACAAGATGAAATTCGGTGAAACCCATCGATTTCACAAATCCTTCTACATATTTTCTCAGACCATCAATGGATGCCGACAAAATCGACATTTCGTAAATAGGAAGAACCGGAACGATGACCCGATAGTGGTCCTGTAATGCTGAGATGGTTGGCTCCCAGTTGCTTAGGGCACCAAAAAGACCATGAAGCATCATCAGAACTTCGCCTTTCCCTTCATCGAGATATTTGTATTCTCCTTTTGTTCGTACTGTATAATTCACTTTCCCTTGTGGGTTTTGTCTGGGGGCCAATTACGCCATTATTCGGGATACTTCGCAAAAAAGAAGGTTCCTTCCTCCAAGAATTACCTGCATAAATTGAGCCAGTTCTGGAAAATTGTCAGTCCGTTTTCAGAAAGATGCGCTTCAGGGTGAAACTGAACCCCGCAAACCGGCAGACTGAAATGTTCAAATGCCATTATTTCCTTTTCTTCTGTTTCGAGTAAAATCTTCAATGGAGAAACAAGATCCGTTACCACAAGAGAATGATAACGAACGACTTCAAATTGGTCTGGTAAGCCTGTGATTAATTTCCCATCCAAAACCTTCATCACAACTGATAATTTTCCATGATGGGGAATTCCTTTGCGAATACCGGCACCCAAACAAAAAGCTATTGCCTGAAAGCCAAGGCATATCCCAAAAGTTGGTTTGGATGTGATGGAATGCTGAACCAAAGCACATAAATCAGGCATGGTGGCTGGATTTCCGGGGCCGGGTGAAAACACGATACCGTCATACAATTGGTAGTCGGCGATTTTCACATCTGGTCTGGGAGCCACGGTTACTATAGCCCCACATTGCTCCAGGTAATCCTTCACATTGAATGTGAAGGAATCAAAATTATCCACCAGCAAAATCTTTCGGTCCATATTTGGTTCTGAAAAATTCTCTACGGAAACGGAAAAAATGTGGCAGGACTGAAGAATGCCAGAAAGACAAACAAAGTGGCCAGAACCAACCACATCAGAGAAGCGGAAGAGTTGCGAAGGGTGTGGTCTTCGATCAGTCGGTTCCGAAAGATAAGGAAATATGGAATCCGATAATAGTAGCCAAAAGAGATAATTGTGGTACCCAGACCCATTCCAAACAAGAGGTACAGGACAGATTCAGAAAAGAGATTGGAGCCTTTTAGGATTCCCGCAAAAATGAGAAGCTTTCCACTAAATCCGATGGTTGGTGGCAAGCCAATGAGTGACATCACCAGAATGATAAAAAGTACAGAAGGAAGAGGATGTGAGTGAAACTGCCCTGAAAAATCCGTAACGGAGAGACCGTCTTTCAAATGATTTTCAAAATACTGAACGGCACTGAAAGCTGCCTGTATCACGACTGCGTAACCGATTCCGAAAATGAGAAGCTGACTTTCTGCCCCGGAAATCTGTTTTGAAAAGATGGCCGGAATGAGCAGAAGCCCTGCCTGGCCAACCGCTGAAAATGCGAGCAGGTTTTTGATGGTCACTGAGCGAAGTGCGGCCAGATTCCCAAAGAAACTTCCGACCAGCGCCAGAACGACCAATGGAAATGTGAGGTTGGGTTCAATCCCGGCCACCACATTCAACAACGCAAAGGCGGCTCCAACTTTGGGTGCAGATGCAATGAATCCGGCAAAGGGTGTAGGAGCGTTTTCATAGACTCCCTGAACCCAGAAGTGAAACGGAAATCCGCCCAGTTTGAATAACAAAAATGACAGATAGAACACCGCACCGGCGACAGGAAAAAAGGCAACCGATACCAGAAAATCATTTCCCGGATCTATGATGGTGCCCTGAAAACCCAAAATCCAGGTCAGGCCAAACAACCCGATGGCCGATGCCAGCGAGCCGGAAGCAAAATATTTCAGGACGGATTCATTTGATGATTTGTCTTTTCCAGTGGGTCGGGCAAATGCATAAGCGCAAAACGAAAAACCTTCAGCAGCGAGAAACATCAGCCAAAGGGATTTGGCCTGAATGAGAATCGAAAGAGATAACTGACTGAGCAGCAATAATACAAGAAGTTCAGTTCTGACCTGAATCCCTCTTTCATTGCGCCACTCCAGGTACCCAAAAAGTGCAACAGATGCGGCAATACCAAAGTATTTTTTCAGATACCCACTCCAGAAGTAAAAACGAAGAGAATGGAAACTTCCTTCTACAGGAGTGTAGTCGGAAAGAAAAAAAGAAGCGCCAATTGCGAAAAGTGCGATCCAGAATGAAATGCCAAAAGCAGATTTTGTGGCAAATCCGTTCCAGAAGGCGATCAGAAGGGCGCCCAGAATAAGTGCAAGTTCGGATGCCAGACCTGATTCCAGCAGGAGATCCTTTAACTGAAGCAGGTTCATTCTGAAGAAACTTGTAAGTGTCCGACCTTATTTGGCCAATACTGTCTTGAAATAATCAAGTGTCAGTTTCAGTCCTTCTGCACGGTTCACTTTTGGTTCCCAGTTCAGAATTTCACGGGCCCGGGTAATGTCTGGCTGCCGTTGTTTCGGATCGTCTTTCGGAAGTGGCTTATAAATAATTTTTGTCTTTGCCCCTGTCAGTGCTATGATCTCTTCCGCAAACTGATTGATGGTGATTTCACTCGGATTTCCAATGTTCACCGGATTCGGATAATCACTCAATAACAAACGGTAAATTCCTTCCACCAGATCCGATACATAACAGAAAGACCGGGTTTGAGAACCATCTCCGAAAGCGGTAAGATCTTCTCCACGAAGAGCCTGACCAATGAAAGCAGGTAATACTCGGCCATCATCAAGTCTCATTCTTGGTCCATAGGTATTAAAAATCCGGATGATGCGGGTTTCCAGACCATGGTAGGTGTGGTATGCCATGGTGATGGCTTCCTGAAAACGCTTGGCTTCATCATACACACCACGCGGACCAATTGGATTTACATTTCCCCAATAATCCTCATTTTGTGGATGAACCAACGGATCACCATATACTTCCGATGTGGAAGCAATAAGGAAACGGGCCTTTTTCGATTTGGCCAGACCCAATAGATTGTGTGTTCCCAATGAACCCACTTTCAGTGTCTGGATCGGTAATTTCAGATAATCGATGGGAGAAGCCGGTGAAGCAAAGTGAAGGATGTAATCCAGTTCGCCCGGTACGTGAACGAATTTGGAGACATCATGGTTGTAGAACTCAAACTCCTTCAGTTTGAAAAGGTGCTCGATGTTGGCCAGATTTCCTGTGATGAGGTTATCCATGGCGATTACATGGTAGCCTTCTTTTATAAAGCGGTCACAAAGGTGAGAACCCAGAAATCCTGCCCCACCTGTAATTAGTACTCTCTTCATTATTTCTTATTTCGCAGATGATAAAACCGGCTGACGGCCAATGGAATAGTAATCAAATCCCAACTCCTGCATCTGATCCGGCTCAAATACGTTCCGTCCGTCAAAGATCACTTTATTTTTCAGCAGTGAACTGATTTTATCGAACTCCGGTGTGCGGAATTCCGGCCATTCGGTTACCACCAGCAAGGCATCTGCATCGGTTATGGTATCGTACAAATCGATACCGAATGTGATCTTGTCGCCCATTATCTTCTTCACATTTTCCTGCGCTTCCGGGTCGTATGCTTTGATCGTTACTCCTTCAGCGAGCAAGGTTCTGATATTTTCAAGTGCCGGTGCCTCACGGATGTCATCGGTGTAAGGCTTGAAAGCCAGTCCCCAGATGGCAATGTGCTTTCCTTTCAGGTCTCCGTTGAAATGCGCTTTGATGGCCGGAATCAGTTTTGTTTTCTGATTATGATTTACCTGCATCACGGACTTCAGAATGCGGAAATCGTAATCGTTGTCAGATGATGTTTTGGCTAACGCCTGAACATCCTTCGGAAAGCAGCTTCCGCCATATCCGATACCAGCAAACAGGAAGCGTTTCCCGATCCGGCTGTCTGAACCAATTCCTCTGCGGACTTCATCTACATTGGCACCTACCCTTTCGCACAGGTTGGCGATTTCATTCATGAAGGTAATTTTGGTAGCCAGAAACGCATTGGCTGCATATTTGGTCAACTCGGCTGAACGCTCATCCATAAACATTACCGGATTGCCCTGACGAACCAGTGGCGAATAAAGACGCTCCAGAATTTTCTTGGCTTTCTCCGAACGGGTACCAATCACCACACGATCCGGTTTCATAAAATCTTCTACCGCTACGCCTTCACGAAGGAATTCCGGATTGGAAACCACATCAAATTCGAATTTCGCTCCTTCGGCTACTCGCTGGGTGACCAGTTCCGCTGTTCCAACCGGTACAGTTGATTTGTCAATAATGACTGTGTATTGATGCAGAAGTGGACCCAGATCTCTGGCCACACCCAAAATGTAACTTAAATCGGCAGAACCATCTTCTCCCGGAGGGGTTGGCAATGCAAGGAAAATAATCGCAGCATCCTGAATTCCTTCTTTTAGGTCGTGTGTGAATTTGAGCCTTCCCTGTGCGATATTCCGGTCAAATAAAACATCCAGACCTGGTTCAAAAATAGGAATAACTCCGTTGCGGAGGCTGGCTACCTTTTCCAGATTGTTGTCTACACAGATTACGGTATTACCCGTTTCGGCAAAACAGGTTCCAGTAACGAGACCTACATATCCGGTTCCAACTACAGCGATTTTCATTGAGAATGATTATTATTTACTTTGAGAATTCGGCGCCAAAAAAACAAAGGTCTGGGGCGGCATCCAAAATAATGTTGGAGAAACATGGATAAATGTTGGATAAGTATGTTCTTTGAAGTCCCGATGACTGGTTTCAAAATCTCGTTATTTCATGCAATCCGGAAATGTTCCGGACCCGTTTTTCTTTCCTTCATTCTTTTTTCACCTGCCATTGCACAGGATACAAAACCAAAAGAAGCCATCAAACTACGATGTCTGATGTTCAATGGATTTGCATCGCTGGCTGTACCCGGCGGAGATCTGGCAACGGATTATGGAACATTCGGAGAAATTGGTGGCGGTATTCAGTATCAGACAAAAGAGAAATGGCTTTTTGGTCTGGAAGGCGGTTATTTTTTCGGTAACGGCGTAAAAAAGGACCCGATCCCGAACTTACGGACGGAGGACGGAAATGTGATCGGCACCAACGGCAGCGATGCTGTTTTCAAAGTATTTCAACGAGCGGTTTCCATACCTGCCGTACGTTTTGGTAAGACCTTTCGTTTTTCTAATAAGCCCGCAAAAAATTCCCTCGGCGGTTTCACTGCCGTTGCCGGAGGAAGTTGGTTCAGAAGTTGGACCTACATCCAGGACCTAAGTAAAAAAACACCTCAGTTTACAGACGAACTCCGGAAAGGATACGACCGTCTGAGAAGCGGACCTGCCGCCAGTCTCTGGCTGGGATACCTCTATCTGCCCGACAATGGCAAACTCAATTTTCACTTTGAAGCCGGCTACACGCAGGCATTCACTAAAACAAACCGATACGATTTTACCACCCAGCAACCCGCTGGCCAAAAACGAAACGACGGGTTCTTTCAACTGAGAGTACGTCTCTGTTTCGTTGTCAAATCCCGTTCAGAGGATACTGTTTATTATTATTAAAGAATCAACTATGTCTATGCAATCGCAGTCTCATACCAATTTCAACCCATGGCACCATGTTCATTTCGGCGACGAAGCACCGGAAGTGGTGAATGCCATTATCGAGATACCGTCCGGCTCAAAAGGAAAATTTGAACTGGATAAAGCCACCGGCCTTCTAAAATTGGACCGTGTCCTTTTTTCTGCTGTTCATTATCCGGCCAACTATGGATTTATTCCACGGACCTATTGCGAGGACAAAGATCCGTTGGACATTCTGGTGATTACGTCCATCGAGTTGCCGCACCTTTGTCAGGTCGACGCCAAAGTAGTGGGTGTGATGCGAATGATTGATCAGGGGGAAGCCGATGATAAAATCATTGCGGTGGCTGCTAACGATATGTCAGTAAACCACATCGACAACATCAACGAGCTTCCGATTCATACCATCAACCAGGTACAGCGCTTTTTTGAAGACTACAAAAAGCTGGAGCACAAAGATGTGGTGGTAGAGAATTTTCTCCCGAAAGAGGATGCGTTCCGCATTATCCGGGATAGCATCCAGACATATAAGGATAAGTTTCTCTGGTAGAAACTACATCTACTTTACCTCTTTCAATCGATAGAGAAACAGCCGTTCGTCGGCTTCGACGGTTTTGATCGGATCCCGAAAGGCGATTTCGGTCCAGCGGTTTCCGGTTTCGATGCGATGAGGATTTCCATTGATGAAGATTGGAGCCGGGTATTGAAAGTCCTTGACCTCTGTTTTCCAGCGGAAGGCAATCGTTCCTTCTCCATCTTTCAGCACTCTTCTGAATTCCAGTTCCGGCCATTGGGTCTTATCCAGAAATTGTTGAAAAAAAGGCGAAAGGTCCCTTTTCAGAAAGGCTGACATGTGCTTCTGCAACGTTATAGACGAAACGGGTTTCATCCCAAATTGAGAACGAATCGACCTCAGGCAATCGAACCAAAGGACGTCATCGTTCACAATAAACCGTAAACTGTGCAGCGTCCAGGAACCTTTGTAATACATGTCAGAATCCTTCCAATCATGAAAATACACATCCCGTTCTCCATGAACCGGTGACTTATTTTTAATCTTCTTTTTCTGAAAAACCAGATAATCCATCGCCTTTTCCTTGCCCTGCAACGCTTCTACATACAGCGCCTCTGAGTAGGTGCAAAACGATTCATGAATCCACAAATCGGCATGATCATTGGCGGACGTGTAATTTCCCCACCACTCGTGGCCTGTTTCGTGCATCACAATATAATCGAACCCAAACGCTTCGTTCTCAAATTTATCACCATAGGCAATGCATGACTGGTGCTCCATTCCCAGATAGGGCGTCTGTACCAGTTTGTATCCATCATTCGGAAACGGGTAATCGCCAAACTGACGGCCCAGTACGGACAATACCGTTTTTGCCTGCACCCACTGATTTTTTGCTTTCTCCAGATCTTCCCGCAACGCATAGAAGTTCATCTTCAAAACTTTACCCGAAACCGGAAGAAGGACGGTATCGCTCCAGGTCTGATACGCAGCCGCATTGAAGGTAACATTGTACTGATTAATCGGGTAGGTTACTTTATAAGAATACTGGTAGGTTGAATCGGATATGGCTTTCCGACCGAGAAACTGTCCGTTACCAACGGCCACCAGATTCCGCGGAACTTCGTATTGCAGGAAGACCGAATCGGGTTCATCAGCCGGATGGTCTTTGGACGGAAACCAGAGACTGGCTCCTTCGCCTTCGCAGGAAACACCAATCCATGGAAGGCCATCGGAATCGGTTTCCCAGACAAAACCTCCATCCCATGGCGGATCGGCTGCGGTATGCGGATGACCTTTGTACACGACATCCAACCAGAATTTTTTACCGGGCTCAATCAGAAACGGAAGTTGCAGCACCACCGACGAACCCATTCGTTTCCATTTCGCGGTTCCTCCCGACGTCTCGATGGATAAAATATCGAAAGATTGGTCAAGGTCAATCTGCAGGCTGCGGGATTCGGATAATCCGGTACAGAAAATCCGGTTGGTTCCGGAAAGATAGCGGGTAGCCGGATCCACTTTCAGTTGGAGATGATACTGATTGAGGTCGTAGCAACTCCGGTTGGCGTGATAGGAACCACGCAGGGAATCGAGGGCTGTGTATTTCTGAGCCTGAATAGAATAAACGGTAACCAGCGAAAAATAAAGTAGAGTGAGAATCCTCTTTTTCATTCCAAAGGCGATTGGTAAGTTGTTAATTTGCGGCCCGTTTTACAGAACCGGGAAGGATCCAAATCGGGAATTCCCCCGAAATAGACGCATTTCTGATGAAAATATCGCATAGCTGGCTACAAAAACTCATTCATCTTCCTGAAAATCAAATCCAGATTTCTGGCCTTCTCACCGGATTGGGACTGGAAGTGGAAGCCATTGAGCACGTAGAAAAGATAAAAGGAAACCTCGAAGGACTGGTGATCGGTGAAGTGATCACCTGCGCCAAACACCCGGATGCCGACAAACTGAGCAAGACCACCGTGGATGTGGGAGGAGCCGAACCTTTACACATTGTGTGCGGCGCTCCCAACGTAGCAGCTGGACAAAAAGTGGTGGTGGCAACCGTTGGCGCAACCTTGTATCCGTCTGAAGGCGATGCGTTTACCATTAAGAAATCAAAAATCCGTGGCGAGCTTTCCGAAGGGATGATCTGTGCCGAAGACGAGATTGGTCTGGGCCACAGCCATGCCGGAATTATGATTCTGGATACGCCACTGGCCAATGGAACGCCAGCTGCCAAATATTTCAATCTGGAAGCCGAAATCGTGTACGAAATCGGCCTGACACCCAACCGTGTAGATGCAGCTTCGCATTTTGGGGTAGCCCGGGATCTGAAAGCGATTCTGAACCGGCCGGTTGTTTTTCCAGAAATTCTGGATCTGGCCTCCTACACAAAAAAAGGAGCGGTTTCGGTTGATTTACAGGATACCGATGGCTGTACGCGATACGCCGGATTATACATTGAAAACGTCACCATCGGACCTTCTCCTGAATGGATGCAGGTGGCGCTGAAAAGCATCGGCCTCAATCCGATCAATAATCTGGTGGACATTACCAACTATGTTCTCCACGAACTGGGCCAGCCTATGCATGCCTTCGATTCCGCAAAACTAAGTGGCAATGCCATCGTGGTGCGCAGAGCCAAAGCCGGTGAAAAACTGGTGATGCTGGACAAATCTGAAAAAACATTGACCGAAGAGGACCTCATCATTGCCGATTCTCAGAAACCTCTCGCCCTTGCCGGCGTGATGGGTGGCGATGAGTCGGGAGTACGGACAGAGACAAAATCGGTTTTTCTGGAAAGTGCCTGTTTCAATCCGGCGACGGTAAGAAAATCCTCTCAGAAACACAGCCTGAAATCAGATTCCAGTTTCCGTTTTGAGCGGGGCACCGATCCGAATATGGTGGTGAAAGCCTTATCGAGAGCGGCCTTTCTGATTGAATCGACGGGTGCCGGAAAAGTCGAGTGCCTGTTTTCCGATCAGTATCCGAATCCCATCGAAAACAAAAAACTGACGGTGAAGTGGCGGAACATCAACCGCCTCATTGGCGAAGAACTTCCCCGTGACACCGTGTACCAGATCCTTGAAAATCTGGATATTAAAACCCGTCCGCTGGATGAATACGGCCATCCCGGTTTTGAAGAAGAATTCGAAGCCGAGATTCCGCCCTATCGTGTGGATGTGGAACGTGAAGCCGACATCACCGAAGAAATTCTGCGGGTGTATGGCATCGACAACATAAAAATTGATTCTGCTCTGCGTACCGATTTCATTTCGAGTCGCGATGAGTCCCGTCCGGAAAAACTGAACCAGCGGGCCTCACAGTTGCTGGCCGATATGGGTTTTGTGGAGATCGTGACCAATTCGCTCACGCACCCGAACCTGCTGGAAGGAATGACGGAATTTGATATGGAAGCCAGTGTTCCGTTGTTGAACCGTTTGAGCGAAGACCTCGGCGTAATGCGCCAGACCTTGCTGTTCTCCGGACTGGAAGCCATGGCCTACAACATCAACCGGAAACAGAACAATCTCAAGTTGTTCGAAATCGGCAAAACCTATTCCCGCCACGAAGGGAAATACAGCGAGCGATACGGTCTGGGCATGTACTTAACCGGACTTTGGAACGACTCGTCCTGGGAATCGGGTGACGAGAAAGTGCAGTATTACCACCTGAAAAAGAGCATGGAAAATCTGCTCACCCGGATCGGGATAACCGGCATCCAGTGGAGAGAAGAGGCGCCGTCGTATCTGGGCTATGGCCAGACTTTGTACTGGAACAACCGAAAAGCAGGTTTTGCCGGATTGGTGAAATCCGATGTAGCGAAACGCAAAGAAGTGAAGCAGCCGGTTTTGTTTGGACTGATCGACTGGGAAATGGTTCGGGCAGCGAAGGCTCCGAAACTGAAAGTAAAGGAAGTGTCGAAATTCCCGGAAGTGGTTCGTGATCTGTCGGTGGTGATTGACCAAAAGACAGGCTTCGAGACAATTGAAAATCTGATTCGCAGCACCAACAAAAAACTGATCCGTTCGATTTCGGTGTTTGATGTGTACCAGGGCGACAAGATTGAGGCCGGTAAAAAAGCCTACGCCATGTCGATTGTGTTGCAGGACGAAGAGCAAACACTCACCGATTCCAAAATCGATTTCACCATGAATGCCATCATTTCGAAACTGGAAAAGGACATCAATGCTGTGATCCGGAAATAAGCCGGACGGCCTCCACGTATGAAAACATTCTGGCGTCTCCTCTCCTACTCCAAACCATACAGCGGCTTTTTGCCGGAGTACATTGTGCAGGCATTACTGGCGGTGATGTTTGGGGTGTTCAATTTTTCGCTTCTGATTCCTTTGCTGAATGTCCTTTTCGGAACCGTTCAGATGCCGGAAAAGCTGGTGATGCCCGAAGCCGAATTGTCGGTAAAATATGTGGTGGCGCTTTTCAACTACCAGATGTACAGCCTCATCCAGACCAAAGGACTGGAATACGCCCTGTTCTTCATCTGCGGGATCATTTTCGTTTTCATCTTCCTGTCGAATCTCTTTAAGTACACCTCGCAACGTGTGATGACCCGGATGCGGTCGAACCTGATGCGGAATCTGCGGCAGGATATTTTCCGGAAATACACCGAGCTCAATTTCTCCTACCTCAACAACCAGAAAAAAGGAAACCTCATCACCATAATCAGCAACGATGTACAGGACATTGAGTTTTCTGTTCTCATTTCGCTGGAAGCCGTTTTCCGGGAGCCGCTTCTGATCATTGGCTATTTCTCCTTTCTCTTTACCATTTCGCCTCAATTGACGGTTTTCACCATTCTCTACCTGCCAGTGGCGGGTTTGATGATCAATCTGGTGAGTCGCCGTCTGAAAAGTGGCGATGGCCTGGCACTTATGAGCAACCTGATTTCGACCACCGAAGAAACCCTGGCTGGTTTGAGGGTAATCAAGATTTTCAATGCTGAAAAATTTGTGCGGGACCGGTTTGACGACAACAACAATGCCTTTCGGAACTACATTAAAAACTGGCTCAACAAACGGGAAATGGCCTCACCGTCCTCAGAAATTCTCGGTGTGCTTTCTGCAATCGGGATCATTTTATACGGCGGCCATCTGGTGATCAACAAGAGTTCGGAGCTTGATGCTTCGCAGTTCATCACCTACATTGTGATTTTCTCTCAGATCTTGAGTCCGGCCAAAGCCATGGCCAATGCTTATGCCACTCTGCAACGTGGACTGGTGGCGGGAGACCGGATTTTCACCATCATGGATCTGGAAAATGACATCAAAGAAATTGACCAACCCAAAGAACTGCCCGCTTTTTCAAGGGGCGTTTCGTTTGAGAATGTGTCGTTCTCATACGGACAGAACACCGTACTGAACAGCGTGTCGTTTACCGCCGAGAAAGGTAAAATGCTCGCACTGGTTGGTCCTTCCGGTGGAGGAAAATCCACGATTGTGGACCTGATGGTTCGTTTTTACGATCCGGAAAGCGGGGTGATCCGGGTGGATGGAGAAGACATCCGCAACCTGCGCATTTTTGATTTGCGGAATCTGTTCGGGATGGTAAACCAGGATACGATTCTGTTTAACGACACCATCTTCAACAACATCGCCTTCGGGAATAAAACCGCCACCCAGGACCAGGTGGAACGGGCCGCCAAAGTGGCCAATGCGCACAACTTTATTATGGAAAGCGAGAACGGGTACCAGACCCGCATTGGCGACCGGGGTTCGAAACTATCGGGGGGTCAGCGGCAACGTATTTCCATTGCCCGGGCCATTCTGAAAGATCCGGCCATTCTCATTCTGGACGAAGCCACTTCGGCACTCGACACCGAATCTGAGAAACTGGTGCAGGACGCCATCTCCAATCTGATGATCGGCCGCACCTCGGTTGTAATCGCCCACCGCCTCAGCACCATCCAGAACGCCGACCAGATTCTGGTGCTGGAAAAAGGCCGCATCGTTGAAACCGGCACGCACCAAAGCCTTTACAACCAAGGCGGTCTGTATAAAAAGCTGGTGGATTTGCAGAGTTTGTAGAGGGAGAAGAAAATCGTTTAATTTTCAAATGAATTTGAGATATTTTTGAATTATCAAATTCAATATATTTGCATACAATCATATGAATCAGAAATTCCCAAATATTGTAGCCACACCCGGGATCGTTTCAGGCAGGCCCCGAATTATTAATACAAGGTTATCTGTGGAGTTTATTTTAGGTTTGATGGCGGATGGGTCAAGTGTTGAAAATATAGTTTTGGCTTATCCACAATTAACAGTTGAGCAAGTAAGGGAAGCCATCCGTTTTGCCACCGATTCGTTGCGACAAGATCACTTCGTGGAATTTCAAAGAGCATCTTGATTCTTTCAGAAATAACTTGGCTGGCAGATGAAAAACGTTCAGTTTCCTGTTATCCATTTCCTCCGAAAAAATGGTTGGAATGTAGAATCTGTAAAAGAAATGGGTTGGGATTCCAAATCTGATGAAGAAATTCTACACTATACTGTCACTCAAAATATGGGTATCTTAACTCAGGATATCGACTTCGGCGAGTTGGTGTTTAAATCGAAAAAAGACTTTATAGCCATTTTGCGTTTCTGGCCGGGACACATTAGTTCCGATTTGATCATCAGTCACTTACAACCGATCTTATTGCAAAAATTTGACATTGCTATCCCGTTTTTGATGACCATAGAAATTCGGGATAACAAATCAACTTTTGGAATTCGAATCAGAGAAGTCAAGAAGTAAGTAAAACCCATGGCGGTGCGGCCGGAGCTATTATTTTGAGTACATTTTTCAATGTCCCAATTGCCGGAGCCAATTCAACACAGAAGAAGCCAAACAGGAAATCGTTCAATCCCCGGGATTGTTTGGGAATGGCACTGAGTAGGTATACGAAATCAATGATGGGAACTTAGGTTCTAAGCCGGATAATCTATGATTGACAAATGATAATGTTTATGATTTCAAACAAATAATCTATTTTTGTCCGAAATCATAAACATTATGGCTTTAACACCCAGTCAGCAACGAATCCTTTCCAACCTTGGAGAAGACATAAAACTGGCTCGTCTCCGTCGGAAACTGAGTTCTGAACAAGTGGCAGAACGGGCAGGGATCAGCCGGTCTACGTTATGGCAAATTGAAAAAGGCATGCCGGGCGTGGCCATTGGCTCTTACCTGATGGTGTTGTTTGTGTTTGGTTTGGAGAAGAACTTCCTCCAAATCGCCAATGACGATACTCTGGGCCGCAAACTTCAGGATGCTGAAATATTGGTAAAGAAAAGGGCTCCTAAAATGCCCAAATGAGCAAGGCATTTCAGTCGGGTTTTTGATGGAACTGGTGATTTCAAGACAGAAATCCAGCGATCATTCCCGATTCAACCAGGATAAATCGCTTAGTAAATTTTGAAATTAAGTGCCATTCTGAATCAAGTTTTCAGAAAATTAGGTGCCATTCTGTTACAAAAAAAAGAGAAATTAGGTGCCGTTTTGAAACATTTCTTTTTAATTTTCTGTAAATCAAAAGGCTTAAATATCTGTTTTACAGAAATTTAGAAGCAAGATTACCTTGTGGGCGAATAAAACTGTTGCGAAACTGGCCGTCCAGGTTTTAGACAACCACTTCTGCAAAGAAAGAATCCAGACCATCAAGGGAAAAACGTTTACTCTTCTGAATGTCCCGATTTATGCAACAGGGAAAGTTTTGGAACTGGCAGAGAGAGAAAGTGCTAAATTGTAAGGCGTGGATTCATCATACAGAATTCAAGAGAAAAACGGGTTTTTAACCCGAAGACGAGATCGTGATCACCTTTCCCCTGGACACGGTTTCCCGTTTGGAATCGCTCGAATTGATTGTTTCTTCAGAAGTCGATCAAGAAGAGGTTACAGATACCAATTACCTTCTATCTCGCTTTTATTGCTTATAAAAGGTAAAGCATCTTTCCAGACCCTTGTCGTCTTTCAACCGAAGAATATAGTACCCTGACTTCAAATCTCGCACCGAGATTCTGCTTTCAAGTCCTTTGGCCGAACTGGTCCGGATTTTTTGCCCCAGCATATTGATGATGCAAACCTCCTCAACCACAACGGTACCTTCCCAATTTAAAAAATCGCTCACCGGATTGGGGAATGCGGTAAATTTTACGTCTGATTCCGTTCCATTTACTCTCAGCACATCATAGTTAATGGCATTAGAGGACGTCGATGTACAAGAACCAATGGTACGGGTCGCATTGTAAAAACCACTTCCCGGCATAATGAGAGTCTGTCCTGTTTCTCCCGGCATCAAAACCAGATTGCGGTACCATTGATTAACGGATGAATTTGATTCAAGAATGTTTCCATTCCGTGTAATCACAGGGGGTGAAGGAGGAGCGACGGCTGAAAAGGCCAACGTCTGGCTGGTCGATGTGGTGCCACAGTTGGAATTTATTTCCTGAATATTGACATAATAGGTACCGTTTTGTGTCGCTGTGTACGAAGCACCATATTCGTTGGGTATCAATGTCGCGTTTCTATACCATCTTACATTGGCCATGGCCCCTGGAAAGGGATAATTGTGTGAAAGCTGTACAGATTGATTCTGGCATGAATTGGTTGAGCCCGTAACCTCCAGTGGGATGGAAGAAGGAAAGACAAACACCGTTCTTTCGGCTGTATACGCACAGGCATTGACCGTTTTCTTATAGGAAACCCGCACCATTTTCCCAACCCATGGAACCGGATTAAAACTACCGTTGCCAGCCAACGGCACACCCCAGGCTCCGGCCAGAGGTGAACCTGTGTAGTTGACACTACCGCTTGCGGTACCACAAATGGCAAGTGGTCCTGAAATCGTAACAGGGTTTGTTGTAACGCCGGTCGGAAGAACTGTGATATAAATGGAGTCTTTCCCGAGTCCATCCACAGCATAAACAAGCTTTTTTGAACCGCAGGTACCGGGTGTGAAAACTCCCGATGAAGAAACGTCCGGTGAACCCGACCAACGACCACCTGCTGGTGTTCCATTTAAAATAATCGGTTGTGAACCTGTACTCACCGAATAGGAAAAACCGGCATATACCCGATCACCTCCGGCAAAATATGAAATGGATGCATCCACATCCGATGGATTCACGCCCAGGGTTACCGATGAATTGTTGCTGATGGACTTGCGTATATTGGCCTGAATGGAATTCCCCACGTTGATACGCCCGAAAGGAGTACAGGTTTGGGAGTTAACACCTTCGATCCGATATACAGCCTGGGTGAGAGGTGCAAAATCTTCATACAAATTTTCATTTCCGGCGGTACTGTCTAACAGAATATTGTTTCTGTATACGTAATACTTTTCAACCGTAAAACCACTGTAGGGGTTCCAGTTCAGGATTTTCCGCGGTGTAAATCCAGGGGGTGAAGAGGTGACTTTAACAAAGATGGATTTATTAAAATCGCTCGGCTCCGTTTCATAGGTTCCGGAACCAGCCGTCACAATGGCCGTCATTTTATATTCAAAGGAAGCGTTGTAAAATCCGGTATCTAAGAAAACGCCTGTAGAAGCCTCAACCCCATCAAACATGATATAATTTGATTCGTTCGAACGTTTCCTGTAAAAACGAACCGATTGAACGGCAGGGTTGGTGGTTGACCATTTCACCGTGACGAACGGTTCAATGTAGCTCAATTCACAAATGATGGGTTTAATGGCTCCGGAGGGTTGAACAACGACAACATTGGAATTGCTGTAACAACCATTCGAATCGGTTCGTACTACAAATGCACCAGGCCCATTTCCCGTGTAGGTGCTGCCGGAGTTGGGTACAGTTAATCCGCTTCTCGACCATTTACGGGTAACTAAGCTAGCATTGCCAATATTGGTATAATTCAATGTAAAAGACTCGCCCGCATTCGCTGGCTGCTGAACAATGCTGAGCGTTCTGATTGCTGGTCTCTTCTGATTTTTAAGTACAACCGTTTTTGAATCGTAATTCTGGCTGTAGCAACCATTTTTGAAAAGACGAAACGAATAGACTCCCGGGGTGGTAACAGCCAATGCAGGGCTTGTTTCACCCGCAATTTCTGCGTCGTTCCGGAACCAACGCAACTGATAATCTTCTGAATCATTCATTCCTACCAACGTAATCGTATCGTTGTTGCAGAGTTGAAGACGCTCTGCTGGCAACATAATCGCACGGGGAATATAAGTGGTATCACAATTACCCTGCGCCGATGCAACACGACAGAATACCACCAACAGAAATAAACAGACCAGAACTTTCTTCATGAGTAAAAAATGTAGTGGCAAAAAAATAAATCAGATTTTATGGAATCGTAAATACCGACCAAACGACTTGATTACTCGTTATTATATTTGTTCAGGTTACCAGGATTTAAACCATGTACTGAACCAACTTTCATTCCGCAGTAAGGTCCATTCATCCAATGATTCAAAATCCATCTTTGTAAGACCTGATTTTCGGGCCTGCTTAAAGTACTGAAGCGATTTTTCAGGATTCTTTTTCTTAAAGTAATAATATCCCCACTTTAAAAAGTGCAAGGCATCTGTTGGAAACCTTTTGTCCATTAACTTCAGAACATTGATTGCTTCCTGCCAGTGAACCGACTTCATCAAGGCATCGATCTGGTAATGGGTATAATCGGCATTTGTGGTGTCCAGTTTCACAGCTACCCCGGCGAAATAGGCGGAGGAGTCATAGTCTTTCAGATCCCAGTACACATTGGAAAGACCAATGCTGGAAAAGACATATTCCGGCAGAATGGTCTGAGAGGCCAGAAAATATGTTTTGGCCGCCTGTAAAAGACTGTCTTTACCGGATCCGGAAAATTCCTGAGACTGGTCAAAATGACAATTGCCAAGATCGACCAATAAGTCTGCATTGCCGGGAACAACGGCTACTCCCTGGTACAAGACCGAATAGGCAGAATCCCAATTTTGCTCTTCCCGATAAATGTTGCCCAGGGAGTGGTAGGCATCGCCTAATTTGGGTTGGATAAACACAGCCCTTTGAAATGCTTTCTTGGCCGAACTTATCTCACCCAGCGCCTGAAATGCTTTACCCGAATTATTCAGGGCCACTCCAAACTTAGGATCCAACTGAAGGGCATAGGAATAATAGCGGATGGATGAGTCGATCAATGGCCGGCTTCGAAGCGCTTTACCTTTTTCAAAAAAGGCGGAACCCATGTTATTGTACGGAAACTTCCACCTCGGGGCGATCTGGGCGGCGGTTCTGTACATGATTAAGGCTGAATCATATTGCCGGTTTAAGGCATACAATCTTCCCAATGCGTTGTAATGATGACCTGCATTGCCTTCAATCCGAATGGATGAATACAGATTCCGGATGGCACCTGCAAGGTTCCTTCTTTGGAGATCATTGTCTATTTTCTGAGGTGAAATTGAGCGGGCTTTGAAAAAATACTGCCTCGCCAGCAATGGCAGGTACAAAACATCATTGGGCGATTTAAAATCAAGCGCCAGCCCAAGTTCTCTTGCGCAGAGGCCAAATGCCGTATCTTTTATGGCACCATCGTTGCCGGAAATGTACTGGTTAATGACCAGCTGTGATTTGGTTACAACACCCTCTGTGAAATCGCTCCGCCAAACGGGCTTTGCCGTCCATTCTTTCTCCTGGCATCGCTTTTCCAATGATACCAACCATTCATACGCAGAGGAACCCTTGGGTTCTGCAAAGTTTTTCTTTCGGATCTGCTGGTAAAATTTCCTCTCCGTCTGAACCAGTTCGCTGTCGCTTTCAATCTTGCTTCTCACCTCGCCCGACTTTTGGAGCCAATCGGGCATCTTCTTCAACAATGAGGGATCCATTCCATTCAACACAGGCAAAAAGGCTTGTTTTGGTGGCCCTTCGATCAATGGATTCTGAGCAAAACCGGTCGCCTTTCCAACAGAATCTGCCAGAAACTGCCCCATTTCTTCTACATTAATCACTGATGAATTCTGGTCCTGATTCGCACTTCCGGACAGACCCCGCATCATATAGAAAGTGAAGGCACCAAAACCTCCTCCAAATTCAACACCTTCCCTGGAATTTTCATTTGGGTGGCAGGCCAGAACTTTAATGGCTGCATCATCCAGATTTTGCAGGCTCATCAGGGTTTCTCCGGAACCTTCTCTGCCCCCGGCAATGGTACCTGACCGACAGGCATCCACCACCAGAAAAACTTTCGCACCCTTGAAAACATAATTTCCCAGGTAGTATTTTAGTTCGGTCATCGGAATGTGACCACCCGCACCATAGGCAAACTCAGGCCCATCTTTCAGGAGGAGAAAACCGGGTTTCGATATCAGGTCGCCCTCAACATCCCCATGGCCAGCAAAGAAGAAATACACCATATCTTCCGGCATTAAGATCTGGTTCAGTTGCTTCAATGATTCAAAAACCCTGGAACTGGTGGCCCTTTCATTGATCAACAAAAGGGTTGAATCGTTGACAAACCGTCCTTTGAAACAGTTTTTAAGGTAATTATAAAAGGTAACCGCATCAGAATGGGCATACGTCAACGGACGAAAATTTCCCCCGTATTCTGACACGCCTATGCAAACACCGTATACTTTTCCCTTTCCGTTCAGTTGCGTGGTGATGGGCTGCCTCAGGGCAAAATCACGTATTTCGCGAACGCCAGGTTTTTCATGAAAGAAGGGCTCATCCAGATTGCCCATTACCCGGATGTCCGGAGTTTTGTTTCCCGTGGGATACATTCGGGTGAAGGTTTGCTGCAATGCCTCAAATGTTTTGACGGTGATCGAAGAGTCGAGTATTGTCAGCATGGCAGTAGTAACTGGACCATGGAGGCGACTTTGAAACATGGTTTCATTCACCGGCTTTATATCCTTGCCTCTGTCAATGAGGACAGTCCGTGAAACAGACGGATCAATCGCACGATCGATCAAGTCACATCCGGCAAGGGCAGATGCCTGCGTACCCCGAAAGCCATTTTTGGGACTGTTGAAATAAAAGGGACCTTTATTACCCCGCAAGCCTTTCGATGGATTCTGCGATTCATCTCCCATGCCTCCGTCAAAAACCAAAACCAGGCAACCAACCGAACTAAGCTTATTCTGCACCAATTCCAGCGACCTGGCCAACAGATCATCGGTCAGTACCTGGATGGCAGATGCAGGTGTTTCATTGGTGAGCGTACTGACATCATAGGTAACAAATGCCTCATCGAAACCATCTGCTTCATCACCATTCCGATCGGTAAACTGTTGAAAATGGCCGGAGAAATGAACATACACCACATCGCCTGCCTGTACTTTCTGGGATAGCGCACGGAAGGCAAGCAGAATCTGTTCCACTGTTGCCTCTTCATTGACAATTCGGGTAATGTTACCCGGGAGGAATCCTTTTTTTTCGAGGGCGGCAGCCATATCCGTTACGTCCGCATCACCATTGATTTCTGACCAGCCACTTTTGGCCGGATACTGCCCAATTCCAACCAGAACAGCGTATCGGGTTATTTTCTGAGCGGTCGCCGGAATAGAAAAACATGAGAGACCAATCAGAAGAACGAGAATATTTCTGACAACCGGCCGGGTGATCAGATTCGCTTTTGTTTCAACAATTTGATTGAAAAGATGCATTAAATCAATCCTGAGAGAAAAACAGAGATCGTTGAGTTTTGACAAAGGTATAGACAAAATAAATCCAGTGGAAATTGAAAGGGATTTTGAAGGTGCTATCCTTGAAACCTGCAGCAGATTGGTTGTTTACTATTCTCTTTGGATTCCTTGAGAAAAATTGACTGCATTCGGGGAAGTATTGTCCGGCCTTGATTATTAGGAAGTAATTCTTAACAGAATGAAACATCCACTCACAACCCAACATAGGATTTGAGTCCAGGATAGATCCAAAAAAAATCAAACAATTTACTCGATTTCGATCGGAACTATTTATTTGATTTCCAATAAACTACGGAAATAAGTCGATCTAAAAAAAGAAAGCAAGCATCAACTGAAAATCAAAAAAAGAGCCTTCTTGAAATATCGAGAAAAACCAAAAAACCAAATACAAAATTAAAACACTAGTCGAATCGCCCGTTTCCAACAATTAGCCTTTTATCTTATAAAATAGCTTTAATTAAGGAACCAACACATCTGCATACCAATTAATCCTATTCCTGCAACCAATTTTGGTCGGCCCATTTATCCGAAAAATATCCTTGAACTTTGTCGTTTTTACAGACAGTAGATCTTGTCTTGAATATTCTCCAGAAAACGATCGTCAGGAATAATTCAATTCGTTAAATCAGCGTTACTAGCCTCATTCTGAAAAGCTTCATCCCATGGTTAACCACGTATAATTTATCAAACCTCTATTTTACCTAAGCTGGCTTTTCTAGCCAGATCAAAATACATATAGTTTTTCTCACTGAACATACCCAGTTCCTTTTGACTTCTGCAACAATGCAAAATGGCATAAAATTGCTTCGACTTATATCTTTACTGGATAAAGCGGCGAACCTACAAGAGACCAAAAATAAAGTCGATTCTTACGCCAAGCTTCAATCCAATATCATTGTAATTGTCATTGATAACGAATCACAGGTTGTTCTTCACATAACCAAACCAGCCATAGATTTTTCTGGAATTCATTCGCTAATATCAAAATTTTCTTCATCATACGATTTCCTGAAGCTCATTCAATCTCAGGACCTTTTTCCCTTCATATCCTTCCAAAATCATTACTGGAAGTCATTAAAAATTGTAGAAAAAGGCGTACACCTTATTGGCAAGATTCAGATCAGAATACAGAATACTTCGGGCGACAGTTTTTGTTGCGACGTAGAGAATTTGATTGGTAGTTTTGGATCTAAATCTGAATCGATTTCATTTTATACTCTTGATATTCAGAATTTTGAATTCTCCTACAATGGAGATGCGATGCTATTTTGGACAAAGGAGAATTCGATATTGAGAACAGAAAATCTGAATAATCCTGTAGATCTGAGAACCATTTGTCCACTAAGCAAAAGAGAATTGGAAGTTCTTCAATTAAGTTCAATAGGCAAGACTTCTATCCAGATCGGAAAGGAACTCTTTATATCAAATCATACCGTGAGTGAACACAAAAAGAAAATCCTGAAAAAGACCCAAACGAATAAATTAACAGCTGCTATTTCAAAGGCGAAAACGGAGGGATGGTTGTTGTGAAACTGACAGTTCTGTCCCATTCTAATTGAGAATTTTTAAATCGATCTGAGAATGCAATCCGGGAAATGACAAGTCACTCCTCTCCCCTGGAAACTTCATGTAGCCCGAGTTCATTTCCTGCCTCTAAAACAGGTGTTGGCTTTCGGACTTTTTTGCAGCAAAATCGAGTTACAGACGAGATGGCTGGCACTCGATTGAAAACCCAAAAAACCGTTCTACATATTGAAAATAAATGAGTTAATGCGACTTTACACAAGTCGAAAACTTGAAAAAGGAAACGAAAAATACCGAATTTAAGGTATTGCCTCGGTGTAATGTTTGGCATTTTTTTGCTCCAAATTATCCTTTGTTTATGAGAGCTCTCTCACACTGCCTGATCTCATTTGCGGTTGTCCTTAATTTACAGGCGGCCGTTCGAACTGCATCAAAAGACGCCAGGAATTCAACTGTCATTTCAAACTTCCGGGTATTGGCAGACCCAATTGATGTAAAAGTTGCCGGTAATCTGCCATTTTCCAAAGCAATTCCATCCAACCATTTTAGAGCGAATAATAATCAGGGCAAAGGATTTTCGGCGCTTTTTACTTCCGGCATTTCGTCCGACAAGCATCATGCATCCAATCTGAGCATCGAATCAACCACTGCACCCACCATCTCATCATTTTCTCCGGCAGCGGGCGCCCAGGGCCAAACAATTACCCTTACCGGTACCAATTTTAATACCACCGCTTCCCAGAACATTGTCTTCTTCGGCGCAACCAAAGCTACTGTAACGACTGCCACCGCAACCAGCCTGACAGTGACAGTTCCGGCGGGTGCTACCTACGGGCCCGTTACTGTTCTGAATACGGCGACTTTGCTTTCGGGGGCAAGCACTGCCTTTTTTACCCCGGTCTTTACGCCTGCCAAATCTGGCTTTACCTCCTGCGATCTGGCTGCCAAGGTGGACTTTGCAGCCGGTTCTTATCCGCTGACGATCGCACTCGGCGATCTGGACGGGGATGGTAAAACAGACCTTGCCGTTGCAAATGCGTATGCAAATACTGTTTCTGTTTTCCGGAACACCTCATCTTCAGGAACAATCAACACATTCAGTTTCTCGGCTAAAGTGGATTTTTATTCCGGTTCAGCTCCGGGGGCGGTCGCCATTGCCGACCTGAACGCGGATGGGAAGCCGGAATTGGTGGTGGCAAATCAGTCTTCCAATACGGCTTCAGTATTCCAGAATAATTCTTCTCCGGGTAGTATTTCCACCAGCAGTTTTGGTTCGGCCATCAATTTCTCAACCGGAGCAAATCCTTACAGTATTGCTGTCGGAGATCTGGATGGGGATGGAAAGAATGATTTGGTTGTGACCAATTTGAATGCTGCTTCCATTTCAACATTCCGGAATGTAAGTACCACCACCAGCCTGTCTTCTTCCAGCTTTAGCCCCAAGGTTGATTTTTCAGTTGGAACATCGCCTTACAGCGTGGACCTCGGCGACCTGGATGGCGACGGAAAAGCTGATCTGGTCGTGGCCAATATCAATTCCAATACCGTTTCCGTACTTCGAAATACAACTACGACCGGAGCATTTACCAGCAGCAGCTTTGCCCCTAAAGTAGATTTCGCCACCGGGCCATCTCCGAATTGGATTTCGGTTGCAGATGTAGATGGCGACGGCAAGGTAGACTTTGCCACAACCAATGTTTCCGGCAGCAGTGTTTCGGTTTTTCGCAATACATCTTCAGCGGGAAGTATCTCCAGCAGCAGCTTTGCAACCAAAGTTGACTTCCTGACTGAATCCAATCCATCTGCTGTAGAATTTGCTGATATGGATGGCGATGGAAAAACCGACATGGTGGTGTCAAACGGGCAGAACAACACCCTTTCTGTTTTTCGCAATACCGCTGAAAATGGAAACATCGGTTCATCCAGTTTCTCAGGCAGGGTTGATTTCAATACAGGCTCACTTCCGAGATCCCTCGCAGCCGGTGATCTGGATGGCGATGGCAAACCAGATCTAGTGTCGACCAACAGTAATTCGAATACCATTTCGGTTTTCCGGAATACAGATATTCCATCCTCGCCTATTCCCGTTATCAGTTCTTTTTCACCGGCTTCCGGCTGTGCTTATCAAACGACCATCACCATCAGCGGCTCTAACTTTTCAGATGTTACCGGCGTAAGCATTGGCGGGGTACCTGTCAATTCATTTACCATCAATTCTGACAACCAGATCACAGCCATTGCTGCCGGTATTTCAGGTCCGGTCGCGGCAATCCGGAACTGCAGAACATATGCTGCCAGCCAGAGCTTTACGGTTTCGAACTGTGCCCCTCAAATAACCTCATTTTCGCCATCCTCCGCAAAACCCGGCGAAACAGTGGTCATCAGCGGGAGTGGTTTTAGTGCAACAGCCGCACAGAACATTCTCTTCTTCGGCTCGGTAAGATCGGTTGCAACTTCCGCTACCAGTACCAGCATTACTGTGACTGTACCTGCAGGAGCTACCTATACCCCCATTCGCGTTCTAAATTCGGCTAACGCCCTTTCAGGAAGCAGCGCTTCGTATTTTACTCCGGTTTTTATTCCTGTCAAAACCGGTTTTTCGGCTTGTGATTTTTCGCCCAAAACAGATTTTACCAGTGGCAACGGCAATGGAACCGGCTCAGTGGCCATTGGCGATCTGGATGGAGATGGAAAGGCCGATATGGTGGTTGCCAATAACAACAACAATACTGTTTCTGTATTTCGAAATACCTCCACCACCGGGAGCATTACCAGCGGAAGCTTTGGATCTAAGGTTGATTTTTCCACAGTATCTGCTCCAAAAGCAGTAACCATTGGCGATCTCGATGGTGATGGCAAACCGGAATTAATTGTATCGGGTGGCAATTCCATATCCATTCTCCGAAATACTACCCTGGGCGGAAGCATAAACAGCAGCAGCTTTGCGGCCAAGGTTGATTTTCTGGCCGGGGCCGATGCCCGATCTGCTGCCATCGGCGATCTGGATGGCGACGGAAAACCCGAAATTGTTGTAAGCAATTATGGTTCAAATACCATTTCCGTTTTCAGAAATACCAGCCTGAGCGGCGGTTTCACAGCCAGCAGTTTCCAATACAAAACGGAATTTGCAACCGGTTCCAATCCGAGTTTTGCCAGCATTGCAGACCTCGATGGAGATCAAAAGCCGGATGTGGTAGTAAGCAATTACAGTTCCAATACGGTTTCCGTCTACCGGAACACCTCTGCTGCCGGTATTTTTAACTCAGCCGGATTGGCAACGCCCGTTGAATTTACCACTGGCACCAACCCCGCCATGGTTTTATGCGGTGATGTGGACGGTGACGGCAAAACCGATCTGATTGTTCCAAATTTCTCTTCAAACAGCATGTCCATTATGCGGAACCAGGCATCTTCGGGAAGTATTCATTCCGGTAGCTTTGGAGCCAAGGCAGATTTTACCACCGGGAACAATCCGTCTTTTGTGGCCATTACAGACCTCAACGGAGATGCAAAACCAGATCTGGGAATCCTAAATAATTCCTCTGCTACCGCGTCTTTTTTCCTGAATACATCAACAAGCGGCAGCATTGGAAGCGGCAGTTTTGCCGAAAGAGTGGATTACAGTACCGGGATTTCAGGCAGCAATCCTTCCACCCTGGCTTTTGCCGATCTGGAAGGTGACGGCCGACCGGAAATGGTGTTCACCTATGGCCAAAGTCTGGTTTCAGTGCTCCGGAACATCGATCCTGCACCTCCGACCATTGGTTCCTTTTCGCCTTCCAGCGGTTGTGCCTCTTCGGCTGCCATCACACTGACAGGGACCAATCTTTCTGGTATTACCTCGGTCAGCATCGGCGGCCTGCCTGCCAATAATTTTACGGTCAATTCGGCCACTCAGCTGACCATTAATGCTTCAGCCAGTTCCGGCCAGATTATGGTAAGCAATTATTGCGGAAGTGCCACCAGCACGGGTTCGTTTGAAGCACAGAATTGTACCCCTGTGGTCACATCCATCAGCCCTGTTGCCGCAAAACCAGGTGAAACCATGACCATTACCGGCAGTAATTTCAATGCATCTGTTTCTCAGAATGTGGTTACCTTCGGCTCGGTGCGTGCGGCGGTAAGTGCATCGTCTACAGGAAGCCTTTCGGTGACAGTACCTTCAGGTGCCGCATATGGGCCCGTTTCTGTGCTGAACAGCGGCACATCGCTGTCAGGGACTAGTTCTGCCTCTTTTATTCCAACCTTCACCTCTAAAAAAGACACACTTACCACCTGCGATTTTTTACCGAAACTGGATTTTTCAGCGGGCTCTTCTCCTTCATACGTAGCCATCGGCGACCTGGATGGTGATGGCAAACCCGACCTGGCAGTGACCAACCAGAGTTCCTCTACGGTATCCGTTTTCCGGAATACTTCGACAAGTGGTGCCATATCAGGAGGTAGCTTTGCCGCTAAAGTGGATTTTACTACGGGAGCATCACCTGTTTCTGTTGCCATCGGAGATCTGGATGGCGACGGCAAGCCCGATCTTGCTGTGACCAACCTGAGTTCCAATACAGTTTCGGTTTTCCGCAATACCTCGGTAAGCGGAAACATCAACAGCAGCAGTTTTGCGGCCAGAGTAGATTTTGCAACGGGCTTAAATCCATATTCTTCAGTAGCCATCGGCGATCTGGATGGCGATGGAAAGCCCGATCTGGCAGTGGCAAATTATGGTTCCAATACTGTTTCGGTTCTAAGAAACACATCCATAAGCAGCACCATTACTGCCAGCAGTTTTGCTTCAAAGGTGGATTTTGCTACAGGAAATTACCCATACGCCATAGCGATTGGTGATCTGGATGGTGACGGTAAGGCCGATATGGCAGTGACCAACCGGAGTTCCAATACGGTTTCTGTTTTCCGCAACACTTCAGTAAGCGGCAACATTTCAGCCAGCAGTTTTGCAGGAAAGGTGGATTTTATAACTGGAAGTTCACCTTATTCGGTGTCCATAGGGGACCTGGACAGGGACGGAAAGCCGGATCTGGCAGTGGCTAATGCTGTTTCTTCTTCTATATCAGTTTACAGAAATACAGCCAGCACCGGAGCGCTGAATACGACCTCTTTCTCTGCAAAAGTTGACATTTCCACTGGGGCACAACCCTATGCAGTGACTATTGCGGATGTTACAGGGGATGGTAAACCCGATCTGGTTTCTGCCAACCAGTACAATAACTCTGTTTCCATCATCCGAAATAATTCCTTACCAGGCAGCATTTCAACAGGAAGTTTTGCCCCGCTGATGGTGTATGCCATGGGGGCCTATCCTAAAAATGTGGCTTCCTGTGACCTGGATGGCGATGGTTTGCCCGAACTTGTGACAGCCAATTCCAGTTCCAATTCTTTCTCGGTGCTGAAAAATAAAATGCTGGTTCCAGACCCCGTGATCAGCGGATTCAGTCCATCTTCCGGTTGCGCCGGTACTTCCACTTTTACCCTGTCGGGTTCCAACTTTTCTGAAATTTCGGCGGTGAGCATCGGCGGTGTTCCGGTGACCTCTTTCACCGTGAATTCAGAAACGGAAATTGTGGTTACGGTCGATGGCATTACCGGACCGGTGGGCCTAACCAAGAACTGCCGCACCGTTACCAGTTCTGCCAGTTTTACGGTAAACAATTGTGCCACCACCATCGCATCGGTGTCTCCCCTTAGCGGGAAGGCAGGCGATGCCATTGCCATTACCGGCACCAATTTCAATACCGTACCCAATCAGAATGTGGTGTTTTTCGGAGCCGTTAAGGCCACCGTTACCAATGCTTCCGCCACAAGCCTGATTGTAAATGTACCGGTGGGAGCCACCTATGCACCGGTAACGGTACTGAATGCCGCAACCCGCTCAATGGCCTCCGCCAGAAATGCATTCAACCCTGTTTTCAGCCCGGCCAAAACTGGCTTTACATCCTGCGATCTTCAGCCAAGGGTGGATTTTACCACCGGCAGCTACCCATATTCAGTGGCCATTGGTGACCTGGACGGAGACGGCAAGCCCGACATGGCAGTGGCTAACGGATCATCCAGCACAATTTCCGTGTACCGAAATACTTCGGTACCCGGCACCCTAACTACAAGCAGCTTTGCAGCTAAAGTAGATTTTACAACAGGCTCTAGTCCATATTCGGTTGCCATTGGCGACCTGGATGGCGACGGCAAACCAGACCTGGCAGTAAGCAATTACAGTTCCAATACAGTTTCCATATTCCGAAACACTTCCAGTAGTGGCAGCATCAGCTTTGCGACCAAGGTGGATTTCACAACTAGCTCTAGTCCCTATTCCGTGGCCATTGGCGATCTGGATGGTGACGGAAAGTCCGATCTGGCAGTGACCAACCTGAGTTCCACTTCAGTTTCGGTTTTCCGCAATACCTCCGTCAGCGGAAACATCAACAGCAGCAGTTTTGCGGCCAGAGTAGATTTTACAACTGGCTCTAGTCCCTATTCCGTGGCCATTGGCGATCTGGAAGGTGACGGAAAGTCCGATCTGGCAGTGGCAAATTCTGGTCCCAATACGGTTTCGGTTTTCCGCAATACGTCGGTAAGCGGAAACATCAACAGCAGCAGTTTTGCGGCCAGAGTAGATTTTACAACAGGCTCTAGTCCCCGTTCCGTGGCCATCGGTGATCTGGATGGCGACGGAAAGCCCGATCTGGTCGCCTCAAATAACAACGCTTCTTCACTGTCGATACTACGCAACACATCTGTCAGCGGCAGTATTTCGACCAGCAGTTTTGCTCCAAAAGCAGATGCCAGCACAGGTTCAAGCCCCAATTCGGTAGCCATCGGCGATCTGGACGGTGACGGTATGCCAGATCTGGCCGTGGTGAGTGGCAGCAGCCAAATTTCAATTCACCGAAATGGCGTGCCGGTGCTGCCCACCATTACCGGCATTTCCCCAGCTTCCGTGTGCGGAGCCTCGGGTACCATCACCATCAGCGGCACCAACCTGAGCGGAGTAACATCAGTACGCGTGGGTGGAACAGCTGTTGCTTCTTACACCATCAATTCAGACAACCAGATTGCAGCGGTGGTTACCGGCAATTCCGGGGTATTTTCAGTGAGTACTTACTGCAGCACAGTCTCAGGAACCGATACCCTGAAATTCACGAACTGTACACCAACGATCACCGCATTTACACCGGCTGCCGCCGCACCGGGTGCCAGCGTTACCCTGACGGGTAGCAATTTTAATTCCCAGGCCGCCCTGAATGTTGTGTATTTCGGGGCTGCAAAGGCAACCGTAACCTCCGCAACTGCAAACAGCCTTACGGTAACGGTACCTTCCGGATCTACTTATGCACCCATCACCGTATTGAATACTGTAACCGGACTTTCGGGAGCCAGCCTTTCGCCTTTTATTCCGGTTTACAGCCCTGCCAAAACCGATCTTACTTCCTGTGATTTTAAAGACAAAGTAGATTTTACAACCGGTACCAACCCTTATTCTGTAGCATTTGGCGATATCGATGGCGACGGAAAACCCGATATGGCGGTGGCGAATTCCAATTCCTTTGCGGTTTCGGTTTATCGGAACATTTCCGCAACAGGCAGCCTTTCCAGTAACAGCTTTGCTTCAAAAGTTGATCTAAGCCTTCCTTCTTATGTGTTCTCGGTTGGTTTTTCAGATTTGGATGGTGATGGCAAGCTTGACCTGGTAGTCGCCAATAGTAATTATTGGGGATCAAGTAATGTTTCGGTCTTTCGTAATATTGCTACTACCGGCAACCTATCAACCGCCAGTTTTGCCCCAAGGATTGATCTTGGATTAGGTAGTTATCTGTATTTGTATCATGCAGCTGCAGGTGATCTGGATGGTGATGGGAAACCTGATCTTGCGGTACCTTACCAAAGTAATTCGGGTAGTAGTATAATAGCTCTTTATCGCAACACATCAACAAGTGGGATCATCAGTTTCGCATCCGGTGGGACATTGACATTGGCAAATTATTCGTACCCTTATTCAGTAGCGATAGGCGATCTCGATGGAGATAACAAATCAGATCTGGCAATAGCCAACCAAAACAGTAATTCAATTTCTCTCTTCCGGAATATTTCCGTCAGCGAAACACTGAGCACAAGCAGCTTTGCTACAAGAATAGATTTTGCTACCGGCACAAATCCATATTCCCTGTCCATCGGCGATCTGGATGGAGACGGTAAACCGGAGCTTGCTGTTGCCAACCGAACCTCAAATACAGTCTCTTTATTCCGGAATACCGCCATTAGCGGCAGCCTGAGCAGCAGCAGTTTTGCGGCCAAAGTGGATTTACCCACAGGGACAAATCCAAGGTGTGTAAGCATCGCCGACCTCAGTGGTGATGGCAAACCGGATCTGGCCGTGGCAAACGAAACGGCCAATTCAGTATCCATATTCCGAAACACATCTGTAAGTGGCAGCCTGAGCAGCAGTAGCTTTGCTCCAAAGCTGGATTTTCCTACCAGTACGAATCCTTATTCTGTGGCGGTGGGTGACCTTGATGGCGATGGACTTCCGGAGCTGGCAACCGCCAATTATGGCGCCAACTCGGTTTCGGTACTCAAAAACATTAAATCCGATTCCATTCCACCTCAACCTGTCATAAACTCCTTTACCTCAGAGATTTGTGCTTCATTCACCGGAAATATTACCATTAATGGTTCTGGTTTTAATGGCATCACCTCTGTGAGCATCGGAGGACTACCCGTTTCTTCCTTTATCGTAAACTCTCCGACCGAAATCACGGCAACCATCAATACGGTGGTAAAGGGTATCATCCGGGTTGCCAATTACTGCAAATCTGCTCAAAGCACCGACTCACTGCGGGTTCTCAATTGTTCCCCCGTTATTTCGGCTTTTGCTCCGGCAGGGGCCTTGCCTGGCGACACAATTTTAGTGAGTGGTTCAAACTTTCACTCGACTGCTAGCGAAAACGAGGTACAGTTCGGAGCTGTAAAAGCAATTGTGACAGCGGCTTCTGCATCCAGTTTGTCGGTCGTAGTTCCGATCGGTGCAACCCATGCCCCTATTTCTGTACTGAATAAAACAAATAGACTGTCTGGAGCAAGCAAATCTGCATTTGTACCGAAATTTATTCCACCAAAAAGTGACTTTACCAGCAGTGATCTTGCCCCAAAGATTGATTTTTCTTCAGGCACTCCTTATTCGGTTTCTGTTTGCGATCTGGATGGCGATGGAAAACCTGATGTGATTACGGGGAATTATTCCAGACTTGTTTCGATTTTCCGGAATGTGTCTGCTTCCGGCAGCCTGAACAGCAGCAGTCTTACATCCAAGGTTGATCTGACGGCTGCCTATAATTACGTTTATGATACCGACTTTTCTGACCTGGATGGCGATGGCAAGCAGGATTTAATTGCAGCCAATACAAATGAAGACTACTACAATCGTGTTTCTGCAATTTCCATTTTCAGGAATACATCATCCGCAGGCAGCATTTCCACCGGTAGTTTTTCTGCAAGGTTAGACCTGGGACTCTCAGGAATGTCCTTGCTCAGTGTTGCAGCAGGAGATTTGGATGGAAATGGAAAACCTGACCTCGTGATACCTTACTATAACAATGGTGGCTATAGCTATCTGGGCATCTATAGAAATACTTCAACCTCAGGAAGCATCAGTTTTGCATCAAGAGTAGAATGGATATTACCGTACAATTCAAATCCTCGAAATGTTGCCATTGGTGATCTGGATGGAGATGGGAAAGCCGATCTCATTGTAGCCAATTCAAGTCAGAACAACATCTCCGTTTTCCGGAATATTTCAAATAGTGGCAACCTTACTACCAGCAGCTTTGCCGCAAGGGTGGATTTTGTCACCGGCACCAATCCTTACTCAGTGGCCATTGGTGATCTGGACGGGGATGGAAAACCGGACCTTTCGGTTGTCAATTATGGTTCCAATTCCGTTTCTGTTTTCCGCAATGTTTCTGTCACTGGCAACCTGAACAGCAATAGCTTTGCTTCGCGTGTAGACTTTACTACAGGCAGCAACCCCGTTTCTGTACATGTCGGGGACATCACTGGTGACGGCAGACCCGACCTGGCTGTAGCAAACGCCGGTTCTGCTTCCAATACCATATCAGTTTTCCGGAATGCAACCACCGTGGGCAACATTACAGGAAGTAGTTTTGTTCCGGCAAGTTTTTCTGCAGGCTCCTATCCCAATTCCGTCTCCATCGCCGATCTGGATGGAGACAGCAAAGCCGATCTGGCTGCGGTTAACCAAAATTCCTCAACCTTATCCCTATTTCGTAACACGGACTCTCAGCTTCCCTACATAGCGTCTTTCAGTCCGACATCCGGCTGTGCAGGTTCAGCAAATATTACCATCAACGGTGCCAATCTTGCTGGTGCTACTTCTGTTCGGATCGGAGGAACAAATGTTACCTCTTTCACCATTGTTTCTGAATCCAGGATTACAGCCACCATCGGAAATGGCACAACCGGCCTTATCAATATCATCACACCATTTGGCACGGCTGCATCTCAAGACACATTCAGGGTAAATCCCCGTCCTTCTGTCAGCATCACACCTTCCGGACCTACCAGTTTTTGTTCAGGCCAGAATGTTACCTTAACTGCCAGTGCCGGGCAGTCCTACCAATGGACGCCGGGTGGGCAAACCACTCAAGCCATCAATGTCACCCAATCCGGTGTTTACACGGTAAAAGTTTTTAACGCAACAGGTTGTTTCTCCTCGGCAACCCAGGAAGTTTCGGTTATCAGCACATTGCCGGTTGTAATCAATGCCAGCGGTCCTACAACCTTCTGTAATGGAGACAGTGTGACACTAACAGCCAGTGGGGCGAATAGCTATGTATGGAGCCCGGGTGGACAAACCTCGGCCAGCATTAAGGTAAAAACAGGAGGAAACTACAGCGTTACCGGAACCACTTCGAGCTGTACAGGTACAGCCAGTCAATTGGTTACGGTTAACACCCCAACTGCTCCGGTTATCTCGGTTTCAGGGCCTGTTTCATTCTGTTCCGGTGGGTCGGTTACCTTAACCTCCTCCAGTGCTACGGGTAATCTCTGGTCCAATGGCGCCACCAGCCAAAGCATTGTGGTTACCAGCAGCGGGAGTTTCTCCGTAAAAAGAACCGATGCCAATGGATGTCTCTCTGGTAATTCATCTGCTGTTACGGTTACCGTTTCAGCAGTTCCAACGGTTCCAACGATTTCTGCTTCCGGTCCGCTTACCTTTTGCCAGGGAGGCAGCGTTATATTGACTTCTTCAGCCGCTTCCGGCAATAGCTGGAGCAACGGGTTAACCAGCCAGAGCATCTCGGTTACCAGCAGCGGAAATTACACCGTGACCGTGGGGTCTGGATGTACAAGTACTTCCCTGGCTACCGCAGTTTCTGTGTCCCCATCCACCCAGGGAACTTTTGCTCCTATTGCGGCATTTTGTGCAGGCAGCACTGCCCCTGTTTTACCTCTTACCTCCAACAACGGCATTTCCGGTACCTGGAACCCACAGACTGTGAGCAACACAGCTTCAGGCAATTATGTTTTTACTCCCACTTCCGGGTCCTGTATTGTAAATACGACTTTGCCGGTTTCGGTAATCCAGAATGTCACTCCGTCCTTCGGTACTTTAGGCCCAATTGCCTATGGAACGACGGCTCCCAGCCTGCCGGCTACATCTCTAAACGGCATCAGCGGAACCTGGAACCCAGCTACCGTAAGCAATACACAAACAAGAGATTACACCTTTATTCCCAATCATGGGCAATGTGCCAATCCGGTTACCATTACCATTGTTGTCAATAACTATCCTGATCTGGCGGTACAGAATGTTTCATCACCGTTATCAGATAAATCTCCTGGTGATGTGGTAACAGTTTCATGGACAATAGCCAATACCGGCTCTGCCCAATCCTTTACAAACTGGACGGAGCGCATCTATCTCCAGACACCAACCGGTCAAAACCGAACCCAGATCAAGCAATCCGTTTACACAACTTCGGATGTTATTGCTCCCGGTCAATCTATTTCAAGGACGGACAATATTACCCTTCCCCCACAAATAACCGTGGGCGATCAGGCAGTATTCGTTGTGGAAATCCTTCCCGGGAATACCATTACCGAGGCACCCGGCACCAGTTCCAACAATACCGGTGTTCAATCTTCTGCCTGGAATATCCGAAAAACATTTACGATTCAGTTGACCTCAACGCAAATTACAGAAGGTTCAAGCACTGGTGTTTCGGTTACCGTAAGCCGTAGTGGTTCGGTTGTTGGAACGCAGTCTTTTGACATTGCCCTCAATCCATCAAACCGATTTTCGTTTCCTTCTACCCTCACCTTCCAGGCCGGACAGGTGAGCCGGACATTTACCCTCCTGGCAACAGATAATGCGCTCATTGAGGGTAATATCGCCGCCACTCTTTCGGCTTCGGCTTCTGGTTTTCAAACGGCAACGGCCAATATAACCATTATAGAAGACGATAAACCCAGCCTGAGCATTACTGGATTACCAGATACGACCGGCGAAGGCGTGGTTTTAAACTTTACGGTGCAAACCAATCTGGCGCCGGTTTCTCCCTTAACTGTTTATCTGACCAGTAACAACAACACCCGTTTTCCTGTTCCGGCATCGGTCACCATTCCGGCTGGCCAGCTTTCCGCAAATGGCTCCATCAATCTGGTACAGGATAATACACCTGAATTAAATGTAAATGTAAGCCTCACTGCTGGAGCTGCCAACCACAATTCAGCTACCAAAGTTCTGCACCTCACCGATGATGATATTCCGGGTATAGAGCTGGTCTTTCAAACCAAAACTGTTTCTGAATCTCAGGGTTTTTATGCGACACAGGCAACCATAAGACGTGTTGCGGGTGGTAATCCGATTGCCTTTTCGGTTAATTTATCGGCCAGTCTTTCCAATACGCTGATCCTTCCATCCAGTATACCTCTTGCTGCCAATGAGTTATCCAAGACATTTACGGTTGGTGTGGTAGACGACGGACAGGTGAACGGCGCCAGAAATGTGACGGTATCTGCTGCTCTGTATGTGTCTTCATGCGGCTGCAGTGCGCCCAATACCACGGCTGGTTACTTTCAGGATACACTGCGGGTTCTGGATAATGACGGACCCACCCTAACCTTGTCTATGCCAGTTCTGACTCTTGGAGAAGGTCAGTCGAATGCCGGGTTACTTCGGATTACCCGAAATACTCCAACTGGTGCACCATTGGTAGTAAACCTTTTGTCAAGCAATACAGGCGAGGCGATGGTTCCGACATCAGCCACAATACCGGCGGGGTCCGCCTACATTGATGTATCGGTAACAACCATAAACGATAATATTACCGATGGCAGCAAACAGGTAAACCTGACGGCCTCTTCCAATGGATTTTCATCCGGATCGCTTTGGGTGATTGTAACAGACATCAACAAACCGGATCTGGTTTTACAAAACGTGAACATCAGTTCGGCTTCAGTTGAAGCAAAAACCATTTTTACCTATGGTTTTAGAGTTTCTAATTCTGGTTTTGCCCACAATCCTGCCGGGGTTCGGGTGAAAGGGTATTTGTCGAAAGACAACATTCTGGATGCTTCTGACAGTCTTCTCAGCAATGACCAGATTTCTCAACCTGTACTAACCAACGAGCCTTACGATTTTGTGAATGCCATTCAGGCACCCAACAGGCCTGGCCAATACAAGATTATTTTTCAAGTGAATCTGGATGCAGAATTTTCAGAACTGAGTTATGATAACAACACTTCAGCCGGACAAAGCTTACAGATTACCCCCGAATATGATGCAACCGCTGCAGTTGATTCCTTGTGGTATTTGAGAGGTACAGCCATTGACATCCGTGGAACAGCAACCAAAACCAACGGAAGCCCGGCTGGAGATGTTCCGGTGGATATCTATATCATATCCAACGGCCTGCGGCGTACCTTCAGTGCCCGGACCGATCAGCAAGGCCGCTACCAGTATCGTTTTCAACCTTTGAGCAGTGAAGTAGGAAGCTATACAGCAGGTGCCTGCTTTCCGGGATATGCTGCCTCTGAAACAGATGATGCGTTTGATATCCTCGGGGTCCGAATTAATAATGGGACATTCCCACAATTTAAAATCACATTTGGCGACACACTGAAAGGAAAGTTGCTGGTAACCAATCTTTCAGGATATACGATCCGGAATGTTGGTCTGAGTCCGGACATTTTGCCACAAGGTGCTAATTTTCAGTTTGGCCTTATTCCTCAACTGAGTCCTCAGGGAAGTGATTCCATTTGGTTCCGGGCCTGGGGCAGCAGTCTTTCATCCGGAAATATTTTTCTTCCTACTTCCTTTCAGGTAACCTGCTCAAAAGGGAACCTTCAGAAGCAGGATGCCTATTATTTCTGCCAGGCAAGGCAGGCGTATATCGCTGCCAGCCTCAACCGGATGGATGTGAGGATTTCCTCATCTGTAGGGCAAAAAATTGTCCAGTTCAGGTTAACGAATTCCGGACAAGGAAATTCCGGACAGATTTCGGTTAATCTTCCTCAGAGCAACTGGCTTAGCTCTGTTTCACCGGTAACCATTCCGAATCTGGGACCAGGTGATACTGCTTCGGTCATCCTTCGGTTTGCTGCCATAGCGGAAGTGCCATTTGGTTATCCTTTGAATGGAACCATCGGTATTCAAACGGCAAACGGAAACTCCTTTTCGATTCCCTTCACTTTTGAGAAAGTATCGCAGACTTCTGGTGTGGTGGCCATTGAAGCCACCAATCAGTTTACCTTTTTCGCAGATGGCGCTCCTAAAGTGGCCGGGGCGCAAGTAACCATAAAGAATTACTATACGGGGCAGGTCTACGGGCAGGGAACAACCGATTCTTCCGGAAAATTTTATGCTACCGGTGTGCCGGAAGGAGTTCATCGCCTGACCGTAGAAAAAGAAAGGCACCAGACCTTTTCCGGAAACATTGAGATCAATCCGGGTGATACCGTAAGCCGATCTGTTTTTCTCAATTATCAGGCCATTACCTTCAACTGGAATGTAGAACCCACAGCCATTGAGGACCAGTACGACATCACCCTGAATACCACCTTTGAAACCAACATCCCTATGCCGGTGGTGGTCCTGGATATGCCCAAAACAATGCCCGATTTGCAAGGGGATCAGGAATATGCATTTATGGTAACTTTTACCAATCATGGACTTATTACAGCCAAGGATCTTGCATTAAATTTACCCCAATCTGATCCGGAATATGAGTTTGTTACGAACTACACGCCATCTGATCTATTGGCATTGCAGAGCATACAAGTGCCAGTCATTATGAGGCGGCGACAATATCAGGCTGGACCTGTGGTTGGAAAACCAACTTTTGGTGAAATATCGACTTTTCTCGGAATTAATTCGCCGGGTATGGTTTTGCAATCCTCGAGTTTACCTTGTCAAGATTTTACTAATTATGTTTATGGATATTATTGTGGTGGAAATGGAGTTTGGCAGAAAAGTGGAGTTTTATTTTCATATATAGGAAGAAGTTGTGCGGGAGGAGGAGGAGGAGGCAGTAGTCTTTGTTGGAGTTGCATTGGAGGTGGAATTAGCTATCCGCCTTGTGCATTCTGCCCCGAGCCACCCCCCGGCGGTAATGGAACAACTCCCCCTCCTGTTGAAACTGAAAAGAAAAATTGTGCTCAATGCATTAATGAATTAACTCAATCGATAGCCAGTTGTTTAGGAGTTAATAATCCAATTACTGAGGTCCCTTTAGTATGTGCAGCCAACGAAATTATTAGTGGGAATCCATCAGTCAAAAGTTTTAAATCTTGTCTTGCTGAATCTTATATAGAGAAAGTTATAGAAAACAAGGATGTCCAAATTCTGGCTTTTGGGAAGGCTTTACCAATTATATCTCAGGTTTTGTGCGTGAGAGGTCTTTGGAATGCACTTTCTACTTGTAAAAGTTCATCTGAAAATCAATCGAGAAATGGTTCTGGGAATAGTGTAAACTCAGATAATTTATACACAAAACTTTATGCCGATGCTGAAAATATTATCATTCGAGAAAATGCAAGAGCTTCCTGGAGCAAGGAGTTTTTCCAAAACTTAACTGATTATGACACATGGGAAAATCTTTACTTTGAAATAAGGCCTTATATCATTGCCTCGAATCAAATTCCTGACACAACTCAAACAAGAGTTCTGCAAGAAATGGCTGGTTTTGAGATGCCTCAGCCCGCTATTTCAGCTTTTTTTAACAGATGGAATGAGTCAATTGAAGCATTAAACAATAATGTTTTTCAACCGAATCAAACTTACCCGAATATAATTGATTGGGAGAAAGTAAAATTACTTTCAGACTCACTAATTGATGTACATAATTACTCCGTCAATTCTGGATTTCCAAATGCTGACTTTTTGATAACCAATTTCAATAAAACCCTTGACTCCCTTACAAAGCCTCAAAACCAATCCGTCTGTGCATCAGTCAAAGTGCAGTTCTCTCAAACTCTAACCATGACCCGGGAAGCCTTCCGCGGAACCCTTGATATTTTCAACGGCCACCCAACCGATAAAATGGATTCTCTTTCAGTTAACCTTTTGGTGACCGATGCCAATGGAGTACCAAGCAATGGAGTTTTCCAGATCAACACAGAGCAACTAACAAATCTGAGTGATGTCACCGGAACAGGAAAAATCAATGCCCAGCAAAGTGGTACGGCCAAGTTCCTGTTCATTCCGGAATTGGGTGCTGCGCCTACAGCTCCAAAGGTATATAACTTCGGCGGTTCTGTTCGCTACTTCGATCCTTATGCCAGAGCCATGGTTACCCTGCCTTTAAATGCAGTTTCGTTGACGGTAAATCCAAGCCCCAACCTTCAGTTGCATTACTTCATGCAACGAGATATTCTAGGTGATGATGCGTTAACATCTCCCAAAATCGAACCATCCATTCCGGCAGAACTTGCCGTTATGGTCGAAAACTGGGGCTATGGTCCGGCAGTGAATATGACCATCTCTTCGGCCCAACCTAAAATAGTGGACAATGAAAAAGGGCTGGCCATTAATTTCAATCTTATTGGCTCTAACTTTCAGGGGCAGCCCAGACAATTGGGTGTAACCAACATTAATTTTGGGACGCTTCCTCCATTAAAAACCAGGATTGGGGAATGGTATTTCACCAGCTCTTTGTTAGGCAAATTTGTTAGTTATGAGGCCAGCGTGGTACATGCCAACAGCTTTGGCAACCCTGATCTCAGCTTGGTGAAAGGCGTCAAGCTCCATGAGCTTACGCAAAGTGTACGAGTTTATGGAGCTTTGGACGATACCATTGGTGATTTCCTGGCCAACGATGTGCCCGATATTGGCAATACGCCTGACATCCTTTATTTGTCACAAGGCAAGCAAACCGAAGAGGTGTTTGTGGCCACTTCAGGTAGTTTCAACCAACTGGTTGGTGCTCCTTCGTTTACCAATACTTTAACCGTTACCTCCTCGACTACAGGTTGGAACTACATCAAAATCAACGATCCGGGTGCCAACCGATACAACATCCAAAGCATTACCCGAAGCGATGGGCAAGTAATTCCTCTGGATAATGCATGGCTCACGTTTGTGACCTTGCCTGCTGGTCAGGAACCCATTTATGAAAATAAATTCCAGTTTGTAGATAAGTTCCCATCGGCAACCACCCAAACCTATACCATTGTCTGGGGACCCAAAAACGAGAATGTACCGGAAGTGGATAGTATTACCGGAACGCCTGCAAACGTAACTTCTGTACAGGTAAGTCAGGTTCGGGTAAAGTTCAGCAAGGCCATTAATCCCGCTACGTTCAACTGGCAGGATCTGGATCTGGTCTTCCAGGGAGGGCCCAACATAGCCAACAACTCCATTACCGTAACCCAAGTGGATACGGCGACGTTCGATCTGGATTTATCGAACGTCACCACCGGAAACGGTACCTATAAACTGGTGGTTCAGGCCGCAGAGGTGGAAGACGTGTATGGCATTTCCGGTCTCAGCGGAAAGCAAGTCATCTGGACCCAGTATTTGAATGTTCCCGTCGTACAATCATTTGAAGGCATTCCTGCCAGCAAACGGTCCAAATCTTTTGATTCGGTGTACGTGGTTTTCAATCTGCCAATAGACACCTTGTCGCTCACCTCAGGACGGTTTAAAATAAAGAAGGGCACAGTCATACTGCCGGGTACCATTGGTGTTTCCAAAGCCGATAGTTTGCAAAAACGGTTCCTGCTCACCGGAATTAGTTCCATCATGACCGTTGACACCGCTTATTCTCTGGTAGTGGATTTGCCGCAGATCAAATCCAAAACTCAGGTCTTTGGTTTGGCTGAACAATCCGTTGTACTCACATTAGACCGAACCGGACCTAAATTAACCAGCCTGACCAAATCCAATGCAGGTGGGCTTGATGTGCAGCATTACCCCAACTTCAGTCTGGTATTCGATGAGGCGTTGACTGGCTTTAATGTGGCCGCCTTCCAGCTCACCCGAAACGGGGAAAATGTGGCCATTCCGATTGATAAACTATCCAGCTCTGATCAGAAAAGCTGGACAGTTGGCAATCTGGGTCTGCTCACCTATCCGGAAGGGAATTATGTTTTCAAAGTCAACCTTGCCAATGCCAAAGACGATCTGGGTAATGCAGGAACTGGCAACCAACAAGTTGCCTGGACCGTCAACCGTTCTCTGACGTTGGGAGTAACAAACCTGAGCATCAATCCGGACAAAGGATTCTCTTCAACCGATGGAATCAGCTCTGACTTAAGCCTCACGTTGAATTACACGCTTGGTGCGGCTGCCTCTCAGGTGGTTATTTCTCAAACCTTTTCAGGAAGTGAAACCTTTCTGACCACACTCACCAACGTTACCGCCGGAGCCAAATCGGTTTCACTGAACCTTCCTTCGGGAGGCAATACGGGACTGAAAGTAAGTGCATTGGGTGCTGATGGTGCTTCGGGGTCCGCTTCCATCCCGCTTTTCCTGGATCAGCAAACCCTATCGGCCAATTGGCTCACAGCTCCGGCCAGTACTGTTTTCAGGCAACCCGACACACTGGAAATTCAGTTCAGTTCCAGAATTCTGCAGACCACCAGTCAGGTTAAATCAGCCTTCCAATTAACGAAAGACGGAAATCCGCTTTCCACTTCGGGCCTTGTGGTTCAGGCGGTGAACGATACCACCTATCGGGTTCGAGGATTGAGGGCGTTGAGTTCAAATCCAGGTGTTTATCAGGCGAATCTGGCTTTGACCAATCTTTCAAAGTACCTCACCGGATCAAATGGAAATGGAAATTTAAGCCGCAACTGGACGGTTCAACGACAAAACAGTGCACCTGTAGCCAATGCCGGAACCAACCGAACCATTTCTCAGGCTGGCATAGTCAATCTGAATGGAGGTTCTTCCACCGATCCTGAAAGTGATCCTCTCACTTACACATGGGTGGCACCTGCCGGAATCTTGTTGAGTGATTCGACTCTGGCAAATCCTACGTTCAGTATCAGTCAGGCCAACAACGGAAATACCTACAACTTCCTGCTCATTGTAAGTGATGGCGATTTGTTCAGTACCGATGTGGTGCAGATTACGGTTGACATCCAATCCAATGATTGCGGTACCCCTGGAAATCCTTTGCCACCAAAACCGGTGATTTCTGCCAACGGACCGCTGAGTTTCTGTCAGGATGGAACGGTGGTGTTAACCACTTCGGCAACCGGCAACCACAAATGGAGCACCGGTGAAACCACTGCAAGCATTACGGTTTCCATTGGATCAACCATTACCGATACAGCGTACTCCGGGACTTGCAAATCCGTTTCCGATCCGGTGGTCGTAACCGTGAATCCGAATCCGACCAAACCCGTCATTTCCGGTGGGCCCCTCACCTTCTGTCAGGGTGGTTCGGTTGTGCTTTCAACCAATGCAACGGGAACTCATAAGTGGAGTACGGGTGCTACAACCGCCACCATTTCGGTCAGCACTTCTGGTTCCATTCGGGACACTGCCATTCTGGGAACCTGCAAAGTCGTTTCCGATCCGGTGGTGGTAACCGTAAATCCAATTCCAACCAAACCCGTCATTTCCGGCGGGCCACTCACCTTCTGTCAGGGTGGTTCGGTTGTGCTTTCAACCAATGCAACGGGAACTCATAAGTGGAGTACGGGTGCCACAACCGCCACCATTTCGGTCAGCACTTCTGGTTCCGTTCGGGATACTGCCATTCTGGGAACCTGCAAAGTTGTTTCTGATCCGGTGGTCGTAACCGTGAACTCCTTACCTACCGTGGATGCAGGTCTTGATGTTGCCGTTGTGCAGAATTCCGGCAATACCACCTTAACCGGGATTCCTTCCGGCGGAACCTGGTCTGGAACCGGGGTAAGTACAGTTGGTGTGTTTTCCAGCAGTGGCAGCATCGGTCAATACAAACTCACCTATTGTGTGACCAACGCACAGAATTGCACCAAATGCGATTCACTGACAGCCAATATTACCAACGGAATTCCGGTGCAGGTGGCAACCCCTGTAATCAGTCCGGGCACGGGATCGTATAATTCGTCACAGTTGGTAAGCATCTCCTGCTCAACTCCGGGAGCTCAGATTTACTATACCACCACTGGCAACACCCCTGTTGTGGGAACAACCTTTACAAAGCTGTATTCGGCTCCTTTCCAGATTATCAGCACCACAAACGTGAAAGCAATGGGCGTGTTCGCTGGCTCTGCTAACAGCGCAGTTGCTTCTTCCGTTCTCACGATCCTCAATCCGGGAATTGTGTCTGCTCCGGTGATCACACCGGGAACGAGCACAGTATCAGGACCAGTATCCGTTAGTATTACCTGTGCAACAACGGATGCTTCCATTTACTACACCACAAGTGGAAATACGCCTGTGGTGGGTACAACCTTTACCAAACTCTATTCCGGTCCATTCAACATCATCGAAACAAGTACGGTTAAAGCGATGGCCGTTCGAACAGGCTTA
>CAMCXM010000004.1 GCA_945883425.1 Spirosoma fluviale
ACTTTGGTGGAAACTTTCTTCCCCCCCCCGGTGTCTATATCTGCCATTTTCTTTTACGTTTTAGAGGTTGTAGACACAATTAAAGGGTCTTAGGTACTGCCTTCAGATCCGTGATAAGATTAAACTTGTTGATGTTCTGATCCTGCAATGTTTTGATCACCTGACCAACTACCCGGTAACTGGAATTGACATCACCTTTGATCGTAATCCGAAGTTTCGGATTCGCATATCGGGCATACGCAATCCAGTCGGTCAGCTCGTTGTTTACAGAATCACATGGAATTCCGGGCTGCTGGATTTTGGACTTGTCCTTTGTGGCCAGCAACTGCCGCATATTCCCAACAGGAACCCCGAATGAGCTCAGCAATGAAAACTGCTTGATCTCCTCGGGTGTAAAACCTACTTTATATTTTCCTGCGACAAACTCCAGCATTTTCTCCCGGTCAAACTGTCCATCAATACCAAAGTATATCTTGTCCTGACGGTCAATGGAAATGGTCATGATGTTGGCATCCGGAAGCTTTATGTCAGAGATGGAGGCCGGAGTGTCTACCACCACCGGATCATCGGGCTTGAACTTTGCAGTTAAGATAAAGAAGGTCAGGAGTAGGAACGCCATATCACACATGGCCGTCATGTCCAGTGATACGCTTTTCCGTGGGATTTTTACTTTCGACATCGTAATTTCTTCTCCTGATCGTTACGAGTGATTATTTGGTTTTAGAACCAAATGTCTGAATGATGCTGAATCCAACCTCATCGATGCTGTAGGTCAGATTGTCAATTCTACTGGTGAAGATGTTGTAGAAAATGATCGCGAAAGCCGAAGAACCGATACCAAGGGCGGTATTGATCAAGGCTTCAGAGATACCGGTAGAAAGGGCAGATGAATCCGGAGCACCAGCCTGAGCAAGGGCGGCGAACGCACGAATCATACCCAATACAGTACCAAGAAGACCAACCAGTGTAGAAACAGAGGCAAGCGTTGCAAGTATGGTCAGGTTTTTCTCGAGCATTGGAAGTTCGAGAGACGTAGAATCTTCCAGTTCTTTCTGGATAGAAAGGATTTTCTGATCCTTCGCCATGTTGGTTTCAGTCAACATCTCTTTGTACTTGTGAAGAACCGCCTGGATAACGTTACCTACAGATCCTTTCTGTTTACCGCACTCAGCGATGGCACCGTCTACGTTATCAGCACTCAAAAGTGATTTCACTTTACGAACAAATTCATCAACAGAACCGGTTCCGGAAGCTTTTCCAATTGTGAGCAGACGCTCGATGGAGAAAGTGATTACCATTAAGAAAAACGACATCAGGAATGGTACGATGACCCCTCCTTTGTAAACGGTTCCAAGCCATTTACCGATACCCTCCTCGATCGGGTGATTCGCCAGGTCGCCTCCCTGAAAGTTGCCTGGATTTCCTAAAACAAATAAATAAAACACCCATGCGAAAATGAAGATGATCAGCATCGTGATGCTGGCGAAGAATGATTTGGCCTTGTTGGCCTGCGGTTGCTGATTAGCCATTGATTTTTCTGTTTGAAATACTTGACTTATTTGTAATTGAAGATAGAATGCACAATTAAATTTTGCGGTCGCAAGTATATTAAATAATTGCGTTGGTCTGGAACGGAATTACACCAAAAAAATTTTACCGGCTCTGAACCGACGGAAAACCGAAGTGAAACGTAATTGCTCTTTTCCAGCAAACGAGACAATTCCATTCCCCAAAAGGTTTACATAAAATTAGAAAATAGTTTTAAAAGCCTGTTTTGCAACACATTAAATATTCATTCATCACCAAACCAGAAAAGCTCTTTTTTCAAATGATGGGAAAAAACAATGTTCACTGGAAAATTCGGGGCTAAAAATAATTTTCCACATCCCGGAAAGAACATGCAAAAATTAATCTGCTGGTAACCAGAAAAGGAAAAGCAAACAAGTTCGAAAGGCAGGTTGCCGAATCGAATGGAAGCCGTATTTTTGGCCTCTTTTTAAACTGGGTATTTTCTGTTCCGGCAAAATCAAATTCACCGGTGAAAGAAATACACATCATAGCATGCAACTAAGTAAACTGGAAATCAAAGGCTTCAAAAGCTTTGGTGATAAGATTACCATTCATTTTGATAAAGGTGTGACCGGCATTGTCGGTCCGAATGGTTGCGGAAAATCCAATGTTGTCGACGCCATCCGCTGGGTTTTGGGTGAACAGAAAACCCGGAACCTCCGCTCCGACAAAATGGAAAACCTCATTTTCAACGGCACCCGGACGCGAAAACCGTTGCAAATGGCAGAAGTGAGCCTCACATTTCTGAACACGAAAAACATTCTCCCAACCGATTATACATCGGTTACCATCTCCCGCCGCTACTACCGGGATGGCGACAGCGAATATCTTCTCAATGGCGTTACCTGCCGCCTCAAAGACATCACAAGCCTTTTCCTGGATACCGGTATCGGACCCGATAGTTATGCCATCATTGAATTAAAAATGGTGGACGATATTTTGTCGGACAGGGAAAACAGTCGTCGTGCCTTGCTCGAAGAGGCCGCCGGTATTTCGAAATTTAAGATCCGGAAGAAGGAAACCTTCCGGAAACTGGAGGATACAGAAGGCGATCTGACCCGTCTGGAAGATGTGCTGTTCGAAATACGGAAGAACATGAAAGCCCTTGAAAAACAGGCACGGCAGGCAGAAGAATATTACCAGATTAAGGAAAACTACCGACAGGCGGCCATTGAACATGGTCGCTTCAGTATGGCTTCGAAAGCCGAGGTACTCAATGATCTGAAAAAAAGGATAGGGGAGAGCCAGAATCTTCGTTCCGAATTTTCGGCTAAGATTGCCACACAGGAATCAGAACTGGAGAAGATCAAGTCCGATTTATTGCAGGAAGAAAAGACGCTTTCATCCAGACAAAAGACACTGAATGAGTACGTATCCAAAATACGGGAGATTGAAAGTCAGAAAAAGATCCGGGAAGACCGCCACAGTTTTTATACAGAACGGTTAGGAAAGCTCCACGGGGAAATCAGCCAGATTGGAGATCAAAAGAATTCAGTTGAAAAGACGCTTTCTCAAGCTCAAAAAACAAAAGAATCGGAAGAACAGAAACAGTCAGAAATAAAGCTGGATCTGGAAGAGGCCCAGGAAATTCTGGCTTCCGCCAAAGAGGATTCAGAGCGTATGAGGGCTCAGTTGGATGTGGCGAAAGAACTGCTTCAGCAAAAGCAACAGGAACTATACCAGACAGAAAAAACACTGGAGTTTTCCGAAACGCAACGAGCCGATCTGGAAAACGAATTGAAAAAAGCACTCGTCGCAACAGAAGATCAAACGGTTTTCCTCGAAAACTTCGAAAAGAAACTGGCAGCCATTTCCATCACAGCAACGGAAAAGTCTGCGCAAATTCTGGATCTGGAAAAAAAAGAAATTAAACTGAATCTTTCCATTGAAGCAAACATTACAGATGGAGAGAATATAAAAACACAACTGGCGGATTACTACAGAAAACTTGATGCCAAGCAAAATGAATTCAACCTGATTAAAGCCATGGTTGAAAATCTGGAAGGATTTCCGGAGGCGGTTAAGTTTTTGAGGAAAAATAAATCATGGAGTAAGAAAGCTCCACTCGTTACAGACATAATCAACATTGATGAAAAGTATAAAATGGCACTGGAATCTGTGCTTGAGCCATTTTTGAATCATTATGTTGTCCAGTCTGAAACAGAGGCATATCTGGCAATGAAGCTTTTGTCGGAAAACCATAAAGGGAAAAGCAGTTTTCTTATTCTGGACAGGCTTCAGGCATATCAATCGAAAGAACCAGAGGAACTGGAGGATGCTTTGCCTGCCATTTCATTGGTTGAATACGATCCTGTTTATGAAAAGCTGGTTTCATACCTGTTAGACGATATTTATATCACAAACAAAACGATTCCATTCACTGCAGCTGCATCAACAGAAACGCCGGTTCTGTTTGGTGAATTGTCGTGGGATTGGTCGCAACACACAGTGGTTTCCATATCGGGAGCCATGACAAAACGAAGGTTCAGTCTTTCGGGTGGATCAACTTCTGTTTTGGAAGGAAATAAAATCGGAAAAGCTCTTCAGTTGAAAAAGCTGGAAACCGAAATTTCCGACCTTAACATACTGATTCACAACGAGAAAATCAATCTCGAGCAAAATCAGGAGACGGTCGTTCAGCTGCGTCAAAGCACCGGAAAAAGTCTGATCGACCATCTTCAGAAAGAAGTGAACCAGCTCCGTCAGGAAGAAGCAGCATTGGTAGCACGGAAAGAACAATCGCTTGAATTGTTAAATAGTTCCGCTGCCAGAAAGGACGACATCGCACGGAAAATTGCGCAACTGTCTGAGGTTTTTGAAACACAAACTCCCGTCCTTGAAAAAATCAGGCTCCACGTGGAACAGTTGAATCTGGAGATTGAACAAAACCAAATAGCCTGGAAGAAAAAATCAGAAGAAACGACGATGGCTTCTGGCAAGTTCAATCAGTTGAACATTCTGGCGATTCAACTGCAAAACAGTTTAATCTCTACGCAGAAAGAAATCGATTTCAGAACAAATGAAATCAACCAACTGGAGAGCCGCCTGGAACAAGCAAAACAGGAAAAAGAAACCGTTACAAAAGAGTTGAGCCAACTTTCGGTAGGAGACGAGTCCGCCAATCTAGAACTCCCTGGCCTGTATGAAGAAAAGAAACTCATAGAGGACGGCCTCAATGAAGCGGAGAGAACCTATTTCGAGGCCAGAGGGGGCATCGAAAGCCGGGAAAAAGAAATTCGGGAATACAGTCGAAAACGGGAACAAATTGCTGTGCTCATCAGCGAATGCCAGGAAGCACTGAATTCGGGACAAGCACAAATGATCGCGATTCAGGAAAGACTGAATATCGAATTTGAGACCATGATCAGTTGGGAGGAAGGATTACCAGAACCCAATGCAAAAGAGGAAGAAACCTGGAGACAAAAAGCGCAATCGGTTCGCAATCAGCTTGACCGAATGGGACCCATCAATCTGATGGCCAGAGAAGCCTATCAGGAAATAAAGGAACGGCACGATTTTATAGAGGCACAAAAGAAAGATCTTCTGGAGGCAAAAGAATCGCTTGCCAAAACAATAACAGAGATTGAAACAGTAGCCAGAGAACACTTCAGTCAAACCTTTCAGAAGGTTCAGGAGAATTTCAAACTGGTGTTCCGATCTTTGTTTACAGAAGAAGACACCTGTGAATTGGTCTTGCACGATCCATCCCAACCGTTGGAAAGTGCCATCGACATCATGGCACGACCGAAAGGAAAGCGACCATTGACAATCAACCAGCTATCGGGAGGAGAAAAGACATTGACCGCGATATCTCTTCTGTTTGCCATTTATCTGATTAAGCCGGCACCTTTCTGTATTTTCGATGAAGCCGATGCACCGCTGGACGATACCAACATTGACAAATTCAATAAAATCATCCGGAAATTTTCGGATGAAAGCCAATTCATTATCGTGACCCACAACAAACGAACGATGGCCAGCACAGATGTTATTTATGGTGTAACCATGCCTGAACAAGGTGTAAGCCGGGTAATTCCGGTTGATCTAAGAGAATTGGCATGATAAATCAGAACAAATTTAAACGAAACTCAATTTCTATTTGAACGTGTGTTCCACGTGAAACTAAAAGTAAAAACATGTTTTCAACATACGATGTATTGGTAGCAGGGGCAGGGCATGCCGGATGTGAAGCAGCAGCAGCAGCAGCCAACATGGGATCAAAAGTTCTTTTGGTTACCATGAACATGACAACCATCGGACAGATGAGTTGCAATCCTGCCATGGGCGGTGTGGCCAAAGGTCAGATTGTTCGGGAGGTAGATGCACTTGGTGGTCTGTCAGGAATCATATCCGATAAAACAACCATCCAGTTTCGGATGCTAAATCGCTCCAAAGGTCCTGCCATGTGGAGCCCAAGAGCACAAAACGACCGATGGCGATTTGCTGAAGAATGGCGACTCCATCTGGAAGCCATTCCAAATGTGGATTTCCTGCAGGACACCGTCGTCAGCCTTATCGTGAAAGACGACCGTGTGATTGGCGTAAAAACACAACTGGGATACGAAATCCATGCAAAATCGGTTGTTCTGACAAACGGGACATTCCTGAATGGACTCATTCATATTGGAGAAAAGCAACTAAGCGGAGGACGGATCTCCGAGTCATCCGCAACGGGAATCACTGCCCAGCTCGTCGAACTTGGATTCAATACAGGAAGAATGAAGACTGGAACTCCACCCAGAATAGACGGACGGAGTCTCGACTATTCCAAAATGGATGAACAACCGGGAGACGAGAATCCTTCCAAGTTCTCATTTTCGGACGAAACAAAAGCCGTTGAAAACCAGAGAAGTTGCTGGATTACCTATACCAACGACAAAGTCCATTCCGTTCTGGAAAAAGGATTCAGCCAGAGTCCGATGTTTACAGGACGGATACAGGGACTTGGTCCACGATACTGTCCATCCATCGAAGATAAAATCACACGATTCGCAGATAAGGACCGGCATCAGATTTTCATTGAACCAGAAGGCTGGAACACCGTTGAAATTTATGTGAATGGCTTTTCGACGTCACTTCCATATGAGGTGCAGATGGAAGCCATGAAGCATATACCGGGTTTGGAAAACGCCAAAATATTCCGGCCGGGTTATGCCATTGAATACGATTATTTCCCACCCACTCAGTTGAAGCCAACGCTGGAAACTTATCTGGTTGAAAATCTGTATTTCGCCGGACAGATCAACGGAACAACCGGTTATGAAGAAGCCGCTTGTCAGGGACTGATGGCGGGTATCAATGCTCACCTGAAAGTGAAAGAGGAAAATCCTTTTGTGTTGAGCCGTTCCGAGGCTTACATCGGTGTTCTCATTGATGACCTCATCACAAAAGGAACCGAAGAACCATACCGCATGTTTACTTCCAGAGCAGAATTCAGAACACTGCTGAGGCAAAACAATGCCGATGTGCGACTTACCGAAAAAGGAAGAAACATCGGTCTGGCCAGTGAACAACGTATGTCACGACTCCGTGAAAAATTGGAGAAAACGGCACAAACCTTGGAGCTCTGGAAAACACTGAAACTACCATTGGATGTGATCAATCCACTGCTTGAATCGAAAGGGACGCCACTTTTAGTTGAGAAAGCCAGCATCGAAAACCTTCTGAAAAGACCACAGCTTGAAATCGCGGATTTTGAACCATTCTTTGACAAAATCAATCCGTACAATGCCGATGCTGAAATTTTGGAGGAGGCAGAGATCCAGATAAAATACAAACCTTATATCGAGAAAGAAAGTCAGATCGCCATTAAAGTGACCAACAGTGAAAACAAATCACTTCGGAAAGACATAGATTTTAAATCGATCAAAACACTCTCCAACGAAGCCCGGGAAAAACTGACCCGGTTAAAACCAAAGACATTGGGAGAAGCCCGAAGAATAAGTGGCATCTCTCAATCTGATTTATCCATTTTACTTCTTTACGCTGTAACATCTGATGAAAACTGAAATTCTTGAATCCTGTCCATCCTGCGGTTCAGCCAACATACAACACCTGGTCAATGTACCAGATCACTATTACAGCAAAGAAGTTTTTCCCGTTTTTGAATGCAAGGATTGTACATTACGATTCACACAAAACCGACCCACACAAAGTGAAATCGGACGGTATTATGATTCGGAAAACTATGCCAGTCACGACTCCAAGAAGAAAGCCAGTCTTTTCCTGAAAGTCTATCAGGAGGCCAGAGACTGGATGCTGGGCCAAAAATTCAACCTGGTCCGCCAGTTTAAACCAGAGTGGAAAAAGGTGCTGGATTACGGAACCGGAGAAGGATTCTTTACCGAGTATCTGCTGAAACAAGGAAAAGAAGCAACCGGAATCGAACCATCGGAGGTGGCCCGCCAGAATTTTAAGGACAGAACAGGTAGGGAACTGTATGCGGACATTTCTCTGCTCCCAAACAATTCCACCTTTCATGTAATCACCCTCTGGCATGTATTGGAACATATCCACACCCTGCGGCAAACGATGCAGGAACTCGTCAACCGCATTGACAGCAAGGGCATTATGGTGATTGCCGTACCCAACCAAAAATCCAGCGATGCAAAATCATTTGGAACCGAATGGGCAGCCTGGGATGTTCCCCGCCATTTATACCACTGGGATGAGCAATCGCTTGGACATTTTATGAAGAGTCTGGGGATGACACGCATTTATACGTCCCAACTACCTCTGGATCCATTGTATATCGGAATGATCTCTGCTAAGTACCAGGGGAAAAGCTCCATTGGAGGAATCTTCACAGGGATTCAATCCTATTTGCATGGACGACAAAATCCATCTGAAGGCTCAACGCTTCTCACGGTATGGATGAAAAACTAAAACAGGATTCCAACCGGGTCTGGACAGAACTTGATTCCACACAAACCAATACCAAAGCCTCATCAACGAAAACATCCGGAACCGATTGGATAAAAGGAACCGGTATTGTTCTTGGAGTCACTCTTATTCTGTTCGTTTTATTCAACCTTCGAAGCAAATGATGAAATACCTGTCTGTTGTGGTTCTGTTTCTGGTGAACGCCTGTGCCAGTGTCAAAGCCCCGGATGGTGGTCCAAAGGACTCTGCTGCTCCGAAACTGAGCCAAACCAATCCCGGACAAAACGCCACTGATTTTAAGGCAAAAGCGATTGTGCTGGAATTTTCAGAAGATGTGGTGGAGAACAACTCCAAAGTTCAGTTTCTCTCACCACTGACAAGTGTAACCACCAATCCACTTGGAAAGAGATTAAAAATTACCGCCGATTCCGGCTGGAAACCCAATACAACATACGTTCTCAACCTCCGGAAAAAGATCAAAGACGAAAGAGAAGGCAACCCGTTAAAAGACACAACCATTATCTTTTCAACGGGTCAGGTTCTGGATACAATCTCAGCTTCCATTCAGATCGTCAACAAATCAAACAAAACAAGTGCCGCTAAGTATACGGCCCTTTTCCACAACCAAAACACCTATGCCGGAACAACCGACAGTTTAAAACCTTTGCTGATAGAAGGACTTGCCTCCAGAAAATATCTGGTCGAAGTTTTCACCGATAAAAACGACAACTACCAATATGACGAAGAAGATGGAATGCTATTTAGCGACAGCATCCGGATGGATTCATCTATTAATCTGATCGTCAAACCTTTACCTCAGAAATTTAAACCGACAAAGATCTTCAAACAGCGGAAAGGCGATACGCTGATGATTGAAAGTACACAACGGATCGAAGCGGACGAACGATTCAATCGATTCACAATCGCCGACAACGAAGAGAAAACCTTGTTCTGGCTCTACCCGGTGACATCCGATTTTGAATACTCCTTTTCGGATACACTTCGAAACTGTTATCAGGATACCATCTCTTTGCTCTCGATCGACTCCACCCGTAGTTTGACAAACATTCCGCTGAAACGGGAAGTCATAATCAGTCGGAACAAAAAAGAAACCAATGTACAGTTTCAATGGAACTGGCAGATCAGGCAATTCCCGACTCTACTTGAGATAACCCAGGATTCCATCTGGAAACAAGTGATTCCTGAAAAAGAAAAGACAGGTTTTACACTGAGAATCAACGATGTAAAAACAGGAAGACTCAAAATCCGTTTCGATACCCTTCAGTTCATGAACCAAATGGGGATTCGAAAAGACTCCATCGATATCACCAAGGGTGACCTCGAATCGTTTGGGATGGTATCGGGAAAACTGGATACCAAAGATGTGGGTGGCTACCAGATTGAACTCATCAACAGTGCGAAAAAAACGGAAGCAACCGGATCTGGCAGCGCATTTCAATTCTTCGTCAGACCCGGAAAATATACGCTTCAGGTTTTCAAAGATCTGGATGGAGACGGACAGTACACGGGCGGAAACAAAAAGGCCCGGCGACAAGCCGAGCCTCTGTATATTGTGCCGGAACCCATCGAACTGAAACCAGGATGGGATCTGGAAAATATTGTTGTAAGACCTGATTTCTAGCCAGCCGAAACCATATCCTCCGGACGAACCCAAAGATCGAATTCTTCTGAGGTAACATAGCCCAGCGCCATCGCTGACTCTTTCAAGGTCAGATTCTCCTTATGCGCTTTCTTCGCGATCTCAGCTGCCTTGTAGTAACCAATGTGGGTATTTAAGGATGTCACCAGCATCAGTGAATTCTGCAAGTGCTTTTGAATCGACATATGATTCGGTTCAATTCCTTCCACACAATGCTTACGGAACGAATCGCAGGCATCGGCCAGCAGATTGGCTGCCATCAGGAAGTTAAAAATGATCACCGGCTTAAACACATTCAACTCGAAGTGTCCATTCATTCCCCCAACTGAAATCGCCGCATCGTTACCAATCACCTGTGCACAAACCATGGTCAATGCTTCTGACTGAGTTGGATTGACCTTTCCTGGCATGATGGATGAACCCGGCTCATTCTCGGGAATCAGAATTTCGCCAATACCAGAACGAGGACCGGAAGCCAGTAAACGAATGTCATTGGCAATTTTCATTAACGAAACCGCCAGTGTTTTTAAGGCTCCCGAAGCGAAAACCTGTGCATCATGAGCTGCGAGAGATTCAAATTTATTAGGCGCTGTAATGAACGAGTGACCCGTGAGTTCTGAAATCTTTTGAGCAACCAGAACATCGTACCCCTTTGGTGCATTGAGTCCGGTACCAACGGCTGTTCCGCCCAAGGCAAGTTCCGAAAGGTGAGAAATGGATTGTTCAATGTGACGAATTCCGTGTGTAAGCTGAGCCGTATACCCCGAAAATTCCTGACCGAGCGTTAACGGAGTGGCATCCATCAAATGGGTCCTTCCAATTTTTACGACTGACTGAAATGCTTCTGCTTTTTGCGCAAACACATCCCGAAGTTGGGTAACCATTGGAATCACTTTCTCTTTCAACACCTTAACGGCTGCAATGCTCATAGCGGTAGGGAAGGTATCGTTGGATGACTGAGACTTATTCACATCGTCGTTCGGATGCAGGACTTTCTTTTCATCCAACAGATTTCCCCCTTGTAAAACATGTCCACGATTTGCGACCACTTCATTCAGATTCATGTTAGATTGCGTACCGGAACCGGTTTGCCAGACAACCAGAGGAAACTGATCATTTAATGAACCTGCCAGAATTTCATCGCATACCTTACCAATCAAATCTGATTTCTCTTTTGGAAGAACACCCAGATCCATATTGGCCAGGGCGGCTGCCTTTTTCAAATAGGCAAACGCATGGATTATTTCCATCGGCATGGTGTGTCCTCCTATCTGAAAATTCTCTCTTGAACGCTGTGTCTGCGCACCCCAATACGCCTGAGCCGGTACTTTTACCTCGCCCATGGTATCTTTCTCTATCCGATATTCCATTGATTTTAAGAAACTTAACTTTTTATACTTTGTTCACAAAACTGTTGACAAGTCTAAGACAGAATGTGGATAAAGTACAAGCTATCCACAAAAAGAATCTGACCCCACAGGTTTCATCCACATTCTTCCAACTTATTCACATTTGATCCAGTGACCGTGCACAGTTCCACAAATGACCGTTTCCGGTTTAACAAAATCAATAAACTCTTAGTTTTCCAGTTACCAAAAGCCGCCACTTAAAGTGATTCTTTAATTATCCACAAAACTTATCCACATATCCACACCCCTAACAATAGAAACAATAAATATTTAAATATTTGTACATTAATATAGACGTGTGGAGAATGTGGAAAACACGAAATTGAAAAAATGAAAAGGAGCGAAATGAAAAACGGAATTCTCATCCTCATACTGGCGTTGATTCAAACCATTGCTTTCGGGCAAACAAAATCTGAAAAGAAAGAGCTGGCGGATGAATACCTGAAACGGGAGAATTATCAAAAGGCATTGGACAATTACGAGGACCTGGCAGGAGATGAAGCCTGGGATCCTTTGATTTTCAAAAACTATATTCTATGTCTTGATAAACTCAAGCCAACCAAATCGGAATCCGTCATCAAAAAATATCTGAAGCGTTATCCACAGGAGATGATGTACCAGACATTTCAGTTTACCTGGTTGAAGAATGTAAAAAAGGACGAAAAGGATTTTCAGAAATATACCCGCTCAAAATTGATCCCCTGGTTTTTGCAGACCAGCGAACGGACCCGCTTCGGGTATTCCTTTTTCCTGCAGAACCAGAATCCCGAATTTGCTGCCGTTATACTGGATGACGGAATCAAACAGTTTGGTTTATCTGCCATGTGGAAAGAAGTATTCCAGGCCCAGTTGGCAGAGAAAAAATACCCGCAGCTTTCGCAAACCATCATGCAGCTTCTGGATCAGAAGGTGCTGGATGAAAATGAGCTGGAGGCCTATCTGCAGGAACACATCGCCATTGACGAACTGGCCCGTTTGCTGCAGATCGAATTGTTAAAGAGCATTCAACTAAAACCATCTGCGATTGTGTACCCTTCCTTTCTGGGATGGATTTATGTACAGAAGAAAGACTTTGATGGAGCCCTCATTCAGTACAGAGCCCTTGACCTTTTGCAGAATACAGGCGGAACCCGCTGCTATCAATTGGGTGAATTTGCGGTGAACAATGATCTGATTCCACTGGCGATCAAGAGTTTTGAATTTGTGATCAACAGCTTTCCGGCCAGTCAGTATCGCTTTCTGGCGCAACAAAAGATAGTTCAATTGCGGGAAGACCGGGTTCGGAATACGTATCCGGTGAAAACGGAAGAAGTGAGGGCCCTCATTGCCGAATACAACAACCTGGCGCAAAGTCAGTACCTCAACCTTTATGATCTCAATATGAAAGTAGCGGAGCTGTACGGAAAGTATCTCAACCGGCCCGATTCCGCGATTTTCATTCTGGAAGAAAGTATGAAGACCCGACGATGGCCTTCCATTTTTCAGAACAAAGCTAAAATCCTATTGGGCGATATGTACATTCTCAAAGACGAACCCTGGGAAGCCAGTCTGTTATACGGACAGGCGGAAAAGGATGAAGCCGAAAGTCTGGTCGGGTATGAGGCCAAGCTGAAAAATGCGAAAGTGTTTTATTTCAAAGGAGAGTTTGAGCTCTGCCAGGAGCAGCTCGATGTTCTCAAGCAAAGCACCAGCCGCGACATCAGCAACGATGCCATCGAGTTGGGCTTGCTCCTTCAGGACCTTCTTGCGGAGGACACCACGGGTTATTTCCTGTCCAAATTCGCCGATATTGACCTGCTTACCTTCCAGGGAAATTACCCGGCCGCGATAGACCAGATCGAAAAGCTGACATTGACCATTTCAAACCCGGTTGTTTTGGAAAAACTCAAGTACCGTTTGTTCACCAATTTTTACGCGACCCGTCAGTTTGAAAAGTCGCTGGAGCAGCTCGATCAGATTTACAAAGCCAAGGCATCGGATTTGTATCTGGACGATGCCCTGTTTAACAGCGGCGTCATTTATTCCGATCAGTTGAAGGATAAGGAAAAAGCGATGGGGTTCTTTCTGTCACTCATCAAAGAACATCCGGGTTCGGTGTATGTGGCCGAATCGAGAAAGCGACTTCGGATTTTGAGGGGGGATAGTGCCAATTGAAGAGTGAAGAGTGAAAAGTTAAGAATTAAGAGTTTGATTTTGAATGGGTTTACGTTGGCAAATAGTTGCTGGTAGAAAGTAGTTGGTATTTCGCAATGGGAGATGAGAAGCCCGCTGTTATCATTTTTTGAAGGCTCTGGAAAAGATAACCCAACCGTTATTCTTTTCGAGTTATTTTTAAAAGATAACACAAAAACGATAACAAATGAGGGCTCGCTTAAACCTGGGTTTTGGCTGAAACGAATATTTGTTTACGTTGCACTATGCCAGAGCTTTTCAGACTTTTATAATTCGTTTTTCTTCTTTAATAATGAACCCCCACTGGTGCGTATCTATATAAAAAATGGAGAAGCATAATTCCAATAAGACCAGTACAACTTTTAGAAAACAGGGGTGTGAAAAGTAAGGATATTCATCTGGCTGAAAGTATTATTGAAGAAAACGAAGATCTGATAGAGCTAAAATGGAACGAGTACTTCAACCGGTAACGACGTCCCCAATTGCGGCTGAAAAAGTCTGGTTTCAGGATGAATACATCTTTGTAAGGCTGAGGGATCAACGTATTTTGGCTCACCCGCTTTCCTGGTATCCACATCTTGCGAAAGGGACAGATATCCAGCGTCAAAAAGTTGAACTATGGAATGAGGGAGCCTGGCTCCATTGGGAAGAATTGGATGAGGACCTTTCTGCAGAAGGATTTCTCCAATTTATAAAACCAGGAAAGTAAGACCTGGACCCGGGTAATAGCCGGAATGGCACCCAGACTGAGAAACGATACTGTCCTCAATTTCTTTTTTCGAGCCGGCAGTCGTTTTGATGCATCGATACACACGCCTTGCCGTTGAGGATTACCTCCCTTTCGCCATCAAATCCCGGATCACCACACTGGCAACGGCACATCCGAAAACGGCCGGCATATAGCTGATGGTACCGATGAGGGACTTTTTCACGTTACCCTCCGGAGCGGGAATGATCCGTGTTTGATCGGCTTTTTCCGGACTCCAGACCACAGTAAGGTTTCGGTTTCGCAGGCCCATCTGGCTTAATCGTTTTCGCACATAATAGGCCAGGTTGCAGTTGTAACTTTTCCAGAGGTTGCCGATCTGAACCTGTGTCGGGTCCACTTTTCCACCGGCCCCCATGGACGACACAATCGGGATTCCTTTTTCAATTGTCTTTTTGATGAGAAACACCTTGGGTGAAAGTGTATCGATGCAATCCACAACATAATCGAAGGAATCGGATTCCAGGATTTCGTTCGTAATTTCTTCCCGAACATAACGGGCAATGGCCGTCAGTTTCAGGTCGGGGTTGATGTCCAAAAGACGGGCAGAGAGCACATCCGATTTCAACGCATTTTCGGTGCTCACCAGGGCTGGGATCTGCCGGTTGCGGTTGCTAGCCTCGACCGTGTCTGCATCGACGATCGTCATTTTACCGACACCGGCACGTGCAATCATTTCGGCGCAAATGCCGCCTACTCCGCCAAGACCGACCACCAGAACGTTGGAATTGATCAGATTTGAAATCGGTTCGGCCCCAAGAAGGAGTTCAGTTCGGCTCATCCAGCCGGGAATGGTCGTTTGCATAGTGTCTGTTTGGTCGGTCAAAATAAGGCAAGGGCCTTTTCTCCGAAAAATCGGAGGGCGTTTTTTTTCATTTCGCCCTGCAAATCTTCCAGACTCAGATGGAGCAAAGCTGCGGCTTCTTCATAAATCCGGGCAATCGGAAGTCCGGAATTATCCGTTTCCAGCAATATCCGGGAAACCGGAATTTGAGCAAAAAGCGCTCGGCTTTGTGGTCTTGAAAGGAGATCCTTCCCGAACGAAAACCAAACTGGTTCGCATTCCAGAAGGGTTTGGGTGATTTCGGGGTTTCCTCTGTAACCATGAAAAAGCAGGGGCACAGAAGATCGTTTGCAAAAAGGAACGAGATCGTAATAGGCCTTCACACAATGGATGATCAGTGGAAGTGAATGCTTCTGGGCAAGATGGTAATGGAAAGTCCAGGTGTTCATCTGTGCAGAAAACGGCACCGAAACCGAACGGTCGAGTCCTGTTTCACCGATGGCCACCACATTTTCGGCTTTCAGAAAAGAAGCCAGAACGTTTTCGGAATCCGGAGTAAACCGGTCGGCATACCAGGGATGCCATCCAACCGAAACTGGATAACCGACTTTATTCAGCCCTTCCACTCCCAAAAAATGGAAGGCATTCCGGCAAACCCATTCATCCGGGGATTGGGCATTTTTGTGCGAATGAGCGTTGATAAACACAGGCTTAGAAACAGAACGGCCAAAAATCCAATAAAAGCCCGAACTTCGGTATCAAATCATATAATTTTGCCCCGATTTGGAAAATCCTTTATTCAGTCGGATACAAAGACAGATTTCCCGCAATCAACGGTTTATCTTCCATTTGGGAAGCAGCTATGCGTTGATCGGTGTCAATATGGTGACCATGTTTATTCTGGCGCCCTTGCTGTACCGTCATCTCGGTAAGGAACTGAACGGTGTGTGGCTCGTCCTTTTCGGGATCACCAATTATTTCAATCTGAGTTCTTTTGGTTTTGGGCAAACGTTTACACTTGAACTGATCAAGAAACAGAACAAGCCAAAGGAAGTGAACAAGCTGGTGAACACGCTTTTGTTCTCGCTTCTCATGTTTGCCTGCAGCACGTTTCCCATATTTCTGGCCATTCATTTCAACCTACATTTTTTTAAAATTTCGGAAGGACTCCTGCCCATTGCCTCCCGAAGTTTATGGTTGATCTACTTTGTCTTTTTCATCAATTTCCTGGGCCAGTTGCCTTATAACATTCTGTTTGTCCGAAATAAACTGGCCTTGCGGAATGCGATTGAGATCGGTAAAGTGATTTTGAATTTCGCCCTCACATTCTGGGTGATTCAGACAGGAGGAGGAATTGTGAAACTGGCTGGAGCTACCGTTCTCGCTACGGTGATTTACACGCTGGTTCTTCTGATTGTCAGCAAACAATATTTAACCTATACCCTCAATTTTGCCCATTTTTCGAAGAAGCTCTTTCTGAAATTTCTCAAGCCCAGCCTTTGGTATTTCATGCTGGGAATCGCCATGCAGGTGATTTTATTTTCCGACAGCATTCTGGTTTCATCTCTTAAATCTCCCATTTTGGTAACGGTGTATGCCTACGCTCTTCGGATTCCGGATGTGAGCATGCGGTTCATTTTTAAGATCGCCGATGTGAAAATCCCCAAAATTCCAGTTTTGTATGATGCCGGCGAGTGGTTTAAAATGTGGCTGTTGCACAACCGGCTGATCTGGTTGACGGCAGCCGTTTCAGGTTTTGTATGCATCACCCTCATTTTGTTTGGAGGCGATATTATTCATCTTTGGATGGGCCAGGATTTTATGGTCAATCAAGCTCTCATCATCATTTTTAGCTTGAACATGTTCACGCAATGTGTTTTGCATGTTCCCGCCATTTTTATTCAAAGTATTGGAATGCACAAACGGGCCTCTATTTTATCCATGATCGGAGCACCCGTGTCCGTAATTGCGGCCTGGTATCTGAGCAAAACATATGGACTGGAAGGAATCGCCTTTTCGATGTGTGCGGTTCAGTTTCTGGTCGGCATTCTGGTCGTTCCTCAATTTTACATATATATCCTGAACAAAGTTCGAAGTCAGGGTCACCAGCCAAGTATTTTAAGAGTTCAGTAACCGTAAGCAAGCTATGCCTCAACAAATTATTCTCACCGAACAATCGGAAAAGGATCTCGCCCGGCTGTCAGAATTGGTAGCTGGAATTGAAACCGGATTTCTGATTGAAACCGCATTGGCCGTTACCACGGCATTGTATGAAAAATCGGCAAACGGTGCCGTCATCCGTGTTCAGTATCCGGACGGGAAGGCGGAAGAACTCCGTTTCAAAGTGAAAAAGCCGGCAAAGAAAAAAAAGGCAGCCGATGAATAGTTACCAGCAGATCGCGAAGCCACTTCTTTTTCAACTGGATGCCGAACAGGCGCATTATTTGTCGGCATCCCTACTGAATGTGTGTGAGGCAATCCCACCTGTACGTTCCGTCCTGAAGCGGATGTTTGTTTATTCAGGAAAAAAGCCCACGGAAAAAGTGTTGGCGGGAATCCGGTTTCCCAATCCTGTTGGACTGGCGGCAGGCTTTGACAAGAATGCCACGATGATCGACGCCCTTCCTCTCCTGGGATTTGGCTTTGCCGAAATCGGAACCGTGACGCCCCGTCCGCAAAAAGGCAATCCGAGACCCCGGCTGTTCCGCATACCGGAGGAAGGTGCCATTCTGAACCGGATGGGTTTTAACAATGACGGAGTCCAGATGGTGGCGAAACGACTTGCCAAAAGGAAAAACCAGTCGATGATCATCGGCGGTAACATCGGACGGAACAAAATCACCACCAATGAAGATGCCCACAAAGACTACCTCTATTGCTTTGATTATCTGCAGGATCTGGTTGATTTTTTCACAGTCAATGTGAGTTCGCCCAACACACCGGGACTCCGGCAATTGCTCGAAAAGGAACCGCTGCAGATATTGCTGGAAACGGTCATGAACCAAAACCGGAAGCGAAAGGAAATGAAGCCGGTGTTTCTGAAAATTTCACCGGATCTGGAAGAAGACCAGATCGGTCAAATCGCAGAAGTGTGTGTTCAGTCAGGCGTTGCAGGTTTGGTGATTACGAATACTACGGTTTCAATGGACCAGATTCAGTTTCCTGAGAAAGTCCGGGCACTTGGTTCCGGAGGATTGAGTGGGAATCCAGTGCAGAAATTGTCAAGGGAAAAGCTTCAGAGCATTCGCCAGTTATCGACGGGACTGGCCATCATGTCAAGCGGTGGAATCATGAATCCGGAAGATGCCGTGTCCCGTTTTTCGGACGGTGCCGATCTGGTACAGTTGTACACGGGTTTGGTTTATTATGGCCCCACTCTTCCCTTGGACATTCTGCGTGCGCTTTACTGAGCGAAAAACTTACCGCTAGTTTTGAAATATCTCTAGATTTGTTTTTTTACCTTCCGGTGATTTTATCCTGGAATTCTGCAACACCAGTCCTTTCATGCTCTATTACAAAACCTATCTTCATCCAAGTTCGCCTGAGTGGGTTATTTTTATTCATGGAGCCGGGGGAAGTTCCTCCATCTGGTTTAAGCAGATCAAAGACTTTTCCCTCAATTTTAATGTGTTGATGGTTGACCTTCGTGGTCATGGAAAATCGCAAGGCAACAAAGCCTACGAGCAATACACGTTCAAAGAAATTTGCCAGGATGTGATCGATGTGATGGATCACGCCCGGATTAAAACCGCACATTTTGTCGGAATATCCCTCGGAACCATTTTAATCCGGAACCTGTATGAAATGGCTCCGGAACGGGTGAAGTCCATGATTCTCGGTGGTGCCATTATGCGACTGAATCTTCGTGCCAAAGTGCTGTCCGCTTTTGGCGACTGGTTCAAGACCGTGATGCCTTATCTCTGGCTCTACAGTTTTTTTGCCTGGATCATCATGCCAAAGAAGAGGCACCGTCAGAGTAGGCTGTTGTTCGTAAACGAAGCCCGGAAATTGTGTCAGAAAGAATTCATTTACTGGTACCGGTTGATTTACGAAGTCAATCCATTGCTGAAGTACTTTTCAGAGAAGCCATCACTCATCCCCACTTTGTACATAATGGGCGATGAAGACCACATGTTCCTTCCGTTTATCCGGAAGCTGGTGGTTCAACAATCTCATTCCAAACTATTTGTGGTCGAGAATTCGGGACACGTCTGCAATGTGGACCAGTCGGATATTTTCAACCAGCAATCGATCGGCTTTATCTTCGAGTCTTCGTTGGTTTCGCCGGTCTCGCCGGTCTTGCCGACTTCGTAGTTTTCGTCGGGTTTGCAGGCTTTGTAGGTTTCGTTGGTTTCGCCGAATGTGACATAGAAGGCGGCCGTTTTGCAAAGGCTTTTTTCGGATTGGCTTTTGGCTTGCTGAAATTGTTGCTGTCCTTTTTATCGTGGAACGCACCTTTAAATTCGGGATCCGCTCTTTTCTTCTGGTCGTCGAGTTTCCGTAAAATCTCCTGTTGCTCTTCGTACGGAGTCTCTTTGGCGATCAAAATCTCCGGAACCATTTCTTCCTGAATTTTCATCCGGATCAGTTTTTCAACTCTGCTCAGGTGCAATTCATCGGGTGCGTTTACAAACGAAATCGCTTTTCCTTCTCTGAGCGCTCTCCCCGTCCGGCCAATGCGGTGGACGTAGTCTTCATACTGAACCGGAATATCAAAGTTGATCACCAAAGAAATACGGGCTACATCGAGTCCTCTTGATGCTACATCGGTCGTCACCAATATTTTAACAGTTCCCGCGTGCAGTGATTCGACGGCAGCACTTCGGGTATTGGTTCCTTTATTGGCATGCAGAAAGGCCACTTCGGTGATCAGTTTTCGTTTCAGATACTTCCCGATTTCGGTGGCGTGCTTTTTGGTTTTGACAAAAACAAGGGCGGCGTCTTCTTCGGTAAGTCCTTTGAGAATGGACACCAGAAGGTTGAGTTTGGTCTGAAAATTATAGGTTCGGTAGACAACCTGTTTGATTGTTTCGGCAGGTGTGGCCTGTGGAGTGACTTCAATTTTCTCGGGAAACTCCAGAAACTCTTCCGCCAGTGTTTCAACCTTTTCAGGGAAAGTGGCAGAGAAAAGCAGGTTTTGTCGTTTTGACGGAATTTTTTCTAAAATCTTACGGATTTGTGGCATGAAGCCCATGTCCATCATTCGGTCTGCTTCATCAATTACCAGGGTGCGGATATCCTTTAGTTTCCATTCACCGGTATCATACAATTCCAGAAAGCGGCCGGGGGTGGCGAACACAATGTCAACCCCCTTTTTTAATTGGTTTAACTGTGCGGTGACTCCGGTGCCCCCGATCAGGCAAGCCATCCGAAGGCCGGTGTTCACATTAAGTGCCTCAAAATGAAGAGATAACTGTGTAACAAGCTCTTTTGTAGGGGCAATCACCATGGCTCTCACATTGTCTCCCTGAGGAAAATGGAGCTTGGAAATCAGCGGAATAAGAAAGGCGGCCGATTTCCCTGTCCCGGTTTGAGCAATGCCCAGAATGTCTTTGCCAGCCTTCGCCAGGGGAATAGCTTTTTCCTGAATGGGAGTGGGATCTGGCCAGCCCTGTGCTTCAATAGCATCCTGAAGTTGCTTATTAAAGTTGAATTTTGAAAAGCCCGAAATGCTTCGATTGTCCATTGAATCTTTCTGAAAAACTTCAAATTTAACGAAATCCTACACGTACTGAGTGAGCATTATTTGGCCATGATTGGTTTCTGAAAAATTAGGCTCTATACTTGAATCTGAATAGACAACGCAGGCACAATAGTAAACGGCGGATAATTATTTTACGTAAAACCCGATGATTGACCAGAACTATGGCAAGTGTTTTTGACCAGTACCAGATGATGCGAACCCATCATTTGATTTTTGGGTATAGAGGCACATTGACCAATGATTTGATTACTTCACTCCTTCAACTTTCTGATTCAAAGTTGAAAGAGTTAAAGACGCCCTTCAGAAAAAAGAAGTCAATTATCAATATCCTTATCGAATGCCTTCAGAATATTCTATACCATTCTGAGTCTTTTCATGATGGTTTGTTCAGCGGGCATCATTGCCTGTTTTTACTTGGAAAAAGAGAAAGTGACTATTTTATCCAGATTGGTAATTTCATCGACAACACTCAGATGACAGATTTACAATCGAAGCTTGATTACCTCAACACCCTGGATTCAAAGCAAATTCATAAAATGTATCTCGAAGTTCTTGAGAACGGAATCATATCCGATAAAGGAGGAGCTGGTCTCGGAATTCTTCGTGTCATGAAAGATTCCGGAAGCAAAATTCAATACGCTTTCCAATCGATTGACAAGACAAGGTCTTTTTATTGTATGGAAATTGTGATTAGTGAACAAGTTTAATAAGCCTGGTGATATGGAAAATATTGAAATCGAACCAACTGCAACAACCCCAAAAATAAGTTTCCGTCCGGGAGATGGTTATTTTGAAATTTCCGGTAAATCCCTACCAGAGAATTCATTTGAATTCTATAAGCCTTTGCTTGATTACATCGAGGCTTATGCCGAACGACCCGAAACCGAAACATCTCTTGTCTTCAAACTTCAGTATTTTAATACGTCATCCACTTCGCACTTTTTGCGGATGATAAAGAAGTTTGAAAAAATCTTCACCGATGGTAAAGACGCCAAAGTACACTGGTACTATGACGAAGATGATGAAGATATGAAAGAAGCTGGAGAAGATTTTAAAGTGCTCTCCAAGTTACCCATCGACATCATCGGAACTCAAGTCGACTAAGTCATTCTGAACGGCTTTTTCTTCGCTCCCGTTCAGACCGGATCAGGGCAAGTTCCCGACTTGTCTGTCCCGCAACCGATGTGTTTTCTGACGCTCTTCTTACAAGGTAGGGCATAACTGAAAAAACAGGTCCATACGGAACGTACTTAGCCACATTGAATCCTTCTTTGGCCAGCGCATAACTGATGTTGTCGCTCATTCCATATAGCTGAGCAAACCAGATTCGTTCGTCATTGCGGGAAATTGAAAGTGCATCCATTTCTTTGGCCAGATCCAGATTGCTGGTTTCGTTATGAGACCCTGAACAGAAATGCACATGCTGCAGATTTTCCAGACAAAACTTCCAGGCAAGATTGAAATCGTTATCCGTTCCGGCCTTTGTGGAGTGAATCGGATTCCGAATGTTTTTCTTTGCCGCATACGCCGCTTCCTTTTCCATATACGCTCCACGTACCAGTTTGGCTCCCAACACGTAACCGGATGATTTGGCCTTGTTGCCGGCTGAAATCAGTCTTTCCAGCATATCGGCTCGGTATAATTGATAGGTGTTGAACACGATGGCCGTTTGTTGATTGTGGTTCGCCATTTCTTCATACACCCACTGATCGATCGCATCCTGAATCCAGGATTCTTCCGCATCCACAAACAACCGGACCTTTTTATTGGCAGCGGCCCGGCAAATCGCCGAGAATCGTTTGCGTGCATTCTGGTGTTTTTTTTCTTCGTCTTCTGCGAGCGAAAGACCGGCCTGCACTTTTTCCAGGATCCGGACATCGGCAATGCCGGAGGTTTTGAACACGGCAAACGGAACTTCTTTTTTTCCGGCAGCTATCTGAATGGTCGAAATGGTTTCTGCTTCGACTCTGTCAAACCCCGATTCAGTCTTTTCCCCTTCTACTGAATAATCCAGAATGGTACCGATGTGGAATTCCGACAGTTTTCCAATCGTTTTCACACATTCATCCAGGGTTTCGCCTCCGCAGAAATGCTGGAAGATGGTTGCCTTCACCAACGATTTCACCGGGAGTTTCATTGAAATGGACATCATCAGCGCCTGAACAGAAAACTTGTTCAGGGTCGGGTTGTTCATGAGCGAAAACATCCATTCCATTTTCTGCAGGTCGCCGTCGGACCGGTGCGCAAAGGCTATTTGCGGATTGTCGAGCCGAATGCCGGAATTTGTGGTGTCTGTCGGTTTCATCTTTCCTATTTGTTTTTCAGTGTATTAACCAGGATTTGAATGCAATGGTTTTTCCGGCATTGCCTCCGGTTCAAATTGAAAGTGGTGATGGATGGCACCAACGGCCAGTTGCAGCCGGGCGTCTCCAGTTCCACTTATTTCAGCCCACAGAACTCCTGATTTCTGCAGTTCGTTTTGATAAAGCGTGTAAAAGTATTCCTGCCGGTCGGGATTTTCGCGAATGGGATCGGGTTCCCATTGAAGATCGGGCTTCATGAGGAGGTGCAGGTCGTAGGTTCGTTTGGCGCTTTCCTGCAAAATCCAGTCCGGACAGTTTCCAAAAACATCTTCCATCCAGATTTTGATTACCAGAAGATTGGTGTCGCAAAACAACCATGGGTTGAGGCTCTTTTCCATTCCTTCTTCCAGCTCAATCTGCTGTCGGGCAATGTTTTCCACATCCTCTTTTGTGTATGGTTTCCGGCAGGTTGAAATATACTCCCGGGCTGCTTCTGGAATCCACTCGCCATCAAACCACTCCGCCAGTTGACGGCAAAGTGTTGTTTTTCCGGTCGATTCCGGACCCACTATGGCAATTTTCCTTTTCATGCCTGCTTCTCCCCTTTTTTCCAGTCAAAATATCCCTTCATTGCCAGAAGGAGCAATATTCCATATAAAGCAGAGAAGAACCAAAGCTCTTTGTGAACATAGAGACAAATTGATACCAGGTTGATGAGAATCCATAGTATCCAGTTTTCGATCCACCGTCTGGCAAGCCAGATCTGAGCCACAATACTAAATGCGGTAATCAGAGCATCGAGGAATGGCTGACTGGAGCGGTTGATCGTTGTCAGAAACCCAAAAAGAAGTCCAAATCCCACAAGTCCCGCCAGCAAACTGATCCACAAAGACGAAACAGGAATCTTCATTACAAGAAGTGCGCCTTCATTTGATTTTCCAGTTTCCCATTGCCACCAGCCGTAAATTCCGGATAGGAAGTAGAATACCTGCAAACCGCATTCGGCAAAAAGCCCGCTGCTCAGATATACCCACGAAGCCAGAGTGACGGAAATCAAACCGATTGGCCAGCCAATGGAATTCCGCCTTGTATTGAGCCAGATCGAAACCACGCAGGTGGCCGAAGAGGCAAATTCAATGACAGGTTCCAGGAGCAGATTCATTCCGGTTCAAAAAAAACGTGGCAAATATGCGTTCAAGTGGCGGGAAAAAAGCAGGTTCTTCGGTGATTGAAAAATTCTGTTTTTCAGATTCAGCAGATTTTATTGTTTTGCAGAAACTTTACGAGAGGATGTTAGCGAAAATTTATGGATCTGCTGTGCAGGGAGTGCAGGCATTTCCCGTGACCGTGGAGGTCAGTGTCGGTACAGGAACCGAAATGTTTATTGTCGGCTTGCCGGATGCAGCGGTGAAAGAAAGCAGCCACCGCGTAGAATCGGCCATTAAAGAAGCCGACTTCCAGATGCCCCGGCAAAAAGTGGTGGTCAATCTGGCCCCGGCCGATACCAAAAAAGAAGGTTCTTCCTATGACTTGCCCATTGCCATTGGTGTTTTGGTGGCGTCGGGCCAGATCAGTTCGTCGCTTCTGGAGGAATACCTGATTATGGGCGAATTGTCGCTCGATGGGAGTCTCCGGCCCATAAAAGGGGTGTTGCCCATTGCCATCGAAGCCAGAGGAAAATACAAAGGATTCATTCTTCCAAAACAAAATGCCAGCGAAGCCGCCATTGTTTCCAACCTCGATGTGATTGGTGTGGAGAACCTGATGGAGGCCGTCGATTTTCTCGAAAACCGGATCTGGATTGAACCCCTGGTTCGCGATACCAAAGAGATTTTCTTTTCAAACCTGAACAACTACGAAGCCGATTTCAGCCATGTGCAGGGACAGGAAAACATCAAACGGGCACTCGAAATTGCCGCCGCCGGTGGCCACAATGTGATCATGATCGGACCTCCGGGAGCAGGTAAAACCATGTTGGCCAAGCGTTTGCCGTCCATTCTTCCTCCTCTGGATTTGCGGGAAGCACTGGAAACAACCAAAATCCATTCGGTGGCAGGGAAACTGTCGAAACTCGACGGACTGGTTACCACCCGCCCTTTTCGTTCTCCTCATCACACCGTTAGTGACGTTGCCCTGGTCGGTGGAGGCAACATTCCACAACCGGGAGAAATATCGCTGGCACACAACGGGGTTTTGTTTCTGGATGAATTGCCTGAATTCAAGCGTTCCGTCCTTGAAGTGCTGCGTCAACCATTGGAAGAACGAAAAATCGCCATTTCCCGTGCCCGGTTTGCGGTCGATTTTCCGGCCAGTTTCATGCTCATTGCCAGTATGAATCCCTGTCCCTGTGGATATTACAACCATCCTGATAAAGAATGCGTTTGCCCTCCGGGAGCCGTTCAGCGGTATCTCAATAAAATATCGGGTCCTTTACTCGACCGGATCGATTTGCATGTGGAGGTAACGCCGGTTTCGTTTGAAAAAATAACCTCTCAGCAAAGGACAGAATCGTCAGACAGCATCCGGCAAAGGGTAATTGCAGCGAGACAAATTCAGACAGATCGTTTCAAAGAACAGGACGGAATTTTCAGCAACGCCATGATGCCGACGCCTATGGTGACTGAAGTTTGCCAGATCACCGAAGCCGGACGGAATCTTTTGAAAACCGCCATGCAAAGACTGGGACTTTCGGCCAGAGCCTACGACCGGATCTTAAAAGTAAGCCGGACCATTGCCGACCTTGCTGGTTCAAACGAGATCAAAACCGAACATCTGGCAGAGGCCATTCAGTACCGGAGTCTGGATCGGGAAAACTGGGCCGGTTGATTCCGGATCTAAGAGGAACTCATACACACTGACGTTCAAATTTGAAAACGAAATCGATCCAATTTCAAAACTTCGGGACGAAAAAATTGGCTGACGATCAATTCTGGCTATTTTGCCCCAGAATATCAAAACCGAATTCAATTACAGCAGCACAATCTTTAGCATGAAAATATTGGAAATAAGGGCGATGCGGGGCCCGAACTACTGGTCGATACGGCGACACAAACTCATTGTGATGCGGCTGGATCTGGAAGAAATGGAAGAGCAACCGAGCAACCAGGTTCCAGGATTTCCGGAAAGGCTGGAAGCCACTTTTCCTTCGATGTACGTTCACGAATGCAGTGAAAATGAACCGGGCGGTTTTTTCAAACGGGTTCGGGAAGGAACCTGGATGGGTCACATTGTCGAACACGTGGCACTGGAAATTCAGACACTGGCCGGCATGGATGTGGGTTTTGGCCGTACAAGGAGTACATCCGAAAAAGGTGTGTACAATGTGGTATTCGCTTATATGGAAGAAAAGGTGGGTATGTATGCCGCCAAAGCTGCTGTTGATATTGTACAGGCACTGGTGGATAACCAGCCTTATGATATGGGACCGGACATCCAGAAAATGAGGGAGATAAGAGAAGATGAACGACTCGGGCCTTCTACCGGAAGCATTGTAAATGAAGCCGCCTCCCGCGATATTCCATTTATTCGGTTGAATCGTCATAGTCTGGTTCAGCTTGGTTATGGAATCAACCAGAAGCGAATTCAGGCTACGATGTCCGGACAAACCAGCAGCATTGCTGTTGAGATTGCCTGCGACAAAGAAGAAACCAAAAACCTGCTCGACGCTGCCAATATTCCAGTGGCGAAAGGAATGACGGTGTATGACGAAGAAGATCTGAAAGCCGTGATTGACCGCGTTGGGTATCCTCTCGTTGCCAAACCGGTGAACGGAAATCATGGAAAAGGCGCCACCATCGGAATTAAAAACTGGGAAGAAGCCGTGGCCGCACTGGCAGCCGCTAAAAAATATTCCCGTGCTGTGATTGTAGAGCGGTTCATCACCGGATACGACTATCGCCTTCTGGTGATCAACCATAAATTTATTGCCGCCGCCAAACGCACTCCGGCTGCGGTAATCGGCGATGGAAAATCCACCATTCAGCAACTGATCGACGAAGTAAACAGCGATCCAAGAAGAGGATACGGACATGAGAAAGTGTTGACTGCCATCAAGGTGGACGACATGACGATGAACATTCTCACCGAAAAAGAACTCACTCTCGATTCCGTCCTGCCGCAAGGCAAAGAAGTGTGGTTGAAGTCAACAGCTAACTTGAGCACAGGAGGAACGGCGGACGATGTCACCGATCTGGTGCATCCTGAAAATGTGTTCATGGCGGAACGTATTTCACGAATCATCGGATTGGATATTTGCGGAATCGACGTGATGACGCCCGATATCTCCATTCCGGTAGCCGAAGCCGGAGGTGCGATTCTGGAAGTAAATGCTGCGCCTGGTTTCCGGATGCACATTGCACCGACAGGCGGACTGCCCCGCAATGTGGCAGAACCGGTGATTGATATGTTGTATCCTCCCGGAAAATCAGCCCGGATTCCGATCATTGCGGTGACCGGAACCAACGGAAAAACCACCACCACCCGACTGATGTCGCATGTGGTAAAAAGCATGGGATACAGAGTGGGCTTCACCACAACCGATGGTATTTACATCCAGAATATTATGGTGGAAAAAGGCGACTGCACCGGACCGAAAAGTGCGGAGTTCGTCCTGAAAGATCCAACCGTGGAATTCGCTGTTCTCGAAACCGCCCGCGGTGGAATTATCCGTGCCGGACTTGGATTCATTAAATGCGACATTGGCATTGTAACCAACATTGCGGCCGATCACCTCGGATTGAAAGACATCAACACGCTGGAAGATCTGGCCCGTGTAAAAGCGGTGGTTGTTGAAAGTGTCCGTCCCGGAGGATATGCCATCCTCAATGCCGATGACGACAATGTGTACAATATGAGGAAAGGGCTTGATTGCAAGATTGCCCTTTTCAGTATGGATGAAAACAATCCACGGATCCGGGAACATTGCGAAGCCGGTGGACTGGCTGCCATTGCCGAAAACGGATACGTTACCATTTCCAAAGGCACCTGGAAAATACGGGTGGCGAAAATCGTGAACATTCCGCTCACGTTTGCTGGTAAAGCCATTTTCATGATTCAGAATATTCTGCCCGTCGTGATGGCCAGTTACATCCGTGGGTTTAGTAATGAGGATATCAAAGCGGCTCTGGAAACATTCATTCCGTCTCATGCCCAGACACCGGGACGGATGAACGTATTCAACTTCCAGAAGTTCACCGTCATTATTGACTATGCTCACAATCCGGCCGGTCTTCAGGCTTTGGGCAAATTCCTTGAAAAAGTGGAAGAAACGCCGAAGGTTGGAATCATTACCGGAGTGGGCGACCGCCGGGATGAAGACATCAAGTCCTTGGGAGCGATTTCCGGGAAGATTTTTGACCAGATCATCATTCGCCAGGACAAGCACCTTCGTGGAAGACAGGACACTGAAATCGTGGAATTACTGGAGCAGGGAATCCGGGAATCTAATCCAAATATTCCGGTGAAGGTGATTTTCAAGGAAGTGGAAGCCATTGAGTACGCAATTAAAAATGCGGTACCGGGAAGCTATATTGTGGTTTGTTCGGATGTGGTGGCCCAGGCGGTAGATGCCGTGATGCGCCTCCGTGAAGAAGAAGCCAAAGTGGTGATCAAGCCGGAAGACATTCCAAATCTCCGGTCCTGATCCCAATTATGCACGGACAGAGTGTTGAAAGACCAGCACTCTGTCCGTTTTATTAACTGACTATAAACTAAACATTGATGAATTTACAAGAACATGTCTCACCTTACCAAACCCCAGTTGCGGGCAACGATCATGCTGTCGTTTGCCATCCTCTTAACGATTTCTGTTAACACGCTTTACAACCAGTACCGGCTCGAAAACATTTCAACCGGAAACACGAATCCGGAAGATGCCCGGATGCTGGATTCTTTGCTCGCCTTAATCCCGCCGGAAATGGAGCGCTATCCCTCGCATTCGGCTTCCTTTTTTTCGAAGGAAGAACCCGAGGTGGAAGCACCGGTGGAATTGAACCTTCATTCATTCGATCCCAACACCGTTTCAAAAGAAGACTGGCTGGAAATGGGCCTGCCGGAGAAAGTGTTCAACGGGCTCGAAAAGTACCGGTCCAAAGGCGGACGGATCCGCAAACCCGAGCAAATTCTGAAACTCTACAATCTCGAGCCATCGATCGGGCAGCAACTGGTGCCGTTCGTGAAAACGGACAGTACCAATATTTTCGCCCGCAGCGCCTTTCCGAAAAGAGAGTTTAAGCCCTACACACCCAAACCGGTGGTGCCTCCGTTTGATCTGAACAAGGCCGATTCCAACCAATTGAAAAATGTGTTTGGGATTGGAGGAAAAACTGCCGCACGCATTCTCAAATACCGGAACAGCATTGGTGGTTTCCTTCAGAAAGAACAGGTGTTTGAGGTTTGGGGACTGGATACCGTTGTGGTGGAAGAACTTTTTAAGAAATCCTATCTCCCGCCAAATCCGGAGATTACCCGACTGAAAATCAACCAGCTGACAGAGGAAGAACTGGCGAACAATCCCTACATCCGGAAAGGCATGGCCAGGATTATCGTGAAATACCGGACCCAGCACGGACCCTACAAATCGGCCGAAGATTTATTGAAGATCAAAATCCTGAAACCGGACGTGGTTTCAAAAATCAGCCCGTATCTTGAATTCTGATTCGTAGTTTTGCCGGAATTATGGAAAGTCAGGAAAAGGCCGGTAAGATATTTGATAATCAAACGCTGAAACGCCTTCTGCCTTTTCTGGGTCCATACAAGTCCACGTTTTATTCCCTGATTTCCCTCACGGTTTTTCTGGGATTTCTGTCTCCGCTTCGGCCGATCATCATCCAGTATGCCATCGATAACTTCGTTTCCACCAAAAGTTATTCCGGCCTACTCAACATGGTGCTCATCATGTTCGGCATTCTGTTCCTTCAGGCCATCGGCACCTATTTTCAAACCTACCTCAGTTCCTGGCTGGGGCAGACCATCATCCGGGACATCCGCGTTCGTTTGTACCGCCACCTGCTTGGATTGAAAGTCCGTTTTTTCGACACCACCCAGATTGGCCGGCTCGTTACCCGCAACATTTCCGACATCGAAACCATTGCCGATGTGTTCAGCGAGGGACTGGCAGCCATGGCCGGCGATCTGCTTCAGCTGGTTTTCATTCTGATCTACATGTTTTACATCGACTGGCGCCTTACGCTGGTGAGCTTGTCGATGCTCCCTTTCCTTCTGATCAGCACCTACGTGTTCAAGGAACGAATCAAAGTAACGTTTAATGAAGTCCGATCCGCGGTGGCCAACCTCAATACCTTTGTTCAGGAGCATATTACCGGGATGAGTGTGGTGCAGATTTTCGGAGCCGAAAAACAGGAGCACGAGAAGTTTGTGGCCATCAACGAACAGCACCGCAAATCCAATATTCGTTCCGTCCTTTATTATTCGATTTACTTTCCGGTGGCCGAGGTGATTTCGGCTTTGGGAACCGGACTTCTGGTCTGGTACGGAGCGCAGGGGGCTTTGGAAGGAAAGTTTACCCTGGGAATGCTCACGGCGTTCATCATGTACATCGCCATGTTTTTCCGTCCGATCCGAACGATCGCCGACCGGTTTAACACACTGCAACTGGGATTGGTCAGCACCGAACGTATTCTGAAACTGCTCGATCACACCGATACCGTGCAGGATTCCGGCACTCTGGTGAAAGATCATTTGAAAGGGGATATCTCGTATCGCAACGTTGACTTTTCCTACAACGAAGGGCAGCCGGTTCTTCACCAGATTTCATTTGAGGTGGCCCATGGAAAATCCATTGCGCTGGTTGGGTCGACCGGTTCCGGAAAGTCCAGCATCATCAATCTTCTCACCCGGTTTTATGAAATCAATGGCGGGCAGATTCTGCTTGATGGAGAACCGATCGAAAATTATTCCCTCACCTATCTCAGAAAAAGCATCGGTTTGGTTTTGCAGGATGTGTTCCTGTTCAGGGGCAGTATCCGCGACAACATCACCCTTGGAAATCCCGACATTACAGAGGAGCAGGTAAAAGCCGCCGCCGAATTGGTGGGCGCCAATCGCTTTATCGATCAGCTTCCGGGATGGTACGATTACAATGTGATGGAACGGGGAAATACCCTTTCTGTCGGACAGCGACAATTGATTTCCTTTGTGCGGGCCATGGTGTACCAGCCTGCCATTCTCATTCTGGACGAAGCCACCAGTTCGGTCGATTCCGAAACGGAGGAACTCATCCAGCAGGCCATCGACAAAATTATGGAAGGACGGACCAGTGTTGTGGTGGCACACCGGCTTTCCACCATACAGAAGGCCAACCAGATTCTGGTGCTGGAGAAAGGAAAAATAGTGGAAAGAGGAAATCATGAGCAGCTCCTGGCGATGGGAGGTGCCTATGCGCAACTTTACGAGATCCAGTACAAGAATCATGTTTTATAACCGGCGTCTTGCATTCTCTCAAAAATTGGGGCTTTTTTGCCGGTGAATCTGAAATTATGCTCAAAAAGCCATACATGGTAGGGATAACCGGAGGAAGTGCTTCCGGTAAAACATTGTTCATCAGACGATTGCTTGATTCTTTTGGCGAAGATCAGATCTGTTTGCTATCGCAGGACAACTATTACAGGGAGAGGCATCTGCAGCCGAAAGACGAGAAAGGATACGAAAATTTTGACCTTCCGGAGAGCATCGACAACCAGCAGTTTATAAAAGATATTGAAGCACTCCACAATGGAAAGGAGGTTCAGAAGCTCGAATACACGTTCAATAATCCGAACATGATTCCAAAGTTGCTGACCTTTAAACCAGCTCCGGTCATCGTGGTGGAAGGCATCTTTGTATTTTATTTTCAGGAGATTCTGAAGAAGCTTGACCTGCGGGTGTTCATCGACGCTGAGGAGCACATCAAATTAAAAAGAAGAATCAAACGGGATGGCCAGGAACGGGGCTATGATCTGGAAGATGTGTTGTACCGCTACGAAAACCACGTGGCCCCAACGTTCGACCGGTTTATCCGTCCGTTCAAAGCTGACGCCGATCTCATTGTGCCCAACAACAAGAGCTTCGACCACGCACTGGAAGTGATTGTTACTTTTCTGAAAATCAAAACGGGCGCCAACTAAAAAGCCAGACTTTTCAGCCCGGCTTTCCATTATTTTTTTGTTCACTCTTAAAGAGAGTCCATAACTGTACAAAGGTTGCCGAAGATTTCTTCGATCTCCCCGATGCCGTACACCGAATGAAATTTTCCCTGGGCCTTATAAAAATCGGCCACCGGTCTGGTTTTGGTGTTGTATTCCGTTACTCTTTGTGCAATGAGCGTTTCGTTCTGGTCATCGGGACGGCCGGAAGACTGACCACGAATCAAAAGGCGGCTGATGAGTTCCTGCTCTTCCACTTCCAGGGCAATCATGGCAGAAATGCCGGTTCCTCTGCTTTTTAGCAACACATCCAGGGCCTCGGCCTGTGGGATGGTTCGTGGAAATCCATCGAAAATAAATCCGTTGGATGATGGGTTCTGCGCCAGTTTGTTGTCGATCATACCGATCACCACGTCATCGGGAACCAGCATTCCGGCGGCCATCAGTCCCTTTGCTTTCAAGCCCAGTTCGGTACCCGCCGCAATTTCGGAACGTAGAAGATCGCCGGTTGATAAATGAACCAACTGGTATTTGTCGATAAGTTTGGCGGACTGTGTGCCTTTACCTGCACCCGGAGGGCCAAATAGGACGATATTGAGCATGCGAATCGATGGATCTGTAAAAGGACCGCAAGTATAATACTTTGAAGGCCCTCATGGTTCTCATTTTTTGTGTTTGAAATCAGTTTTTTACCAAACAATTTTCAGTTCGGTATTCTTTTGTGTCTGGTACCTTTTTCCAAACCGGTTTTGAAGTCGGAAAAGAAATCAGCCTGAATGAGCATATATCCTCAAAAACATAAAAAAGTAATCGTCATTGGAGCCGGTGTTTCCGGACTGGCAACGGGCATACGGCTTGCCAGTCAGGGTTTTGATGTCACCATTCTGGAGGCCAATGATTATCCGGGTGGAAAACTGTCGGAGTTCCGGCTGGGAAATTACCGGTTTGATGCGGGCCCTTCTTTGTTCACCATGCCCCAACTGGTGGAAGATCTCTACCGGATCGCCGGAAAAAAACCGGAATCCTTTCGGTATAAAAAACTGGAGGAGGTCTGCCGCTACTTTTTTCCGGACCGTACCCGCTTTACCGCACCCGCCAATCCGGAGCAACTGGCCCGGACCATCGCCTCAGAACTGGGCGAAACGCCTGAAACAGTGAGCCGCTATCTGACCAGAAGCCGCTTCAAATACGAAACCATCGGGTCCCTGTTTCTGGAACGCTGTCTCCGGAAACTGTCCACCTTCTTCAACCATCGTGCTTTTCGTGCCTACCTCAATCTGGGAAAGCTCGGGTTGTTTCGTTCGCTCAATTCCTATAACAAATCCATTTTCCAAAATCCCAAAACGGTTCAGATTTTCAACCGGTACGCCACCTACAATGGGTCCGATCCGTACCAGACATCGGCGGTGATGAGCATGATTCCGCATCTGGAGTTTGGCATCGGCGCCTTTTTTCCGGAAGAAGGCATGATTCAGATTACTGGTTCCCTGGTGAATCTGGCAAAGGAATCCGGCGTGGAGCTGATTCTGAATTCGCCCGTTCGGAAACTGGAAACCAATGGCAACCGAATTACGGGAGTAAGGACGGAATCCAGATTCTACGAAGCGGATCTTGTTGTCTCGGCCATCGATGTGAGCCAGACTTATTCAAAGTTACTGGGCATGAAAGGTCAGGGTGATGTGTATCTGAATCTTCCCAAATCGACATCGGCCATTATCTGGTACCTGGGCATTTCGAAAGCCACTCCCGAAACAGGACTCCACAATATTTTCTTTAGCCATGATTACCGGAAGGAGTTTGAAGATCTGTTCCAACGGAAAGCGATGCCGTCTGATCCCACGATTTACCTCAACATCAGCTCGAAAGAACGAAAAGGCGATGCGCCTGATAATTCAGAAAACTGGTTTGTGATGGTCAATGCGCCGGCAAACGAAGGACAGGACTGGGACCGGATCATTCCGGAAACAAGAGCAAACGTTTTGAAGCGACTTTCCGAAGAACTTGGCTTTGATGTGGAGTCAGCAATCGAAGAAGAAACCGTTCTGGAACCCAGAACACTGGAATCAAGGACGGGATCTGTGGGAGGTGCACTATATGGCAGCAACAGCAACAGTCCCTTCGCGGCTTTTTTACGGCACGCCAATTACAGCTCGGCTTTCCGGAATCTGTTTTTTTGCGGAGGGTCCGTGCATCCCGGAGGTGGAATTCCGCTGGCTTTGCAAAGTGCGGCTCTGGTGTCAGAATATGTAAAGGAGAAACATGAGTAACCGATAAACGGAACGCCATTGTATTGAGGCTCTTTCCAAACCAAATCGGAAAACGTACCATTCTTTCACTAAAATTGCACCCATCGGCCAACAGAAATACAGGTCAACCATCTGGTGAAAAGTAAATGAAATCCAACCACCCGGTTTTCTCCGGAAGAAAAAGTCTGTTGATGGGGATGGAAAACCAGAACCCCAATTTCTTTGCCAGAATCTGCTCTCCATCAGAGCGATTTTTTCAGGATGGAATGAAGTTGATTTCCGGCACAGGATTTTTTCACATGATTCGATACAAAGCGTTGGGCTTTAGGTGTTCCGGTTCTGGAATCCAATTCATTTTTTTGGCTTTCATTCTCTTTGCGTGTTCCAATCATAAAGAAGGAAGTGAGATTGAAAAGCTTCCGATTTACCAGACGGAGAAGTTTGTGGTGGTTCCGGGTGAAAAGCTGGAATACGAGGCTTCGGCTGGTGTTTTCCGGATGGGGAATCTGGTTCTGGAAGTATTGCAGTCCAATGAACTGATGTTGGGAAAAGTGTGCACCCACATCAAGGCCAATGCGCAGACAAGGTCCGGCATATCCTGGTTGTCGGAAATCCGGCATGACTGGGACAGCTGGATCGACACATCCAACGGAATCTCGGTCTGCATGCACCGGAAGGTTCAGGAAAACAAATACCGGGCGGAGCAGGATATGTGGTTTTATTCCGACAGCAATTTTGTGGTGCAACAGGAACTGCACAAGCAGGGACAACCCAAAAAGACATTTCCCATGGAGCCAAACCGGATGAGCGACCTGGTGAATACGATGTGGAAACTTCGGTATACGCCTTTCGACGACCGTAAAACAGGCGACACGCTGCACTATGCTTCCTTTTTCGATGGCGAGTTCATCGTGTTGAAGGTGAAATACGGTGGCGTGAAAAACCTGAAATGGAAGGGTAAGATTTTGCCCTGTTATGTATTGTATCCGACGGGTTTGCAGTCACGGTATCTTCGTGGAAAAGATCCGTCCGAAATCTGGATTGAAAAAGGCGACAGACGCAGACCTCTGAAAATCAAGGTATCAACTTACCTGGGAAATTTGTCGGTTGACCTTAAAGCCTGATCCCGTTTCCTGCAACATTCTGAAAAAAGGTGTTGCATTTCAATGTATTATTCTGTAAAGTTGGTTATCGTTCAAGAAGTATCTTAAGCGGATTTCAACAAAATGGATTTCTTGTTAACAGAATTTCAAAAAAGAAATCCGTTGCTTGAAATATTTCAAATGACGAGGAGAGGTTGATCATTTAAATCCGTGTGGATGGTAAAATCTTTACGCTTACAGAAATACGTCGGGATCCTTTTTATCACCTGCCTGTTCGGGCTGGAATCGATGGCGGCCACCCGTACGTTTCTTCCTTCCGGTACGTCTGGGAGCTGGAGTAAAGCGACCAACTGGAGTCCGGTCGGAATTCCCGATGCGGCCGATCAGATTGTGATTCCAACACTCAAAACCTGTGTACTGGATATTGATTTCGAGCTGTCCGGAAGTATGACTCTTGGATCCGGTTCCGGTCTTCAGTTGTCTGCCAGATTCTCGCTTCTGCCGGGATCTTTGGTTTCTATGACGCCTACCTCAGTATGTTCGGTTTCTGGTCAGGAGCTGAAAATATCGGGCCTGGCATCCTTCTCCGGTATGCTTACGGTAAACGAATCCACGAAACTGATTTTAGAAAATTTCAACGGCCCGCTTCCGAAACTGAGCCAGTCAACCATTGGGGAACTCACCATTCTGGGCAACTCGGATGTAGCACAGATTGCCAATCTGAGGCTGAACCAAAATCTTTCGGTGAGTCCATCGTCCATATTAAAGGTGAATGGTTTTTCATTGGCTGCCCCGATGTTTTCGAACCAGATTGTATTGACACCCGGCCCTTCCGGTTCGGTTTTTGAACTGACGGGATCGGGCTTTTTTTCTCTGCCTGCTCTCCAGCTGAAATCTCTTTTACTTAGCCGTTCCGGAAATGTGGAACTGAACGGCAATCTGGAACTGGCCGACAAATTCACAGTGGGTCCAAACACGACCGTTTCCGGAACCCTTCAACTCACATCCATTCTGCCTTATTCCGGAACCAGCATTGCGTTTCTCAACCAAAACCGCTTCGAGGTCGCCACTCCGAATCTGTCCATCATGTTGGGCCCGTCCGGAACATTCCAAAACAACGGAACCTACCGGCTTTTCGGTAATCTGGTTTGCAACGGATCTTTCACCAACAACGGAATCTTCTATCTGGAAACCAATCACCTGCTGACGGTATCCGGTTCGGTATCCACCGGTCCGGGCTCGGTATTCAATCCTGCAAAAGTCAATTCCAAAATTGTGATCAATGTGGAAGACGGCGATACCTGGAACAATGCCGGTGAGTTCAATGCCGGCAACCTGGCTCAGATCCAGATTCAGTCGGATTCTCCTGCCGCATTTATCAATTCGGGTAAACTGGATCTGGAAACCAACATCCAGATTCTGGATTCGGATGGCATTTTTGAAAACGCAGGCACACTATCTCTTTCAGACGGAAACGGTTTTTATTTCACAGGAGCCGGAAATCCTTTACTGAAAATCACCGGGACTCTGGAATGCAGCCAGTTGGTGGTGAATAAAACGGAAGGATCCGTCCTTTTGCTCGGACCCGAACCATTGGTGATTCGTGATCAGATCAGTGTATTGTCGGGAGAACTGAACCTGAACCATCAGCCGGTGGTGTTAAAATCAGGTCCCGATCAGACAGCCCGGATCGGACAAATCATTGGTGTGTTGTCGAACGCCGATCAGATTACCATGCAACGATATGTGGCCGGTTCCAATTCGGCCTGGTACTTTATGGGGACCCCAATTCTGGGTCAAAGTTTTGACGACTGGACAGATGATTTTGAAATAAAAGGACCGTTTCCGGAAGCCAATGTTCCAGCCAGTGCCGACCGATCCACCATGTTTGTTTTTGACGGCGCCAATTCCCCAACGGGTTCAGAGCCAGGAGAAGTGAACGGCTGGCGGATACCGGTCGCTGCGGATGTACAACCAGGAAAAGGGTACCGGGCCTTTTTGAAATCCAGCTTTTTAGCCGGCCCACGGGTTTTCGATAACACAGGAGAAATCATTCAGGGCGATTTCGATTTTCAACCGGAATTCAATCCTTCCGGATATGGCGGCGGTGGATGGAATTTTCTCGCCAATCCCTATCCTTCTCAGATCGACTGGCTGTCTCCGGGCTGGACCAAAACCAACATTGGTGCCGCCATTTATGTCTGGAACGGACAAACCGGCCAATACGGAGCCTACAATTATCTGGATGATGTGACAGGAACCAATTCTGGCACCAACGGTGTAACCAACATGCTGGCGTCGGGTCAGGCGTTTTTTGTGAAAGCCACCTCTTCAGGGCCGCAGCTTCAGGCTTCCGAAATGGTGAAGTCATCCGATGCTTCCAGTTTTTTACGTCGTGCTGCAATTTCATCCAGCCTGATGAGGATCACACTATCGAACGCATTTGGATATACCGATCAAAACGTGATTCGTTTCCATCAAAGTGGAAGTCAGGATTTTGATCCTGCTCAGGATGCGCTCAAGCTAACGGGCAGTACCTTGAATCTATCTTCCCTCACACCAGATGGCACCCGGCTTTGCATCAATACGATTCCAACATTAGACGACAAGGCCCTCATCGTTCCAATCAGCGCCACCAGTTTTTCAACCGGAATTCTCCAGTTGCGTTTTTCAGATTTTGGAGATGATGCTTTGAACGCCCGGATTTCTCTCTTTGATTCCTACACCAACCAGGTTCATTATCTTCAGGAAGGTGCCGTCGTTTCATTTTCGGTTAATTCCAATCCGGAATCCCAGAAACAGGGGAGATTTCAGTTGATTTTTACCAAAGTGCAGCAATTTCCGCAGCTTCTGCCCAATCAGGCCACATCCATCACGGCATTTCAGAAATTGGCAGGTGAAGGAAAACTTACCATTCGGTTACACCATTCCGTTTCTCAAAATGGTAAACTACGGGTTACCCGGATTGATGGAAGAGAGTTGTACCATGAAAACACCATTCTCGATGGGAATGATATGGCAGATCTTCCATTGCCGCTGAACCCAGGCCTCTACCTTGTGGAGTGGACAGAAAACGGTAAAACGATTTCTACAAAGGCCGTCATTCCAAATTAACGGCCATTCCATTCGGCAGCCCGAACCATTTTTTTCGTTGAGGGGCAAAATGCGATTGCTCATTCATCTATTTTACCAAAATCCTTCTCTCGGGTTTATTTCCCCGTGACGGCAGACAATATTTCGCTCTTTTTTCTTTCATTCGCATCCATGAAGCAAATCAGAATTCTGTTCTTTCATTCAATCCTGGCTTTTTCAACCCTCTTTTCAGTAAATGGTCAATCATTGGAAAAATGGTTTCCGAAAGAAGACCTCATGAAAATCGGCGTCTATTATTACCCGGAGCAATGGCCGGAAAAGCAATGGTCACGCGATTTTCAAAACATGGCGAAACAAGGTTTTCAGTTTACCCACATCGGGGAATTTGCCTGGACTTTTATGGAGCCGGAAGAAGGAAAATTCGATTTCAAATGGCTGGATGAGGCCATCAATCTGGCATCCAAAAATGGACTGAAAGTGATTCTCTGTACACCATCCGCCGCACCTCCGGTCTGGTTATCAGAAAAATACCCCGAAACATTGGTCCAGAATGTGGAAGGCACCACCATGGTTCACGGCAGCCGGACGCATTGTTCCTGGAGCAGTCCGAAATACCGGGAGCTTGTTGAAAAGGTGGACCAGGAACTGGCGAAGCGATATGGAAAAGACAAGCGAATCTGGGGTTGGCAAATCGACAACGAACCTTCCCACTATTCGGCTGAATACGACTACAGCGCACCTACCAAAGCCCGGTTCATTGAATGGCTCAAAGTGAAATACAGCACCATCGATAAATTGAACGAAAGTTGGGGAACTTCTTTCTGGAGCATCCGTTATCAGAATTTTGAGCAGATCCGGATTCCCAATTCCAGAGAATTACCGCAACCCGCCAATCCACATGCGGTACTGGATTACCGTCGCTTTACCGCGGCTGAATGTGCTGGTTTTGTGAGTTTTCAGGCGAAAACGCTTCGCAAATTTGTGTCAGACGAACAGTGGATTACCACCAACTACATGGGTTCCCACAATCCGAATGATCCTTTCCTGAACAAAGACCTCGATTTTTTAACGCTCACTTCCTATCCCGTTGCGGGCTTTGCCGTCGGGTTTGGAAATGAAGGATTCCGTATCAACGAACCGTCCGCCCTCGGTCAGCCACTGGATTATTTCCGGAGCATCAAAGGTAAAACAGGGGTAATGGAATTGCAGCCGGGTCAGGTAAACTGGGGCCGGTACAATCCTCAGCCATTTCCGGGTGCCGTCCGTTTGTGGTTGTATCAGTCTTTCGGTGCGGGTTCAGCGTTTGTATGTGCCTATCGGTACCGTCAGCCTCGTTTCGGTGGTGAGCAATACCATTATGGAATGGTTGGGCCGGATGGCGTAACACCTTCTCCCGGCGGCCTGGAATACCAGCAAACCATCAAAGAAATGGCCGAACTGAAAAAGAGTTTTAAGCCAGCGAAGGAAATGCCGCTTCGGCTGAAGTCGATGAAAACCGGAATCCTCTTTAAAAAGGACAACATCTGGGATATGAATTATCAGAGGCAAACCTCACAATGGAACCCGAATCTGCACGTCACCAAATATTATGAGGCCTTGAGGGCACTTCAGGCTCCGGTGGATTTTCTGGAGGAAAGTTCCGATTTTTCAGAGTACCCGTTTCTGGTGGCTCCGGCCTACCAGCTGGTGGATCAAAAGCTGATTTCCAAACTCACCAAATATGTGCAGAAGGGAGGAAACCTGATACTGAGTTGCCGGTTTGGTCAGAAAGACAACAACGCCCAGCTCTGGGAAGGCCCGTTTCAGGAACCGTTGAAAAAACTGGCGGGCATTCAGGTGAAGTTTTTTGATGTGTTGCCTGACGATAAATATGGGAAGGTGACCTACGGCGGACGGAATTTTGAATGGAATAACTGGGGAGAAGTGCTGGAGCCGGAAACAACATCCACCGTTCTGGCTACGTATATTGATCAGTATTACAAGAAAGGAGCGGCGGCCGTAGAGAAAAAACTGGGCAAAGGAACCATCACGTATATTGGTGTGGAGACCGAATCCTTTAAAATGGAAAGGGAGCTGATGAAAACCCTGTACGGAAAAGTGACGGGAAAAACCCCGGATGAACTGGCCGAAGGACTGGAAGTGTCGTACCGGGATGGTTTATGGGTTGGGATGAACTTCCACAGTACCGAAAACCGGACGGTCAACATTCCTTCCTCAGCCAAAATCCTGCTGGGCGAAAGAGAGTTGAAGCCTTGTGGAGTGGTGGTCTGGACGGAGTAAATCAGTCGGTCACTTCAGCGGAAAGACCAGCATCGCAAAGCTGGTTCCGCATGATGGCCATCTTTTCCCACTCTCCGTTTTTAACGGTGCACTTGCCTTTGTAGTGAACGATGTAGGCGCATTGTTCGGCCTGTTCCGGAGAATGACCACATACGTGGCAAAGAGTGGCGATCACATGGTCGAATGTATTTACATCGTCATTGAAAACCACCAGTTTATACAGACTTACCTCAACAGTGGCAAGTTCCAGTTCTGTTTCGAAATCGTATAGAGTACTCATGACGGTGCAAAAGTAAAGCATTCTTTTTCAATTATTCCAAATGAGTTTTTAATTCCGGATTTCATCGAGCCAATTCCGGAATTTTAGCGATGTGTTCCATCCTCTTTTGACAGTCTTTTGATATTAACACCATATTTGTCCCCTCATCTGAATACATGAATCCCGACTTCAGCCACTATTACGGACTGGCCCTCATTTTGGCCTATTTTGCGGCATTGGTCGTAGTGTCCTGGTACACCTCCAAAGGCGAAACCGGCACACAGGCTTTTTTTGTCGCCAACCGGTCTTCCAAATGGTACCTCGTTGCCTTCGGAATGATTGGTACGTCGTTATCCGGCGTCACCTTCATATCCGTTCCGGGCATGGTCAACGCCGGGAATCTTCATTACCTTCAGATTGTATTTGGTTACCTCATTGGCTACACCGTGATCGCCAATGTGCTCATGCCGTTGTATTACCGCCTTCAGCTCGTTTCCATTTACACCTATCTCGAACAACGGTTTGGGTTCTGGTCTTATAAAACCGGTGCCGGGTTTTTCATGGTTTCCCGACTTCTTGGATCTTCTGCCCGCTTTTATTTGGTGCTCAGCGTTTTGCACCTGGCCATTTTTCAACATTTCAACATTCCCTTCTGGCTTTCGGTCGGACTCGGTCTGTTGCTCATCTGGGTGTATACCTGGAAAGGGGGAATGAAAACCATCATTATTACCGATACAATTCAAACCTTCTGTATGCTCGCTGCTGTGGGTGTTTCCATTGTGTATCTGGCTGGAAAAATGGAGTTGCCCGGTGATTCTTTTTTTCGTTTTGTGATCGACAATCCGCATTCCACCATTTGGGGGACCGATCCGGCGTCTAAGTTTTTCTGGGTGAAACAGATTCTGGCCGGAGCTTTTATTGCCATTACCATGACAGGACTGGACCAGGATATGATGCAGAAAAACCTGACCTGTAAGTCGCTCGGTGAGGCACAGAAAAACATTTACTGGTTCAGTGGCACCTTGCTTGTGGTGAATACGCTTTTTCTGGTTTTGGGCTTGATGCTTTATGCCTACGCTGCACAGCATCAGATCGAACTGCCGGCTAAATCGGATCAACTGTTTCCGCTGCTGGCTCTTCATCACTTTCCGGTCTGGCTTGGTTTGTTGTTTCTGATGGGCATCATCGCTGCCACTTATGCGAGTACCGATTCGGCCCTTACCGCTTTGACGACATCCTTCTGTTTCGACTTCCTCAACTTTGCACGCCTTTCGGAAGAAACCAGAATGAAGCAAAAATTCTGGGTTCACCTTGGGATGTCGGGCATGATCTGGATTCTGGTTCTGCTCTTTTACAAATTCAACGAAGGAAGCCTGATCAACACCGTTTTCAATCTGGCCGGAATTACATACGGTCCTTTGCTTGGATTGTATGTCTGTGGGCTGTATTCCGGAATCCGTCCTTTTGATAAGGCTGTTCCTTTTCTGACAGTATTTTCTGCCCTTCTTTCTCAGTTCCTGTTTTCCTTCAGTAAGGAACTGTTCAACGGGTATGAGATTGGGTTTGAAATCCTGTTGATCAATGGGGTAATCACGTTTCTGTTGTTGTGGGTTTCCTCCTTTTTCAACAGCGCAAAAACTGATGGTACGCATTCGGTTTAATTCTGATTTCATAGACTTTCCGGTTGAACGAATCAAAGACGGACGGCGCCCAATCCCCAATCTTGCCACAAATCTTACCTGACAAAGATTTCTTCCTTAAGAGGTCTGAAACTCTGCCCTGACGGGTTCTTCTTGTGCTGTTCAAAATGAATGGTTATGAGGTTATTATACCGAATTTGTCTTACCCTGTTTAGTGTTGCTTCTTTTCCGGCGTTCAGCCAGCTCGAATCTTCCTATCCGTCACAGGCCGTCAGTTATAAAGTTTTGCAGGATGACCCCGCTGATCTGAATAACCTCTGGATTCATGTTCAACCACTTACGGTGGATGTGATGCAGATGAATGCCGTGGTGGGATCGGGTGTAGAAGCCCGCTATCTTCCCATTCCAAAACTGGAATTGCAGGGAGGAGTAAGAGGAAACTTTATCAATTCGTTCGATTTTCAACGGAACTCTGCCATGCAGGGCGCATCCATTACCACGCAGGAAAGCAAACGAGAACAGGGAAAAATGGTGATCACCAATTCCTTTTCACGCTTTTACAATCTGGAAATCGGTGGTTTTTATCATATTCTGGATGATCTGAAAGATGGATCTTCCAAGATCATTCTTACCGATCAGGCGGTGCCCGATAAAATCAGCTTCCCGGATGTGATTGATGTGAATGCCAAAACCCGCCACATTCTCGGTGCGAGACTTGGGTTCAGTTCTTTAGGAACGACGGTTTCTGTAAAAAACGCATTGAATGACCAGAATGTAACAGTGAAAGGTGACCAGGGAACCATCCTGTCTGCAGCTGGAACTTCATCTGCCACCGGTTTCAAGACGGCTTACAACAACAATTCGCTGTATTCATCTTTTCATTCCACCGGCTTTTACATTGGGGCTGGTTTTCAACGAATCAAAAATCTGAGCATCAAGACCGACAAGCAGGGAATTGTGAGCAATAATTCCATTCTCTCACTGTATGCTGATCTGATGTTCAATCCCTGGACAAACCTGGCTTCCATTCAGGCGCAGCAGGTTTCGGCAACAGGCAGAGAGAATTTCGATTTGAGTCCGATTTCTCTCAACAAATTCGGAGGTAGAGCGGGTTTTGAAATCCGGTACAATCAGGCATCCTTCATTTCGGTTGGAGCTGAAATCGGGTACCGTCCTGCTATTCAGGGCCAGGGATTTTACGGTCTTTTCAAACTAAGCATTCCGACCTTTTCGTTTGGAATGGGTCAGCGAAAAGTGGCCAACAACATTGGAAAAAATCAGAGTCTGAGTAAATAAGAAAAATATTTTTCGGTGTATCGGTTACTTTTTCTTACCCCTGCGGTATACAAGAACAGATACACAATTTATTCATACACCTGTAATATATTAAAATAGCCCTTTACTAAAGGGCTATTTTTTTTGTGCTTTTACCGGTTGATTATCAGACGCTTCTGAGACTTCCCTCCTCTTTCATTTTCGAGTTCGGCCACATACACACCAGTGGTGAGGGCATCTACACGGACACGGTATTCGTTTAACTGAAAATCTTTTTCCAACATTTTCTGACCCGTCACCGAAAATATTTTTACTTTTTTCAGGATGGCATCGGAAGAAAATGAAACATCATTCAAGGCTGGATTGGGCGCTGCCTGGAATTCAAAATCCGGACGAACCGAAAGAAGTGAACGGTTGCTGGTCAACAACAGCATTTCTTTCAGATAATTGGCGCTGGTTACGTTGTTGCTGGAATCGAGTGTAAACTCAGCCACTGCCGAATTTTTCCCGTTTGCCCAGAAGGAAAGGGTTTTAGTGGAAATCACAGGAATCAAGCTTGGGTCCAGAATGTTGGTTGGCAAATCAATCCAAACTGCCGGAAGGATCGAAATTTTAGCGAACACCTGAATTTTAAACGTCATTTTCAAAGACTGGATGTTCCGCAAAACAGGAATGGTCCCGCCTACAAATTCGGCATTACCATAACCATCGATGGTGCTGGTATCCAGAATGGTGGCGTTGATTCTTGCCTTGGTGATGGTTGCTGGAATACCATTCACATTAATGACGGTATCGAAAGGAAATTCGAAACTGGAGGTACCCTGCGATTGAATATTCATCCCCATCGTCGCAGGGAAATTCAATACTTTAATTTCCGGATTGATGGGAAAAACCGCACTCGAGAACGGCAGGCCCAAACCACCTCCACCATCACCAAAGTCAAATACAAAACCTGTGATGGAAAGACCGGTGTTGTCCAGTTTGTAATAACCATAGTTGCCAAATGAACCGGTTGCCATGGTGGATGTTGGAAAAGACGCACCAAATGGTGTTGACGCAGCGGTTACAAAAACAATTGTATCCTGAAAGGTGGTGTCGCTTTCCAGAAAGGAATACGAAATATTAGATCCAGCGGGCGGAGTGGTGCCGCTGTAGTTTTGCGAACTGTTGATGATTACATCTCCAGGACCTGCCATATCAGATAGGTTAAGGGAGATTTGCGCCCAAACGTGGTTGGTGGCAAAAAGAAGAAGTAGAGCGATGCCTGCTTTTTTCATAAAAAGGTACAGTTTTGAGGGGCTAAAAGTATACATTAACATCCAAACCTTTTACATACCCTCAGACCAAATGAAAAAAGACACCATTCTCGTTCAGGGTCAGCTGGTTGATATTTACAACCGCAGCATCTTTCCGGCTGAAATCACCATCGAAAACCAAACCATCGTGCAGATCCGGAGTGTAGCATCTGCTCCGGCGATATTTATTCTTCCCGGTTTTGTGGATGCCCATGTGCACATTGAAAGTTCGATGTTGGCCCCCAGCGAGTTTGCCCCGATGGCTCTTGAACATGGAACTCTGGCCACCGTGTCGGATCCCCATGAAATTGCCAATGTCCTGGGAGAGGACGGTGTCCGATGGATGGCAGAGAATGGAAAATCGGCGCCTCTCCATTTCCATTTCGGGGCACCGTCCTGCGTACCAGCCACGACATTTGAAACGGCAGGTGACGTAATCGACGCCGCCGGAATTCGTCGCCTTCTGGAAGACAAAACCTGTCACTATCTGGCCGAAATGATGAACTGGCCGGGTGTCATTTTTCAGGATCCGATGGTGATGGAGAAACTGGCCCTGTCGAAAGAACTCGGTGTGCCCATCGACGGACACGCTCCGGGATTGCGTGGCCAGCAGGCCAAAGACTATTTCGCAGCGGGAATTGAAACCGACCACGAGTGTTTCACCCTGGAAGAAGCCATGGAAAAAGCGGCCATGGGCGTCAAAATTCTTATCCGCGAAGGCAGTGCCGCCCGCAACTTTGAAGCGTTGATCGACCTGTTCCGTCATTATCCGGGACAGGTTATGTTTTGCTCCGACGATAAACACCCCGATGATCTGATTTTGGGCCACATCAATTTGTTGGTGAGCCGGGCTTTGGCAAAAGGATTCGATCTGTTCGATGTGCTTCGTGCCGCCAGTCTGCACCCGGTTGAGCATTACCGGCTTCCCATTGGGTTGCTTCGCGAAGGCGACCCGGCTGATTTCATTCTGGTGGAATCGTTGCAGAAAATGAATGTCCTCCAAACCTGGCGAAAAGGAGAAATTGTGTTCGACAAAGGACGTTTCCGTTGGGAACCCGAACCGGTAAGCGATTTACCGAACCGGTTTTTTGCACATTATCCGGAAGCCAGCCAATACCAGGTACCCAGCGAACAAAAGGAACGAACCTGGGTGAATGTGATGGATGCCATTGAAGGCCAGCTGATCACCAAAGGACGGATCGCCGAGATGGAAGTGAAACAGGGATGTATTCTGGCCGATCCGGCCCGCGATATTCTGCACCTCACCGTAGTGAACCGCTACCGGAATGAAAAGCCTGCCAACGCCTTTATATCCGGATTTGGACTCAAAAATGCCGCCATCGCCAGTTCGGTTGCACACGATTCCCACAACATTGTGGCCGTGGGTACACATACCCATCTGTTGAAAAAAGCGGTGGATGCCGTGATGGAAGCCGGCGGTGGAATTTCGATTGCCACCGAAAATGGAGTGGAGGTACTGTCCTTACCCATCGCCGGCCTCATGTCTCCCGAAAAAGGAGAAGTGGTGGGTCATCGGTATGAAGCTCTTACGCAACTGGCCCGCCAGCAAAGTTCCACTCCCAAAGCGCCTTATATGTTGCTGTCCTTCATGGCGCTCCTCGTGATTCCGGAACTGAAGCTCAGCGATCTGGGCCTTTTCGACGGACTCAAATTCGCCTTCACCGATCTGGAAGTGACGGGGAAATAAGAGTGAAGAGAAATATTCAGGGTCATCTCTTTGAACTTTGAATTTTCAACTTAGAACTTTATTGTTACTCCTCCCAAAAAGTTCCGTCCTGCCTGAGGGAAGTAAAAATTCTCATTCACCGTCTGGCCGCCGGAAATGTAGCCGTAGGTGTATCCGTTGGCTTCGTATTTCTGATCGAGCAGATTGTTCACCAGAACCTGAAATGAGATTTCTTTCAACCCTTTGATGTGAAGACGGTACCCAGCCCGGAAATTCAGAAACTGGTAGGGATCCAGCGAACGGCTTTTTGTGCCGGTATTGTCGAGATACTGACGGCCCACCATTTTGCCGATCAGGGATGCTTCCAGATTTTTTACCGGAATCCAGGTGATGTCGGAGGCCGCAATGAGGTTGGGAGAAAAAGCGATTGGCGTGTTTTTGAACACCGTTCCGTTTTGCTCACCGGTGTCATAGTTGTCCAGAAAATAAGAATATTCTGAAATCTGGTTTTCGCTCAAGGTCAGGTTTCCTCCGATGCTGAAGGTTGGAAGAATGGCATATGCGGCTTCCATTTCAACACCTGCCCGGTAACTGCTCGCTACATTGCTTCGGTTGTAGGCGCCCACATCGTTTATTTTTCCTGTGAGAATCAGTTGGTTTCGGTAATACATGTAGTATCCGTTTACAGACGCCGTCAGTTTTTCGCCCGTGTGCCTCCATCCCAATTCCACATTGTGCAATACTTCCGGTTTCGGCCGGCTGTCGGGTGTTGAATTCACAAAATCATTACGGACGGGTTCTCTCTGCGATTTGCCATAGGACACATACAGAAACTCCGATTTTCCAGCCTGGTAACTCACACCGGCTTTGGGATTGATAAAGGTGTATTGCGCCGTCTGGTCGGTGGCATTGAGATTGCGGTCGAAGCCGGCAAAGCTGTAGTAGATGTTCCGCACCTGCAGATCGCCGTACACCCGGAAACCGTTTCTGAAAGCATACCCGACTTTGGCATAATTGGTGAAATCATTTTTTACGGCATCATCAAAATAATAACGGAAGGTGTTGTCGGTAAGGGTGGAAACTTGAGCCCAGATCACCTTTCCAAAATGGTCTCCCCGGTACTGACTTGCCGATCCTCCTACTGTAACCGACAGGTTTTCTTTGTCATAATTGAGGGAATAGGTGCCACCATAATAGTAGTTATCCAGCCACCGTTGGCGTATGAGGTTGGTTGACGTAAGCGTATCTCCTCCGATGATCGGATTGGCCAAACCGTAATTTTCAAACGCTGCTCCGTCCTTAAATTCTTCGTAATAACCACCTCCTTTTGTGTAAAACAAAGCCGTGTTGAGCATCAGATGCTGCCCCAGATCATAGCTGTAAAACAGCTGATAATGCGTCTGCCTGTAGTTGTCGGTCTGGTTTTTATACCGAAAGTTGTTGTAGGTGCGGGATGACGATTGCAGTAAGTGAGCCGAATCGGCCGAACTCAGATAATTGCGGGAGATATAATCCTGCATTCCCTGGCGATCGCCTTTCAGACGAGCTTCGGGAATACCGTTCCAGGCCTGGTACGTCTTTTCGGCTCCGTCCAGCACATTGAATTTGAGGATTCCTTTTTTGCCATAATAACCACCCGATACAAACACACTGTTGAGGTTGGAACTTCCCCGGTCGATGAATCCATCCGACACAATCCGGGACAACCGGGTTTCGACCGACCACTTGCCATCGATCAAACCGGTGCCGGCCATCACATTGTTTTTCAGGGTATTGAATGAACCGAAGGAAGCATTGGTTTCCGCGAAGGCTTCTTTGCGGAGGGTGTTGGTCTGGATATTGAGACTGGCTCCAAAGGCAGACGATCCGTTGGTCGAAGTACCAACACCACGCTGGATCTGAATGCTGCTCACAGATGAAGCAAAATCGGGCATGTTCACCCAGAAAAGTCCGTGCGATTCGGCGTCGTTCACCGCGATTCCGTTCATGGTGACGTTGATTCGGGTAGCATCGCTTCCGCGGATGGAAATTCCTGTGTACCCGATTCCGGCACCCGCATCGGAATTGCTTACCACAGAAGGTGCCTGTTGCAGGAGGATGGGTAAATCCTGTCCGAGATTGAGCTTATCAAGACTTTCGCGACTCACCATGGTGCGGGTGGTCGGATCTTCGTTTTTACTGCGGGTGGCCTGAACAATCACTTCTTCTGAAAGAGAGTTGCGTGTCTCCATCAGCAGTGTCAGAGTTTGGTTGTCGCGAAGATCCACTTCCTGGCGGAGGGGAAAATAGCCGACGAGGCGGGTGAGAACAATGTACCGTCCTGCTTTCAGGTTGCTGAACTCCACCAGACCATTGCCATCGGAGGTTGCGGTTTTACCGGTTCCTTCCAACCCTGCCTGCACTGCTTCGAGGGGTGCTTTAGAGGCGGCATCCTGGAATGTCAGGCTGAGACGAAACTGGGCGGAGGCTGAACAAGCCGTCAAAACAAAGAGAATGAGGGCAAGCGTTTTTTTCGAAAGCATATTCCGTAGAATCAAAAAAGGTTGGGACTACGGAGGCTCTGAACCGTGCAAAAACGGATGAGAGAGATGGTGTTGCTATTCCCTTCGCCGGCATTATCCGGATCAGGTTCGACGGGTATGATCTCAGCCTTTCAGGCACCCCGTAGTCAGGCGCAAAGGTAGAGAGTGGAAATTTAAAACGCCCAATGTTTTTTTTCGATGCTGATTGAAGGGCGTTCAACAAAATAAAAAACCTGCCCGAAAGTTCCGGACAGGTTTCTGATGCAAATACTCATTTAGATAAAGCAAAATCATTTAGGTCCCGTTCTCTCCCGACTGGAAGTCAGCCGGGAGAAAAACGGTTCCGTTGGGTTGATAAAGTGTTGTCCTCATAGTTTAGAATAGTCAGTCAATGTTGTTTCGTTCAATGTCTATTTTCCCTCCGGGTTTGTCGTTGACAGACATCCTCCGGAACGGTTCCCGAAAGTGGGTTTCGGAGGGGTGATTTTCCAAAAAGACTTATCCGTTGGTATGTTTTTTTTATCCAGCCGCTATTTTTTGGAAAAAGCAGGTGGAATTTGAGTGTATCAGTCCGATAGAAGTCCGCTTGTTTCAGGACAGAAATCCTGGAGTTGTCTCCTCTTTCACCCGGCCCAATTCTGGCCAGGTGAAGAGAAGTTTCGGTGGGTTTATTTTTTAAAATCCTCATAGTTTAGAATAATCGTTCAACGTTGTTTTTTCACATGTCGTGTTGCGGCCCCGATCTTCCGAAAGGGTTCCCGAAAGTGGGTTTCGGAGGGGCGATTTTCCAAAAAGACTTATCCGTTGGTATGTTTTTTTTATCCAGCCGCTATTTTTGGGAAAATCTGGTCTGAAACCAGCCAGGAAATAGAGCCGGAAAAGGTCCTGTTTCGGGACGGAAAGTTCTGGTTTGGCCCCTCTTTCACCCGGCCCAATTCTGGCCAGGTGAAGAGAAGTTCCGATGGGTTGATTTTTTAAAATCCTCATAGTTTAGAATAATCGTTCAATCTTATTTTTTCTGTTTTCGCGTCCAGGATTCTTGCGATCGCGTGTCCTCCGGAACGGTTCCCGAAAGTGGGTTTCGGTGGGGCGATTTTCCAAAAAGACTTATCCGTTGGTATGTTTTTTTTATCCAGCCGCTATTTTTGGAAAAAAGCGGCCGGAAATCAGGCTAGAAAAGGAGGCAGAAATGGGCCTTTATTGGTATTGGGAATAGGGAATTACAGCCACTGTTTTCCGGGTGGGACTTGTTGAAGAAGAAAAGGTTTTTGTATGATGCGAGCTGGCCCCCATCAGTTTTCCTGAAACTCCCAGGCAGACAGATACAGCGCATTTTGCTGCATGTAGTCCAGCAGCTTGTCGTAAAAACCAAAACCAGCCAGCGTGGCAGAATCGCCAATCAGCACCAACCGCATCCGGGCCCGGGTAATGGCCACGTTCATCCGGCGGATGTCGCGAAGAAAACCAATGTCGCCCCGGTCGTTGCTGCGGACCAGACTGATGTACACCAGATCGGCTTCCTGTCCCTGAAACCCATCCACCGTGCCCACCCGAAATGTGACCCGTCCTTTTTCCTGCTTTTCCAATGACTGAATGTCCTTTTTCAGCCGCTCCACCTGCTCACGGTAAGGTGAGATGATGGAAATGCGCATGGGTTTTTTCATCGCATCGCGCTCACTGCCAGTGGTTTCAAGCCACTGTCCTAAATGACGGAGCAGTAACCGTGCTTCCTCCGGGTTCGACAATCCTGTGCTTTCGCGGTGGAACATTTCCTCGTAACCGGTTCCGGCTGTATCAATAAAGGTGAAGGGATGGTTTTCCGCTGAATCGCCTTTCCATAAAAGGGTATTCTTCACACTCACATCTCCCCGCAGACGGTTCTCATAAAAATACCCGGAACTGAACTGCATAATGGTGTTGTGCATCCGGTATTGCGTTTCGAGCATGGCCCGGAGTTCGGGTCCGCCCCGTTCGGAGATTTTTTCCAGCAGCGTTTTTTCCAGTCCCTGCCGGGCCGCTTCTTTCGATTTCACGGTCGGTGGTAACTGGCAATGGTCACCGGCCAGCACCAGTTTATCGGCTTTGAGAACCGGAATCCAGCAGGCGGGTTCCAGAGCTTGTCCGGCCTCGTCGATCAGCACCATTTCAAAACGCTTTCCTTTGAAGAAGTGACTGGAAGCCCCCACCAATGTGCACACAAATGCCTGCGTACTTTCCCGTGCGCCATCGAGCACGTATTTCTCCATATTGGCAATCTGGGAAAGGATGCTTTTGGCTTCCTTCAGCATCATCTGTTTTTGCTCCCGTTCGCTGCGGTCGTAGTATTTTTTATAGGAATACGCCATCCGCTTGAGTTCATAGGCCAGTTTCCGGAGACGTTTGATTTCTTTGGCTTCCACATGGTTGGAAATGAGGAAGTCCATGGTGTAAGGAAGAATGTCGTCACTGATCCGGGCCGGGTTTCCGATGCGGAGAACTTTGGTGCCAGCCGCTGCCAGTTTTTCGGTGAGCAGATCGGCGGCGGCATTGGAAGGCGCACAAACCAGCACCTGCTTCATATACAATAAAGCCGTTTGAACTGCCGCCACCAACGTCGTGGTTTTCCCGGTTCCGGGAGGGCCATGAATCGCAAACACATCCTTGGCGGCCATCATACGGGCGATGGCGGTTTGTTGCGAAGTGTTCAGATGACGGACGGGCCAGTTATCCGTTTTCAGCGAAGCCAGATCCTGAAATTCTCCTTCGGTATAACCCAGGGCCACATCGCGGATGCGTTCGAGTCTGGAACCTTCTGGTGCCTGCCGTACTTTGTCGAGGGCAAACTTCATTTCGCGGTAGCTGTTCTCATCGAACAGAAGATCCACCCCGATGTGCCGTTCGTCGATCCAGTCGGGCAGTTCTTCCTCCAGAATCTGAATTTCCATCCGGCTTTGGTCTACCGACAGAATGGTTCCCGCTAACTGCTGTACTTTCTGGCCCACCGGCGCATTCCAGAAAACTGCGGCCTGCGCACCACTCTGAAACTGATGCGGTTGGTTGAATTCCACATTCCGCTCGAGTTCAAGTACGAATTTCCCACCGGTACCAATCCGGGTGTTGACCAGACGGACGGGATACCAGGAGGTGCCTTTCCGTTGTCTTTCTTTTAGTGGTGTTTCCAGAATCTGCTCCTGATACTGGAGAAGGTCTTCGGCTTGTTCAATCGTAAGCAGCTTTTCGAGAGCCGCGATTTCATCAGAAGGAACTGTGTATTTCAAAATGCGATGTGTCAGAGTTAGGCAAACGGCCTCATAGCGATACCGTCCGTTTGTACGTGTTCGTTGATTACAGGAAAAAGAGCAGTCCGGTTTTTTTGACCCAGCCTTTTTTCTCGTTCCATTTTACTTCGTACCAGATGTCTTCTTCCCCGGTCCATTCCAGTCGGTGGCCTTTGTCGAGCATCGCCACCACAGATGAACCAGCGGATGGCCCGGACATCAGGAAGATTTTTTCATCGGCCACGATGGCCCGTTTGTAGGGAAGGGAGAAGTTGAAGAAATAGGCAGAAGCTGCCAGAAACAACAGTGTGAAAACCGGAGAATATCCCAGCGACACACCTTTGATTTTTCGGTAGGCGAGAAAAAGGAATAAGGCAATGGCCAATCCGAAAAGACTTTTCTCCACCAATGGTCCGTAGGTGCGGTAAAGGAAGTAGGCGTAGTCGGCTTCATCGATGGAGTAACCCTGGAATTTGTTCTGGTTTGCCATCTCTTCAATTTTGATTTTGACGTCGTTTTCGGGTTGAAAAAGATAAAACTGATGCAAATAATAGATTGCCAGCACCGCATTATCCCTTCCTTCCTCCATAAATGCCAGTTTTAAGAGATCGGATTTGCTGGTTTTTTTCTGCACATTGAAAGACTCGGAATAGAGTTCCCTTGATTCACTAAAACGTTGAGCAGCAAAGAGTGAATCGGCTTTTTTCAGGAGGGGACTTGCGACAAAAGAGGGTACATAACCGAGCAGTACTGCGATCAGAACAAATTGTTTTTTAATTAATTTTATCATTCTGTTTTGTGCGAAAGGCTCATTTCTCTACTTTTGCACCCGCAATTACGGAAACGGTCGCAAGACTGTCCCAAAATTGTTGGAAAAGATTCCGTAGCTCAGCTGGTAGAGCATTACACTTTTAATGTAGTGGTCCTGGGTTCGAATCCCAGCGGGATCACCAGAATCTTAAAACCCTGCAAGGCAACCTGCAGGGTTTTTTTATGAACTTCAAAATGGTGGCTACATTCCGGTAACGCCATACACGACACTTCCCTGTTTTCACCAAAGACTATGGACATCAAACCCATCAAAAATCATTCGGTACCCGTCCGCCTGATCGACACCGAAGCCGGTCTAAGGGAAGTGGCAGCCAGGCTTCTTCAGGTGAAAGAATTTGCGTTTGACACCGAGTTCAATCGGTTCCGGTGGGAATATGGATTCAATCTTTACCTCCTTCAGATTTACGATGGCAAAGAATGCTACCTGATCGATCCCATTCGTCTGAAAGATCTGTCGGTTTTGTGGCCGGCATTTGAACATCCCGGCATTCTCAAAATTCTCTATTCGGGTAAAGAAGACATCGACCTGATGAAGCGGTACGGATGCTTCCCGAGCCCGGTGTTCGATGTGCAGGCGGCATCCCGCATCTGCAACCACCCGGCAGTGTCGTTTTCCAAACTGGTGCTGGCCGAATTCGGATTTGAACTGGATAAATCGGAACAAACCTCAAACTGGAAGATTCGCCCGCTCACTTTATCGCAACAACTCTACGCCAGCAACGACGTCATTCATCTTCCCGGCCTCAAAGAGATTTTCCTAAAAGAAGTCGACCGGATTGGCATGAACCACATCCTGGATGAAGAGAACCGCGTTTGTGCCGAGTCCACCACCAGCGATTTTGTGCCGAAACTGAGTTCCAAACAGCGGGCAGCCTTTTCGGAGCACCATCAGGAAATGTTACTGAAGCTGATTCTGATCCGCGATGAAAAAGGACAGCAACTCAATGTGCCGCCGTTTAAAGTGGTGGGCGATGAAGTGCTGGAAGAAGTGATCAAAGATCCGGTCACGTTTCTGCGCCAGCCCTTTGCCAAAGGGTTTTCACGGCGGGCCCTCGAATCACAGGAATTCTGCCGGCAGATTCTGGATGTTGCCCGTCAGGTAAGGACCGATATCGACTGGGCTTCGGTTTGGGTGCCCCGTTCAGAAGAGGCGATTGCCGAATCGAAACGGGAGCGCAATGCGTTGGAAAATCTGTTCAAACCGATCAAAGAGCAAGTGGTGAAAACCTACGGACAAGTGGCAGGAGACTTTTACATGGTGGGTGTCCGCGATGTGATCACCAGCAAGTCCGTGGATCTTTCGCAGGTGAAAATCTACCAGAAAAAGATGGTGGAAGATGCCATTGCTGTACTGGGTATCCGGCTGCCTTTGGTCTGATAAATCCCAGAACTACTCGCCTACAGTACCTGTCAGATTTTCCTTGTTTTTCTCGGGGTTGGTCGCTGGTGGCAACGGATCTTCTTTGCGGACGGGTTCCTGTTTTTTCGATTCTTTCTTTTTTCTCTTTGGAAACAAATCGCTCAGCTTATTGAAGCTTTGGGTATGAAGCAACGATGCGCCCTGCGTGGTGTTGTTGTTGCTCAATCCGGACAGAATGAGGTTCTGGTTGATGCGGTGAAACATTTTCACCCGGTAATCGCCGTTTTTGCTGAGCATGTATTCCAGCGTCCAGTCACCGGCAATGCTGAGGGCAGAAGCCTGGTTCTGGGCATTGGTAAACCCACCGTCACGGGTCAGACGGAGCCGTCCTTCGAGCAACGTGTAAGAGAAACGCAACTGGAAATTGTTGAGATCGGCCTGACTCAGCCCGCTCAGATCAACCGACACTTCGAGGTTTTCATCAAACTGACTCAGCCAGGAGCTCAGCTGATTCGACACCAGATCACTGAAACTGGAATACGAAATATTGGCGGTGTTGGTAAATTCTCCCTGTGGCGCAAACATCCGGAAAATCATCAGACTGAATACCTGCCGGTTCAGTTCCTGCTCATCGGTGGCGATACGGGCCAGAAATGCCTGCACATAGTAATTAAGGTCGGAGTTGCGTGGATAATCCTTGATGTCCAGTCCCAGCGTAATATTGGGCTTGAGGAGCTGTTCTGTGAGCCGCATACTCACCGTCACCGGATAGCGCCGTTTCGATTCCGGCTTTTGCTGAATCTGTTGATCTGACGAAGCGAGTGGTCCGAGCGATGCATTCAGGTTGTACTCCGCCAGAATGTCCATCACTCCTTCCAGAACGGGCCCGTTCCACGTAATGGTGCTGCCCGGCCGGATGTCAAAATCTTTGTTCACCAGATTGTAGGTGGTAAAATGATAATCTCCTTTGTTGATCACATACTGCCCGATCACGGAAAATTCACCACGGGTATCCACAATCATCTTGATTTTACCGGAACCTCTGGCCCGGATGATGTCTCCCGCTTTTTTGTCGAAGATGATTTCGCCATAGGCATCATCGGTTACATCCAGATCGAAATCCATTTTGATCCCGCTGAGACGCATTTTCTGGACGGTATCTTTGGGAACGGCCTGTCCGGCTTTGCGGTTGGTGAAGGTGATGTAGGATTCACCCAGATCCTCGTTCACGGTTCCATCCAAGGGAATGAAAATGCGGGTTCCTTTGTTGGTGCGGGCTGTGGCTTTTATGGTGATGTCGTCGAATCTGCCGGTAATCGACATTCGTCCGGTGCACACAGCACTTCCGTAATACATTTCGCCTGCCTTTTGCGGGATGTTGAAAACCAGATAATTGTCGAGTCGTCCGGCCACATCCACATAAAACTGATCAAAGAACTGGTGCCGCAACGCTGCCCGGGTGAAGGTTCCGGGCTGGCCGTTTTCATCGATCACCACGGCACCGTCGGCATTGATTTCGTTTGGAAGAAAAGTCACCTGGTGGCTGAACTGGTAGGTGGTGTTGAGGTAATTAATTTTTACCTGTCCGTCCCGCACGAAGACCGAACCGGTGAGGGTTGGTTTTGAAAACGAACCTTTCACAAACAAATCACCCGATGCCAGTCCTCTCAGGTTCGACACATTGTTGCCCAGAATGATCTGAAGGAAATTGATGTTGAGCCGGTTCACACGGGCTTTCATCTGGATGGGTTCCGGAAGTTCGGGTGTGTAGAAACCGGTCAAATGCAGCATTTCCTGCTGATCACGGACCAGATTGCCGTTGATCTCCAGATTTTTCTGTTGCTGGTTCCAGTTGGCCTGGCCGCTGAAATCGCCAACCAGAAATTTCTCATACACCAGGCTGTCGGCTTTCACAAAACCTTCAAACAAAGGAGAATCATTGAGATGCGTCACCACAATTCCCGCATTTACTCGGCCCGTGAGTTCTTCTTTCAGAATGGGTTTAAGCGTGGTGAGCTCGAAGTTCCGGGCTTTGATGTAGAGTGTATCTTCCGGACGGCCCGTCAGAAATCCTTCCATCGACAGCTGTTGGTTTTCGTTGCTCATCGAAACGTTCCGGAAGTTGACGGTGGCCGAATCGGAGATTTCGATTTCATTGTCCTGATTGATGTTCCAGATGCGTTCCACCAGCGACAGCGAACTGTTTTTCAGCTGGATACGGGTGGTTTGCGGCTCGAATTTTACTTCTCCGTAAATGTCGGCCCGGTTGGTGTTGTTTTTTTCCTTACCCAGTAGCTTGAAACCGATTTTACCTTTATCCCAGACACCATCGAACAGGATTTTCTCCGTCTGAATATCCGGTGTCCAGTTTTGCTGTTCCGAATACACGTAGACTTCGGCCAGTACGTCGGGGCGTTCGATGGTTTTGGTGGCCGAAATATCGATGCTGGTTTCATACATCGTTTTGTTCTGATACCGGATGCTGTCGATGTGGGAGTTGATCAGCAACATTTCGGTGGTGCCAAACTGGAGGCGGGCATCCACTTCAGTATTCTGTGAAATGGTGAGAGGCTGATCCAGAAGATCGAGCAGCGGGTTGATGTCTTTGATGTTCAGTTTTGCACTGATGCCATAATCAACGGCTGCTTTTTTCCGCTCTTTTATAAAAGCCTCCATATTGAGACGGGGCTGGTTTTTGATGAGCCTTGTGTATTCGTCCACCAGCGAAACGGCATCTTCCACAAACTTTTTGTACTTAAAGCTTCCTTCCAGAACCATGTCAACCAGAGGGGAGTTGAAGGTGAACGTCTTGTTTCCGTTGTCAATGTGGGATTCGATCGACACTTCATCCAGATCCAGTCGTTCGTCACGAAACAGAACCCGCACATTTTTCATCTTGCTTTCGCCCAGGAAATTATCAAAATCAAATCCTTTGAAATGCATGGCTACTTCGGCCGAGGCATCCAGCGCATCCTGTGTTAGTTTCAGTGGTTTGAAATTGGCACGGCCCAGAACGACATCCAGATCTACCTCTTCTTTTCCTTTTCGCAGATCGACTTTTCCGGTTCCGTTGAAAATGAGGTGTGGGTCTTTAATGCTCAGATTGCCCGAATATTCCTGGTTCCGGTAATGTCCGTCGGTTTTGATCTTCACATAATTATATCCCAGAACGCCAAAGCTGTTGACATCGGCTTTCACATAAACATCGGCTTTTTTGGGTGTGAATCCCTTTCCGCGGATGGTACCGTTAAAGTCGATTTCCTGAACATATTTCCTCTTATTCAGCAAACTGCCCAGATCAAATGAGGCTGTTTCCAACCGGCCGTTGTAGGTAGATGCCTGGAGATCATCTTTGATTTCCATCTGTATATCGGCATTGAGGGTTCCCAGTTTTGTTTCAAAGGTGCTCCGGGTTACGAAGTTTTTAAAGAACCCCGTAAATGACCCCGACACATCAAAAACGCCCAGCATTGAAAGATAGTCGGCGGCATCTTTCCCGGCGTAAAATTCCAGATCGACGGGATTGACAAACGACGGTTTCAGACGGAGATCGACAAAGGTTTCATCAATCTCAGGAAGGCCCCGCATGTTGAGTGAGCCGGTGAGAAAAGTGTTCCGTCCGGTAAACAGCCGCATTTTTTTCAACCGGAAGTTGTCAACGGTTCCTTCCAGGTTTCCGGAAAGATTGTACACTTCGTACCAGTCTTTGAGTATGGGATTGAAAAAGGAAAGGTCCTGTGCGTGAAGAATGGAGCTGTCGAGGTGGGCCACCATTTGTACTTTCTGGTTGAAATCGCTGAAGTCGTCAGTCGACTCAAAATTAAACGCCAGGCTGTCGCCGAGATAGCTGTCCCCGACTTCGGCATGGAGCTTTCCGAAGACCATATCGTGTTTGGTGTACCGGAATTGGGTGCTCAGGTCGTGTATTTCCAGACCTGTGGCCAGATCCCTGCCCATAAGCTTTACCGCCCGCAAACGGATGGTGTCTCTCCGTTGCCAGAAATTCTCCACAATGCCGTGAATGCCTTTGAGTTTGAAATGATAATAGTCGAACTGATTCGGGAGAGTGGGTTCGGTTTCGTCCATAAACGAAAACGTCATTTTGTTTAGAACCGACTTGTCGATGGAAAAGATCTTGGGATTGGTAGAGCGGGTGGTATCGCCATCATCCACCCAATCGGTAATGGCATTGATAAATTCGTTGATGTTGATTTCCCTTGTGATCTTGTCTTTCCTGACTTCAACAATGCCATTGCTGAGTTCGACCATATCGAGATTGATGTTTCGTTCAAGCAAAGCCGCCAGTTTGAGGTTTACCCGAAGGTCTTTTACCTCGATCATGGTGTAGCCTTTTTTGTCTTTCACCTTCACGTTGGTGATGTGGGCAAAATCGACCCAGTCGAGATAAAATCCGCCGATGGAGCATTCGTAACCCAGCTTATCCGTCACTTTCTGGGCCAGCCACTGCACAATGGTTGTCTGCACCACCTGCGTACGGAGCGACAGAGCCAGAATTCCGAAAACAAGAAAAAAGGATACCGTCAGCCAGAAAAACAGCCGTAACAGGCGCACCAACGGATGGAGCGAAATTATGGGAGGTTGCTGTGACAAAAATGTACGAGGTAGAATCCCTAATTATCAGTCACAAAGATACATTCATTTCTTAAAATACATGAAGTGAATGCCGTGTCTGTAAAACATTAACAAACGTTGGGAAAACCCTTGAATTGAGGAAAGCCGAAAAACCCCTGCGTTATTTTTTCAACGGACTGAAAACCAGATGAAAAACCAACGGAATATCCGGTGTCCAGAGAGGCACCATGCTGGGATTTTGTCCGATGGTGAAGAGTCCGAAATCGCGGGCATTGAGCACATAGGTTCCATCGAGTACGATCCGTTTTTTTTGCTGTACCTGCTTCGATGTGAGGGTAACGGCCATGAGAGAATCGGCCAGTTCGAGGTTGCAGCGGAGAGAAATGCCGGGGATGGAATCGGTAAACGGACTGACGCTCTGGCGAAAGTCACTTCGGGCTACAATGCGCTCACTTTGGGTAATATCCATCCGGATCAACCTGCCTCTGGCGGTTTGCAGAACAGGGAAACTGTCGAGAAGCATCTTTTTTTCAGTGGCCAGATTGAGAATCTGGTTGGGATCTGGCATGACGTCCGAGAAAAGGTCTCCCTCCAGAAAACCGGCTACAATGCCACCGTCTTCCATCACCAAAGAACCTTTCGACGGACGGAACTTCCCACTGGCTTCCGTTCCTTTCCGGTTACGGCTTCGCCAGGTGACGTACGAAGAATCGATATTGAGGATAAACACCTCTGCCCCTTTCAGTTTGGAGGCGGCTTCTCCGATCTGGTTGTATTCTTCATTCAAACTTTGTTTTTGCGAGCACCCCCAAAAAAAGAGTGAGCAAAAACCAAAAGCGACAAAAATTTGAAAGAATATCCTTGGCATTGACGGATGAAACGGGCCGCAAAAATCAGCTACTTTCATCAAAAAAGCACACACTCACCTGATTTTTGTAAACATTAACAATTCAGGACAACCCGCCTTTCGGATTTTCCATTCTCTTTTTGGCATATTTGCGCCACAAAATACGAACACTCGAACTATATGAAAATCAGGCAATCCCGCTTCTTCGCTTTTGTGCTTGGCATTTTCCTTTTGTCCAATGTCTTTTTGAGTTTGGGTCAGGGAAACAAAAAGCAGGCGGGTCACGACATTCGGTTTAAAATCAAAGGGTACAAAGACACCAGCGCCATCATCGCCCATTACTACGGCGACAACCAGTACATTCCAAAGGATACCGCCCGGTTTGACTCGAAAGGTGGTTTGCAATTCAAGGGAAAAAAAGAACTTCCGGAGGGAGTTTATCTGCTGGTACTTCCACGAAACAAGTATGTGGAATTTCTGGTGGGCGAACAATTTCAGTCGCTTGAGTTCGACAGCAGCGACGCCGTTGGTACCATGAAGGTAAAGGAAGGCGTGGAGAATATGGTGTTTTACAGCTACCAGAAAACCATGTCGGACAAAGCCAAAGAGGCAGGCCCGATCAAAGCCAGACTTTCCAAAACTAAAAATGCCGACAGTACCGCTCTCATTAAAAAGCAGCTGGAGGCCATTGATAAAGAAGTGAAAGCGTTCCGCGAAAAATTGTTTGCCGACTTTCCAAATAGCTTCGCTGTTAAGCTTTTCAAAGCCGCACAGGAACCTGAAGTGCCGGAAGCGCCCACACTTTCGAACGGACGGAAAGATTCCGTTTTCCAGTTTCGTTACTACAAATCACATTTTATGGACAACATCGATCTCACCGACGATCGCATGGTCCGCACCCCGCTCTTCCACGGAAAAATAGAGCAGTACATCACCAAACTCACGCTTCAGATTCCGGATTCCATCAACAAGGAAGCCGATTACCTTCTGAAAAAATCGACCAGCAAAGAAATCTTCAAGTATCTCGTCTGGTGGATCACCAACAATTACGAAAAGAGCCAGATCATGGGTATGGATGCCGTCTTT